>JBEKFO010000008.1:0-28331 GCA_050013275.1 Roseiarcus sp. | reverse complement strand
CGGCGCGCGCGAGCGCCTCGACCGCCGCGCGATAACGCTCGGCGTAACGGCGGTTCTGATAGGCGGCGAGAAACGCGGCGCGGCGCGCCACCAGCGCCGCGAGGCCTTGATCCTCGGGCGGACGCGACACGCTCGGCTCGACATACGGCCTCAGGCGGTCGGGGTCGGCCGCCGCCGCGCGCCCCCAATCGAACGCGGCCAAGTTCATCGCGGTCGCTTCGCCGTTGAGCGCGATCGCGCGGCGCAGAGCCGCGGCGGAGAGCGGCAGATAGCCGGACTGATAAGCGTAGCCGATGAGGAACATGTTGGCGCCGATCGCAGCGCCGGTGAGCGCGCTCGCCGCCGCGCTGGCGTCGACGAACCGCGCCCCGCCGCCGCAACGCGACTGGATGGACTGCTTGACCCGCTCGGCGGGCAACGAGAAGTCCGGATTGTGGGTGAAGTCGCCGGGGAAGACCTCGGCGCTGTTGACGACGACGCCGGTCTTGCCGCCGCGCATTGCGGCGAGGGCGGTTTTGGCGCCGGAGACCACGAGATCGCCGCCGAGGATCAGATCGGCCTCGCCCGCGCCGACGCGGATGGCGTGGATGTCCTCAGGGCGGCGCGCGATTCGGACGTGGCTGAACACCGCCCCGCCCTTCTGCGCCAGACCCGCCATGTCGATGACGCCGCAGCCCTTGCCTTCGAGGTGAGCGGCCATGGCGAGGATCGCGCCGACGGTGACGACGCCGGTCCCGCCGACGCCGGCGACCAGGATCGCGTATGGCCGCTCGCCGATCTCGCGCCGGATCGGCTCGGGGACTTCCGGCGCCGCGACCGCGTTGGCGAGCGCCGCCTTCGGCCGCGCGCCCTCGATCGTGACGAACGAGGGACAGAAGCCCTCGGCGCAGGAATAATCCTTGTTGCAGTTCGACTGGTCGATCCGGCGTTTGCGCCCGAATTCCGTTTCCAGCGGCTGGACCGAAACGCAGTTCGACTTGACGCCGCAATCGCCGCAACCTTCGCAGACGCGTTCGTTTATGAAGACGCGCTTGTCGGGATCCGGATATTGGCCGCGTTTGCGCCGGCGACGCTTTTCGGCGGCGCAGGTCTGATCGTAGATCAGCACCGTCGCGCCTTCGACCGCGCTGAGCTCCTTCTCGACGTCGATCAAGTCGTCGCGCGGACGGATGCTCACGCCCGCCGGCCATTGCGCGTCCGGCGGATACTTGTCGACGTCGTCGGCGACGACGACGACGCGCTTGGCGCCGTCGGCGGCGACCTGGCGCGCGATTTGGGGAACGTTGAGCCCGCCTTCGTGGCGCTGGCCGCCGGTCATCGCCACGGCGTCATTGAACAGGATCTTGTAAGTGATGTTGACTTTCGCGTCGATCGCCCAGCGCAGCGCGAGCGCGCCGGAATGATTGTAGGTGCCATCGCCGAGGTTCTGGAACACGTGGCGGCGCTTGGAGAAGTGCGATTCGCCGACCCAGTTGGCGCCCTCGCCGCCCATCTGGGTGAAGCCTTCGACGTTGCGGTCCATGAACAGCGCCATGAAATGGCAACCGATGCCGGCATAGGCGCGGGCGCCCTCGGGCGCCAGGGTCGAACGATTGTGCGGACAGCCCGAGCAGAAATAGGGCGCGCGCGAAGCCGCCTCCTTGATGTCGGCGAGTTCGGCGCGAGTGGCGCGAACGCGCGCCAGCGCCGCCTCGAGATCGGGGTTGCGACTGAATTTCAACAGCCGTTCGCCGATCGCGATCGCAATGTCCTGGGGGTCGAGCGCGCCCTTGGCGGGAAACAGCCATCGCCCCGCTTCATCGCGCTTGCCGACGACCACGGGCTGATGCGGCGCGCCGTAAAGCTCTTCGCGCAATTGCGTTTCGACGAGCGCGCGCTTTTCCTCGACGACGACGATCAACGACAGGCCGTCGGCAAATTGTCTGAGGCCGGCCGGTTCGATCGGCCAGGCGCAGCCGAGCTTGTAGAGGCGCAGGCCAAGTTGGTCGCAGCGCGCTTCGTCGACGCCGAGTTCATCGAGCGCCTGGCGGACGTCGAGATAGGACTTGCCGGTCGTCGCGACGCCGATCTTAGGGTTCGCGCCGCCCGAGGCGACGACGCGGTCGAGCCGATTGGCGGCGAGCCAGGCGACGACGGCGGCGCGCTTGTGCTCGTGCAGGCGCGCCTCCTGCGCGAGCACGCCGTCGTGGCGCCGGATATTCAGGCCGCCCGGCGGCATGGCGAAATCGCTCGGCTCCACGGCGACGACGCGATCGAGCGACGCGTCGACCACCGCGGTCGATTCGATGGTGTCCTTGACGCATTTCAGGCCGACCCAGACGCCCGCGTAGCGGCTGAGCGCCCAGCCCAGCGCGCCGTAATCGAGAATTTCCTGCACGCCGGCCGGCGACAGCACCGGCATCATCGCATCGACGAACGCGAATTCCGATTGGTGTGCGGTGGTCGAAGATTCGGCGGTCGGATCGTCGCCCATCAGCGCGATGACGCCGCCATGGCGCGACGTTCCCGCGAGATTGGCATGGCGGAATGCGTCGCCGCTGCGGTCGACGCCTGGACCCTTGCCGTACCACAGCGCGAAAACGCCGTCGAAACGGCCTTCGCCGCGCAGCTCCGCCTGCTGCGTTCCCCAGATCGCGGTCGCCGCTAGTTCTTCGTTGAGGCCAGGCTCGAAATGGATGTCGTTGGCGGCGAGTTGGTCCGCCATCTTGAGGAATTGCTGATCGAGCCCGCCGACCGGCGAACCGCGGTAGCCGGAGACGAAGCCGCCGGTTTCGAGACCGGCGCGCCGATCCCGTTCCTTCTGCGCCAGAAGCAGCCGCGCGATCGCCTGCGCGCCGCTGAGCAGCACGCGCGATTTCGTCAGATCGAATCGATCGGCGAGCGCAACCGACGAAAGGGAATCGAGCGCGGCGCTCGGTCTGTCGTCTATGGCCGGCCTCCCGATGATCGCGGACAAATGTCTCGACGCTGAGCGCCGCCTTGTCTCGGTGCGCGAGAATCTGAAGGCTTCGCCGCCAAATTGCAAGCCGAGGGTTCCGCGCCGCGCGTCGACTTCCCGTCAATCCCTCGGGGCCGCGGCCCCGCGAGCCCGGACGCTAGCCGCCCACGACCTCGAAATCGATCGCGACGTTGCCACGCGTAGCGTGCGAGTAGGGGCAAATATCGTCGTGGGCCTCGCGAACGAATTGCTCGAGTTCGGCCTGCGGCAGCGTGGAATCGACGACGCGCAGCTTCACGACGATGCCGAAGCCGCCCGCCTCTCGCGGACCGACGCCGACCGAGCAGGTCACGCTCGCCCCGGCGGCGTTCTTCTTGTGGCTGTGCGCGACGAAATCGAGCGCGCCGCCGAAACAGGCGGCGTAGCCCGCCGCGAACAGGTGCTCCGGCGTCGTCGTCCCCGGCTTGCCGGGACCGCCCATTCCCTTGGGCACGGAAAGATCGACGCTGACCGACTTGTCGGTGGTTTCGGAATGGCCATTGCGGCCGCCGGTGTTGACCGCGGTCGCGGTGACCAGCGTTTTGACTGGCGAAATCATCCTCGGATCTCCTCTCCAAAGCGCCAAACGTCCCTCAAGCCATGCTCAAGGGACGCGCGCCGGGCCGGCGAGGCTATTATTTCACCACGACCGGGGTGCCGACGTGAACGCGACTGTAGAGGTCGATTACGTCAAGATCGCGCATGCGGATGCAACCCGAAGAAACGGCCTGGCCGATTTCCTCCGGCTCGTTGGTGCCGTGAATCCGATAGAGCGTGTCGCGATTGCCTTGATAGAGATAGAGAGCGCGCGCGCCCAGCGGGTTGTCGTACGCGCCGGCGAGCGGGCCGTGCGAGAGATAGACCTTGAATTCCGGCCAACGCTGCATGATCGAGGCGGTCGGCATCCACTGCGGCCATTCGACCATGTGGCCGACGCTGGCGCGGCCGGTCCAGCCGTAGGCTTCCGCGCCGGTCGCGACCTGGTATTGGATCGCCTGCCTGCCCGGCAGCACGAAGTAGAGGTGCTTCGACCCGGTGTCGACGACGATCGTTCCGGGCGGCTCACCGGTCGGGTCGACGACGTGATTGCGCTGGATCGGGATCGACCATTCCTCGGGCGGAGCGAGCGCCATCATCGTCTTGTCGCGAGGCGTCAACTTGGTGTCGACGGCCATCGGCGAACCGATGGGAGCGCAACCGGTCAAAAACGCGCCGGCCAACAACGCCGCGCCAATCGTGAGAATCCTGCCCATCATCCCGCGCCCATAGCCCCTGATTCAGAAGTCGCTTACCATAAAGAACACTAGTTTACCGATTCTTTCCCAAGCCCGCGAACATTTACGCGAACGGCTTCCCCGGCGCCAGCCCTTCCCCCGCGGGTCGGGCGGCGGAACCGCTCACTTCGTCGTTACGGGACGGCTGTGACGCGGATATAACACAATTTTCACTGCTTATTAACGTGATTGACGCGGCGCCGGCCGTTTCCGCCGGGCGCAATCGGCCCCGCGTCCCCTCGACGAGCGCCGGCTTCAGGAGCGTTTGCGTCCGAGCAACGGGTTGATCGCGCGCTTGGCGAACTCCCGCAACCGGCGTTTCGCGTCGATTGCGGCGATTCCCAGCGCGAAGCCGCGCGCCGGGCCGGCGCGCAGCGCGAGCGCGAGATCCGCAACATCGAGTCGCGCGCGCCACAGCCGGTCGATCATCGGGTAGTCGGAAATCGCGCAGGAATCGATCAGCGCAAGACCCGGCTCGCGCTCCAGCCGGCGCGACAGCTCGAGCGTCAGCTGCAAACCCGGCGAGTATTCGGCGAAGCGCTCGTCATAGGCGGTCTTCCAATAGAAGGCGCGATCGCCCGAGCGCAGCACAAGGCCGATGGCGATCGGTTCGCCGTCGAGCGCGAGGCGATGCACGCTGAGCTGGCCGCGCTCCGCGAACCCTGCGAGCATCTCGCGCGTAAACGCGGCGCGCGCCGCGTCGGCGCCGAGCGCGGTGCCCCGCGCGCCCTTCCATCCGCGTTGTTCGAGCGCCAGAAACGCTTCGACGGCGTCGGGGTCGGCGGCGGCCGTCGCTTCCACGCGGCCGCGCTCTTCCAGGCGCCGGCGTTGGCGCGCCCATTCCTTGCGGCGCCTCTTGTCGAGGCCCGCCTCGAAGCGGGAAGTCGGCCCTGCCGGCAATGCGGCGCGCCGCCGCTGATTGATCGTCGCCAATCGCAGCGATTCTCGTTCGGCGACGGCCTTGACGGCCCGGGCGATCGGGCCGTTCGCCTCCACGAACGGCAGCACCAGTCCGCGGACGCCGCGCCGTTCGCGCCGCAACCAGGCGACGATCGCGCTCAGCGCTCGCTCCGCCGCGTCGCGATCGAGGACGATCGACGCGAATCCTGCCTGTTCGCTGCGCCAGACGCGCGCCAATCCGAGCGGCAGGCGCGGAAACTCCATCACGGCCAAGCCGATCAGGCTCGTGCGCGCCGCGTCGCTCCATGCCAGCAGCGTGACGACCCGACCCAGCGGAGCCAAGCGTGCGAGCGCGGGCATGAGGAAGGCGCTCTCGGCGAAAACGTTGGGCTGCGTGGCGCGCGCGGCAAGGCCCAGCCACGCCGCTTCATAGCGCGTGAGATCGCGTGGGTTCGGCGTCTCGACAAAGACCGTTTCGCCGGCCCTTGGCTCCGTCACAATTGGATCGCTCCAGCCTCGACGCCAGCGATGAAATCCGCGTCGACTCGGCAATAGACGCCTTGGCCGCGATCGTCAAAGTAGATCGGATCGTGCGCCCGCTCGGGATCGAACCCTTGCGCGACCAGCTCGGTCTTTTTCGGCTTGAACGTTCCGGTAAGATCGAGCTTGGGGCGAAAACGCAGGAACACGGGGCGCGCATAGATGGGCAGGCGCTCGATGATCAGCGCGCGCAGACCCGCCAGATCGAAAGCCGCGATATTGTCGATGACGAGCGCCGCCATGCCGGCGCGCCCGTCGTGGGCAGGAACCGCGACGCCGTAGACGATCGCCTCCAGCACGCCGGGGAACGTCGCGATCGTCTCGGCGACCTCGGTCGTCGAGACGTTCTCGCCCTTCCAGCGAAAGGTGTCGCCGATGCGGTCGACGAAATAGTAATAGCCGCGCGCGTCGCGCCTGACGAGGTCGCCGGTGCGGAACCAGGCGTCGCCAGGACGAAAGACGTCGCGCAAGATTTTTGCCTTCGTGGCGGCCGGATCGGCGTAGCCGTCGAAGCGCGCGGCGGGCTGCTTGGGATCTTGCAGGATTTCGGCAAGCAGCTCGCCCGGCTCGTCGACCCCGCATTCGATGCATCGCCCCCGCGCGTCGCGCCTCTCGACCCCCTCGTCGACGTCGAAGGCGACGGTCTTGACCGGAAACCGCTTGGCGGCCCATCCCGGCAGGCGGCCGATCGCGCCCGGATGCGAATCGAAGTTGAACAGCACGACGTTGCCTTCGGTCGCCGCGTAGAATTCGAGCACGTCGCGAATGCCGAAACGTTCCCGGAACGCCGAAAAGATATCCGGCCGCAGCCCATTGCCGACGCACAGACGGATCCGATGCGCGCGATCGTTTGGGCCCGGCGGCGTATTGAGAAGATAGCGGCACAGTTCGCCGACGTAGATGAACAGCGTGCAGTCGTGCCGGATCGCATCGTTCCAGAATTCGCTCGCCGAAAAGCGCTCGCGGATGTAGCACGAGCCGCCGACGGAAAGAGCGACGCCGCTCGCGATCACGCCGCCGTTGGAATGGTACATCGGCAGGCAATTGTATAGGCGGTCATCGGCGCTCGCGTTCGCCGCGGCGGCGAACGCGAACATGACGCGCAACACGCGCGAATGGGTGATGCGCGCCGCCTTGGGCAGTCCGGTCGTGCCCGAGGTGAAGATGAAGAGCGCACTGTCGTCGATCGTCAGCGCCGGACGCTCGTGCGCGGCAAGCGGCGCCGCGCTGAAAGCTTCGACTTCCTCGTCGACGCGCTTTTCGCCGCTCGCGGCGTCGCCGTGGGCGAAAACAGCGAGATCGGCGCTGAGATGCTCTTGCGCGCCGGCCCATTGCGGCCTCAGAGAGGCATCGACGAGGGCCGCCTTGGCGCCGACGATGGCGACGCAGTGGGCGAGCGATGGACCGGCCAGATTGGTGTTGATCAGCGCCGTCGCCACGCCGACACGCGCGAAGCCCATCCAGATCGCGAGATATTCCGGCCGGTTCGGCATCATCAGGCAGACCGCGTCGCCTTTTCGCAGTCCGCGCGCCAGCGCCCAACGGGCGTAGCGGTTGGCGCGCGCTTCGAGCTCGCGATAGGTGAAGGACTCGTTCTGGCCGATGAGGGCGGGCCTGTCCGCATAGTCCGCGGCCCAACGCTCGAGATAGTCGCCGATCGTTCGAGTCGGCGTCTCGACGACCCGCCTCGTTCGCGTCAAAGCGCGAAAGATGCCTTTTGCATAGACGATTTCGCTCTTCAATCGAGCCAGCATGCCGGCGCTCACTCCCCCACGGCGATCACCATCGCGATAGTTCATCTATGAACGAGATTGCTGAAATGACAAGCCGCGCCTCGAATCTTTTGCCTCCTCGGGGCGGCGCCCTAGCCTAGCAGCCCGCCGGGGCGCGGGGCCAACGGATTTTCCACGAGCGCCGCGAGATCGGGCGCATCGATTTGCGGAACGCCGGACAACGCCCGCCACAGTCGGTCGACGACCGCGCGCTCGACACCGTCGACAATGACCACGACCCGCGTCGCGCGGTCGCCGTCCGGCCAGACATCGAGGCGGCGCGGCGCGTGAAAGACGTGTTGCGCGCCGTTGACGACCAGCGGTTGATCCGGATGCTCGGCGAGCGCGACAAGGCCCTTGATGCGCAACAGCCGCGGCCCGAGCATCGCATGCAGCAGGCTCTGGAAGCGCGCGAAGGCGGGCGCGCCGACCGGATCGGGGGCGGCGAAGGCGTAGGCGCGGATCGAACCGGCATGGACGCTTGCGTCCGCGCCGCCGGCGCGAGCGGGGAAATCGAGCGGCTCGGCGAGGAATGCGTCGAGCCCGAATTCGCCGGCCGCGGCGTCGAGGATCGGCGCGACCGGATTGACGGCCTCGAGCATCGCGCGCAGCCGCGCCAGGCGCGCCGCGCGGTCCGGCCCTGCGACGAGGTCGCTCTTTGTCAGCGCGATGCGGTCGGCGAGCGCGACTTGTCGCCGCGCCTCTCGGTGGGCGTCGAGCGGCGCCTCGCCGTTGACGGCGTCGACGAGCGTGGTGACGCCCGCGAGCGTCGTCCGGCGCGACAGAACCGGGTCGGCGATCAAGGCGTGCAGGATCGGCGTCGGATCGGAAAGGCCGCTCGTCTCCAGGACAATCCTCGGGAAGGGCGCAAGCGCCCCATCGTCGCGGCGGACGAGCAGCTCGTGCAAGCAATCGACGAGGTCGCCGCGCAAGGTGCAGCACAGGCAGCCCGATGGCATGACGATCACCTCGCCCTCGATCGCCTCGAACAACAGATGATCGAGCCCGACCTCTCCCCATTCGTTGACGATCACCAGCGCGTCCGCGAGTTCGCGCGCGCGCAGCAAGCGGTTGATCAAACTGGTCTTGCCGGCGCCGAGGAAGCCGGTCACGACATGCAGCGGAACGGCGAGGTCGCCTCCCGCCGGTGCGAATTTCATTGCGCTTGGCGCTCCGGGCGCGGTCGTCATCGCGCGCTTGTAAGATGGCGCGCCCCCTTCGCGCAACCAGTCGCGCGCTCCGCGACAGGCGAAGCGGACATTGGCCGGGGCAGGGTCGTTCGGGCAGCGCCCAAAAAAATCACCAAATGAAAATTAGAATGGCTCTCGAGAAACTTTCGCGACGTCGGCGCGTACATCAAGAGCGCGCCGCAAGGGCGGGAGACTTGTCATGGCCTTTGCCCGCTCTGCGTCCGCTGCGCCCGCCGCCGCCGGCGCGCGCGTCGTCGTTCGGCACTCCCTGCTGGTCCGGGTGTGCCACTGGGTCAACGCGGTCTGCATCCTCGTGATGCTGATGAGCGGGCTGCAAATTTTCAACGCCCGTCCGGCGCTCAGCTGGGGCGCGGCGACGAACTTCCGCAACCCGTTCTTCTCGATGAGCGCGCGAGAGAGCGCCGACGGCGCGGTCTCCGGCGTCACCACGCTGTGGGGCCATTCGTTCGACACGACCGGGCTCTTCGGCGTCTCGCGGGGACCAGGCGGCGATCTCGAGGAGCGCGGCTTTCCGTCCTGGGCGACCCTTCCGGCCGACCAGGATCTGGCGATGGGGCGCCGCTGGCACTTCTTCTTCGCCTGGATTCTCGTCGTCAACGGCCTGGTATACGTCGTCAACTTGTTCGCGCGCCGGCACATTCGCGATCTTCTTCCCGATCGTGCCGAATTGCGCTCGATCCCGCGAACCGCGTGGGATCACTTGCGCCTGAAGTTTCCGAAAGGCGACGCGGCGCTGCGCTACAACGTGTTGCAGAAGCTCGCCTACCTGAGCGTCGTCGTCGCACTGCCGATCCTCGTGCTCGCCGGGCTGACGATGTCGCCGGCGATGGACGCGGCGTTTCCCTGGCTGCTCGATCTGTTCGGCGGCCGCCAGACGGCGCGCACGATCCACTTTCTCTTGGCGACGTACCTCGTCGCTTTCGTCGTCGTGCACGTGACGATGGCGCTGGTCTCCGGCGTCCGCAACAACATGGTCGCGATGATCACCGGCCGCTATCGCATCAAGGAGGAAACCCATGACGCGTGATAAGCCCCTCAGCCGTCGCCAAGTCCTCCTGGGGACGGTCGCGGGAGGCGGCGCGCTCGCGCTATCCGGATGCAACCTCGATTCGCGCTCGCCCGGCGTGATGTCGCTCCTCGACTCGGCCGAGACGCTGAACCGAGCCGTGCAGCGCGCTCTGTTGGCGCCGCGCCAAGCGCTCGCGCCCGAATATCCGCACGCCGACATTTCGGGCTATTTCAGGCCCAACGGCTCCACCGATCCCGACGATCCCGCCTACGTCGCGGCGCGCAACGCGCATTTTGTCGATTGGCGGCTCGAAGTCGGCGGCCTGGTCGACAAGCCGCTCGCGCTTTCGCTGGCCGATTTGCGTGCAATGCCTTCGCGCACGCAGATCACACGTCACGACTGCGTCGAAGGCTGGAGTTGCATCGGGCAATGGACGGGCGCGCCGCTCGCCGCGGTGCTCGACACCGCGAGCCTCAAGCCGTCGGCGCGCTACATCGCGTTCTTCTGCGCCGACGATCTCGGGCGGGATTTGGGAGAGGAAGGCCTCTATTACGAGACAATCGATCTTATCGACGCCTACCACCCGCAAACGATTCTCGCCTACGAAATGAACGGCGCGCCGCTCGCCGTCGAGCACGGCGCGCCGCTGCGGCTGCGCGTCGAACGTCAGCTCGGCTACAAAATGGCCAAATACGTCATGCGCATCGAGGCGATCGAGAGCTTCGCCGCCCTGGGCGGCGGGCGAGGCGGATTCTGGGAAGATCGCGGTTATGAATGGTATGCGGGAATTTGACCGACTTGACCCGGATTGAGCGCGCCGCTATGCGCAGACAATGACCATTCGCTTCCATAAGGGCGATCTTCCCGACGGTCTCGATCTCGGCCCCGTCGTCGCCATCGACACCGAAACGCTCGGCCTGGAAGTCAGCCGCGACCGGCTCTGCGTGGTGCAGCTTTCGCGCGGCGACGGCGACGCCGAGATCGTCCAGATCGCGCCCGGACAGACGCGCGCGCCCAATCTGGAAAAGATGCTCGCTGGCGCGAACGTGCTCAAGCTCTTTCATTTCGGCCGCTTCGACATGGCGACCTTATGCCACGCTTTCGGCGTGATGCCGGCGCCGGTCTATTGCACCAAGATCGCCTCCAAGATCGCGCGCACCTACACCGATCGACACGGCCTGAAGGACCTGACGCGCGAGCTCATCGGGGTCGAGATATCCAAGCAGCAGCAGTCCTCGGACTGGGGCGCCGAGGCGTTGAGCGAGGCCCAGCTCGCCTATGCGGCTTCAGACGTGCTCTACCTGCACGCGCTACGCGACAAGCTCGATGCGATGCTGACGCGCGAGGGCCGCGACGGGCTCGCGCGGGCGGCGTTCGCCTACCTTCCCGAGCGCGTGCGCCTCGACCTCGCTGGCTTCGCCGAGATGGATATTTTCGCCCACGCTTCGCCCTAATCGCAAACGAGCCCGTACTGTTCCTTCATCTGGCGGCGATCTTCGGCCGTGGCGTGCGCGAGCGCCGGGCAGGCTGTCGCGTTGCCGACAATTTTGCCGTTCTGCCAATACATCCAGTCGCCGATATCCTCACGGGTGAAACGGACGGTTTGGCCGAATGAGACGTTGCGCACGCGTTCGGGGTCGTTGCTGAGCTGAGCGGAAAATCCTGTCCCGTCGACGCGCAGATTATCGGTCCAGAACCACTCGATCGCGCCGGGCGCGCCCGGCCTGACGACGGTGTAGCCGGGAGCGCTGGGCGTGTCCTGCAAGCCGATCTTGACGGAAAACTGCTCCGCGCCCGGCGGCGGATGGCGCCATTTGGCGAGAAAATCGTCGAGGGTCGCCGCCGCGTGGGCGAAGGCCGCGTTCATCGCGGGATCGCCCTTCGGGACGAGAGGAACAGGATTGGGGTCGCCGGCGAACGCTACGCCCGATGGCGCCAGGGCCGACAGCAGCGCCGCCGCTGTGAGGACTTTCAACTTGGCGCGAATTCCATTTCGATGGGCTGGTCTTCGCGACGTATGTGACATACTCCGCCCCCTGGCTAAGCGACCAGCCTATCGCCTTCCCGGCTGAGAGCAACATGACGAGCCCGCGACATTTTCGACACGCGGGCGCGGGACGCAGGGGCGGCGGGGCGCTATTCAGCCGGCGCCTTCACCGCGGGATTGTCGGGGTGCGCAGTCCAGTTGCGCGGCGGTTGCGCATAGTCGAGACCCGTGCGGGGGTCGACGCCCTCCGTCTTGTGGACGAGCTTGATGCAGTTCTCGACCGGGCAAACCAGAACGCAGAGGTTGCAGCCCACGCATTCTGCGTCGTTGACCACGAACTTGCGCTCGCCGTTGATCGCCGGGAAGATCGCCTGATGCGAAGTGTCCTCGCAGGCGATGTGGCAGCGTCCGCATTTGATGCACAGGCTCTGATCGATCTCGGCCTTGGCGACGTAATTGAGATTGAGGAATTGCCAGTCGGTCACGTTGGGTATGGCGCGGCCGCGAAAATCGTCGATGCTGCGATAGCCCTTGGCCGCCATGAAAGCCTTCAGGCCTGTGGTCAGCTCGTCGATGATCTTGAAACCGTAGGTCATCACGGCCGTGCACACCTGCACGTTGCCGGCGCCCAGCGCGATGAACTCGGCGGCGTCGCGCCACGTCGTCACGCCGCCGATCCCCGAGATCGGCAGTCCCGCGGTTTTCGGATCGCGCGCGATTTCCGACACCATCGACAGCGCGATCGGCTTGACCGCCGGACCGCACATGCCGCCGTGCGTCCCCTTGCCGTCGATCGGGTTCGCCGGCGCCATCGCGTCGAGATCGACGCCCATGATCGAATTGATGGTGTTGATGAGCGAGACCGCGTCGGCGCCGCCGCGCTTGGCGGCGTGGGCGGGGTGCCGGATGTCGGCGATGTTGGGCGTCAGCTTGACGATGACCGGCATGCGCGTATGGGCCTTACACCAGCGCGTCACCATCTCGATGTATTCGGGGACTTGGCCGACGGCCGAGCCCATGCCGCGCTCGGACATGCCATGCGGGCAGCCGAAATTCAGCTCGACCCCGTCGCACTCCGTTTCTTCCACCCGGGCGAGGATCTTCCGCCAGGATTCCTCCTCGCACGGAACCATCAGCGAAACCACCAGCGCTCGGTCGGGCCATTCGCGCTTGACCTCCTTGATTTCGCGCAAGTTGATCTCGAGATCGCGGTCGGTGATCAGTTCGATGTTGTTGAGCGCGATCACCCGTCGGTCGGGGCCGTGCAGAGCGCCGTAGCGCGCGCCGGAAACGTTGACCACGGCTGGCCCCTCCTCGCCGAGGGTCTTCCATACGACGCCACCCCAGCCGGCCCGAAAAGCGCGCTCGACATTGATCTTGCGGTCGGTCGGCGGCGCCGAGGCGAGCCAGAACGGATTGGGCGACTTGATGCCGACGAAACTGGCGCTGAGATCGACCATTTCGCGCTCCTTCAACTCTGGGCCTTGGATTTCAACGCCGCGTCGATCGAGCGCGCCGCCTGCTTGCCGTCTTCGACGGCGCTGACCGTCAGGTCGCGCCCGCCCACTATGCAATCGCCGCCGGCCCAAACGTCGGCAAGGCTGGTGCGTCGTTCGCCGTCGACGACAATGCGCCCATCCGGGCTGCATCGAAGTCCCGCGCCGGCAAACGCTTCGGGCGCGCTTTTCTGGCCGATCGCAGTGAAGACCGCGTCGGCCTCGATGCGAAAGGCGCCGCCAGCGCCGATGAGCTCTCCGCCCTCTTCGCGCGTGCGCTCGAAGAGGACGCCGCTCACCGCGCCGCCGTGACTTTCCAGAGCGACCGGGCGCGCCCAGGCGCGAATGAGCACGCCGTTGGTCTGCGCGAGCTCCCGCTCGAATCGGCCTGCTTTCATTTGTTCGAGGCCGCGGCGATAGACGATCGTCACCCTGTCGGCGCCGAGGCGCTTCGACTGCACCGCGACGTCCACCGCGGTCATGCCGCCGCCGATGACGACGACGCGCCGTCCGACCGGCAGCTCGGAAAGGTTCGCGGCTTGGCGAAGCTCGCCGATGTATTCGACCGCGTCGATCACGTTGGCGGTCTCGCCTTCGCCCGGCAGGCCGAGCTTGTTGGTCGCGCCGAGGCCGACGCCGAGGAACACCGCGTCATAGTCGCGGCGCAACGCGTCGAGCGAAAGGTCGGTCCCGAGCGCGAGGCCATGCTTGAGCGTGATGCCGCCGATCGAAAGGATGAACGCGGCCTCCTTGGCGGCGAAGCCGTTCGGCGTCTTATAAGCGGCGATGCCGTATTCGTTGAGGCCGCCCGGCTTCTCGCGCCGCTCGAAGATCGTCGCCTCGTGCCCGGCGAGCGCGAGCGCATGCGCGCAGGCGAGGCCCGCCGGCCCTGCGCCGACGACGGCGACGCGCTTGCCGGTCGGCGCCGCGCGGGTGAACGGGGTTTGGCCGGCTTCCATCTGCGCGTCGACGGCGTGGCGCTGAAGCAGGCCGATGCGCACCGGCTTGCCCTCCGCCGCCTCGCGCACGCAGGCCGCTTCGCACAGCGTCTCGGTCGGACAGACGCGCGCGCACATGCCGCCCATGATGTTGGCGCCGAGGATCGTGGCCGCGGCGCCGAGCGTATTGCCGGCGGCGATCTGGCGGATGAACAAGGGAACGTCGATCGACGTCGGGCACGCGTGCTGGCACGGCGCGTCGAAACAGAAGTAGCAGCGGTCGGCTTCGACCCTTGCTTCATGCGCGCCGAGCGGCGGATGCAGGTCGACGAAATTGGCCTCCAGCG
The DNA here is from genome assembly GCA_050013275.1 of Roseiarcus sp. Lineage (GTDB taxonomy): Bacteria > Pseudomonadota > Alphaproteobacteria > Rhizobiales > Beijerinckiaceae > Roseiarcus. Next base: position 13,880 of record JBEKFO010000008.1, on the reverse strand, counting down.
TCGCGCGGTCGAGGCGGCCCGGCGCAACGTCGGCGATTCCAGGCGGTTCGGAGACGATTCCCATTGCGGCTCTCCTGCGGCGCGGCGCGCCGAGCACGGTCTCGAAAAATCCTGACCAATCGGTCAAGATGCTCGCTCGGCTTGCTCGCCATGTCAAGAGCGCGAAACAGCGCGTTGCGCCTGCGCCGGAGCGCGGCTAGTTTCGCGCGAGCGGTCTGCTTCGTACTGCTGAGCGAGTGATTCGCCGTGTCGCGCCGAGACTTTCAAGCGCGGATTTCGTTCGCGGTCGGTGGTGGAAAAGCATGATGAGGCGCCCAACCGTCCACGTCATCGGCGCAGGATTTTCCGGACTCTCGGCGGCGGTCCATCTTGCGACGACGTCGGCCGCGGATATCGTCGTGCACGAAAGCGCCGCGCAGGCGGGCGGCCGACGTCGATCGTTCTTCGACGATGCGACCGCCATAACCGTCGACGGCGGCGATGGCCTTGTGTTGTCGAGCTGGCGCTCGGCCATGGCGGCGATCGAGGCGATCGGCGCGCGCCCGCAATGGCGCGAGGTCGCGCCCGAGGGGATCGCCTTCGCCGATATGGCCAGCGGCGAACGCTGGACGCTGCGGCCCAACGCCGGCCCTGTCCCCTGGTGGGTTTTCGATTCGCGCCGGCGCGCGCCGCAGACGCGCCTGAGGGACTACTGGCCCGCGGCGCGGCTCGGCCGCGCCCCGGCGAACGCCCTGCTCCACGACTACGTTCCAAACGCCGGTCCCGCCGCCGAGCGTCTTTGGCGCCCCTTTGCGTTGGCTGCGCTCAATACCGATCTCAACCGCGCCTCGGCGCGTCTCGCCGGCGCGGCATTGCGCGAAATGCGGTTCGGCGGCGCACGACCGCTGACGCCGATTCACGGACTGGCGCGGGCGTTCGTCGAGCCCGCGCTGAAGACTCTGCGACGACGCGGCGTCGCAATCCGCTTCGAGCGGCGGCTGGCCGCGCTCGATCTGTCGGGCGAACGCGTGGCGGGACTCGAATTCGACTACGACCGCGTCGATCTTGCCCCCGGCGACGCCGTGATCCTGGCGACGCCGTCGCGAGTTGCGGCGGGTCTGGTTCCAGGACTGAGCGCGCCGCAGGAGTTCAACGGCGCGATTTTCGCGTATTTCGCGATTTCGCCGCCGCCCGGCGCGCCGGCGATTCTCGGCGCCGTCAACGGCGCATTTAACTGGATGTCCTGCGGCGACGGGCGCATCTCGGTCGCGATCAAGGACGCGGGCGCCTTGATGGAGAGGCCGCGCGAAGAACTGGCGGCCGATCTGTGGCGCAACGTCGCCGCCCTGACCGGACTGTCGGACGCGACGCCGGCCTGGCGGGTCGTCAAGCAAAAGCGCGCAACCTTCGCGGCGACGCCGCATGAGGACGCGCTGAGGCCGAGCTGCGAAACGCCATGGCGCAATTTCTTTCTCGCCGGCGCCTACGTCCAGAACGGCCTGCCGGACACGTTGGAGGGCACGGTGCGCTCGGGCGCCGCCGCCGCCGAGCGCGCGATGAAACGGCTCGATGCGCAGTGACGCCAAGCCGATTGGGTTGCAATCCGAGATTGCAGCGTCAGAGAACGAAACGCGCGCGCCCCGCGGCCCCGGGTGAGGCGATGAACACGTCAAGACGGTCGTCCGGCGCCTGTCGCCTTCAGGACGTCACGACATCGACCAACGGCGCTTCTTCACGCGCGCCGTCGTCTTCGGTCTTTCTTACCCCGTACGACAGGAAACCCCTACGCCACTCTCTTTGCGGGAGGCTGCCAAATTCATAAGGGTTCTGTTCGATCAGCATGCCCCAGGCAGCCGCAATTAAGCCTTCGTCGAAAAAGCTGGTGTCGCTCATACTCGGCCCCACATTGATCTAGGGGAAGCCTATACTCAGCCCCGTTCCCGCGCCGAAAGCATATCATCGCATTCCGGAGCGGACAGACCCTTGTCCACAGCTTCGCGTTTCGGACCGGAGAATCTGCCGAAGCGTGTCTTTCCCGCCACCTGATCCGCTCCACCCGCAGGACAAAAAGCCAGCCGAAGCGCCACGTCCGATTGAACGCGTGCAAGATCGCGCCGCGGCGGGGATGGAAGGTCGATGACGGCGTCCAAGGTGGAACGCTCTTCAGCGAGCCGGCGGCTCGGCGCGAAGCGGCCCCATCGCAGTCTTCACCCCGAGGCGCGCGCTACTGCGCGAACGTATTGCAGGAATCGACTTGGCCGCTGTTGAGGCCGATGGTCAGCCATTTCTGCCGCATCGCCGACGAGCCGTGGGTGAAGCTGTCGGGCACGGCGTAGCCGCGGGCAGCGGTTTGCAGGCGGTCGTCGCCGATCGCCTGCGCAGTCGCCAAAGCCTTTTCGATGTCCCCGGGATCGAGGAGTTTCCATCTCTGATTGGCGTTGGCCGCCCACACGCCGGCAAGGCAATCGGCCATTAGCTCGACGCGCACCGACAGCGCGTTGGCCTGGGTGCGGCTGACGCCCTGCTTGGCGGCGTCGACCTTGTCGAGAATGCCGAGCAGGTCCTGGACGTGATGGCCGATCTCGTGAGCGATCACGTAGGCGTAGGCGAAGTCGCCGCCGCCGCCGTACTTGGTCTGCATGTCGCGGAAGAACGACATGTCGAGATAGACTTTCTTGTCCACGGGGCAATAGAACGGCCCCATCGAGGCCTGCGCGCCGCCGCAGCCCGACGTGGTGGCGCCGTCGTAGAGCACGAGCGTGGCGTCGGTGTATTGCACGCCCTTTTGCGCCGGCAGGATTTGCGCCCAGACCGCTTCGGTCTCGCCCAGCACGTGGGCGACAAAGGTCTTCATCGGGTCGTTGCGGCCGACCGACGACTGTCCGACCGGGGCGACCGGCGCCTGGATCGCGCCGTTGGAGCCGGCGCCGGTGACGATCTCAGCTCCGCCGATCAGAAGGCGCGGGTCGATGCCGGTGAAATAGCTGATCAGGACGATAATGACGATGGCGCCGAGGCCGAGCCCGCCTGTGCCGCCGCCGAGCGGAATGCCGCCGCCCGAGCCGCGGCGATCGTCGATATTCGTCGACTCGGGGGTGTTTTCCCATTCCATGGCGTCTCTCCCGGCGGCGGGCGGCGATTTCAGGCGAACGAGCGCTTCCTAGCAGAGCCGCGCGCGCCGGGGTAGAGGCGGCGCGGACCTGCGCATGGACGCGGCGGCCGGGACCTCGTATGAATTTCGCCATCGAATCGCAGCGGGCGGCGCGAGGGCGCGCCCGCTTGCGAGAAAACCCGAATGACCGAGCGAATGCGCCGCGCCGCCTCGCTGCGGGAGAGGCGCCGGGGATGCTGACCAATAAAGGCAAGTATGGGTTGAAGGCGATGGTTCATCTGGCGGGCATGCCCCCTGGACAGCCCGCGCTGGTCGCCGACATCGCCGCGGCCAATAAGATCCCGAAGAAGTTCCTCGACGCTATTCTTGGAGAATTGCGCACCGCCGGCCTCGTGCACTCCAAGAAGGGCCGCGGTGGCGGCTACGTCCTCGCCAGGAGCCCCTACGAGATCATGGTCGGGCAAATCGTTCGCGCGCTCGACGGCCCGCTCGCGCCGATCGCCTGCGCCAGCCGCAAGTTCTACCGCCGCTGCGACGACTGTCCGGCGGAAGTGCAGTGCAACGTGCGGCTGATGATGATCGAGGTGCGCGACGCGATCGCCCTCGTGCTCGACAACCGCTCCCTAGCGGCGATGCGGGCGCTGACCGAGTCGGACGAGGAGGAGTTGACCTATCAAATCTGAGCGCGCGGGCGCCGAACGCGACGCGGCTGGCAATTGCGCACGCGACCTTGGCGGTGCGTCAAACGATCACGCTTCTCAGACGATTTTTCCGCCGATATGCTCGCGCGCCGGTTCCAGCGGTTTTCGAAGCCGTTGCTCGGACCACGACGTCGGCCTCGCAGCGCGGAAGAGCTGAAGATGCTTAAGCCGGTCGGTTTCTGGAGCTACGCCCGTCAAGACGACGATCACAGCGACGGCCAGCTCAGCCAATTGCGCGCGATCGTCGGCAAGGCGATCAACCTGCAATATGGCGAAGAGCTCACGCTTTGGCAGGATATTGCGGCGATCCCTTTCGGCGCGGACTGGGCCGCGACGATCGAACGGACGATTGGACAGGTGACGTTCTTCGTCCCGGTCGTCACGCCGCGCTACGTCAAGAGCGCCAATTGCCTCGCGGAGTTCAAGGCGTTCCGGGATCGCATGAAGGCGCTAGGACGCGACGATCTCATTTTCCCCATCTACTACGTAAACGTCGAAAACCTGCCGGCGTCGGACACGGTTTTCGGCGACGAGCTCGCCGGCTTGCGCCGCCAGCAATGGATCGATTTCCGTTCGCTGGTCTATGAGGACCCAAAATCGCCGAAGGTCAGGCAATGGGCCGACCGCCTCGCCGCCAGCGTCCTCAACGCGATGCGGCGCGAGGCGCCCGCTTCGCAGCACGAGATCGAGGCGGCGCGATTCGTCGAGGAGGAGCGCCGCAAGCGGGAAGCGGCCGAAGAGACGGAGCGGCGACGCGCCATCGACGGCGAGGCTGCGCGGCGCGCCGCCGACGCCCAGGCCGCGCGTCGGGCCGAACAACAGCGTGAAGAACACGAACGGGCTGAAGCGGAAAAGCGCGCCGCCGAAGAAAGCCGCCGGCGGGAGGAGGCGGAGAGCGCGCCGGCCGCGGCCACGACGCTCGACGGCGAAATCCGCAATGGCGGTCCGGCGATTCGCGGGGAGGCAAGACCCGAGGGTCCATCCGAGCGCAGCCAAAATCTGGAATTTGAAACCAAGCGAACCAAGATACTTGTCAAGTTCATACTGATGACGACAATCCCGAGCGCGTTCCTAATTGCTCTCATTGGGGGCAATTGGGATGGAAACGGCGTCGCCGCATTTTTCGCCTTGCTGATCGCTTACAACCTTTCTGTAATTCTCATTTCGACGTTTCGCCGAAATAGCGTCATCGGCATTGGCAAATTGTATGCGCTAATGGCGGTTGTGTTTTTCAGCTTGGGTTTGGCGTCGACGCCAATCGTCGCCAACGATCGGGCTTTTTCCGACGGACTTGGCATGATCGCTATGATGTCTCTTTTTTTCTTCGTTCTCATTGCGACGCCAGTGTATTTTATGTATTTCTTGCTGAATTTCTTGATAAATCGCCGAAGAGGGAAAGCCGATCTCCCGGCGCCCAAGGGCGCTTGACGACGCCGCGCCTGAGCTGGGCAAGTCGGGAATCGCGGCCTGACGCTCCACCTTTCAGGGGTTGATCGGCGTCAACGCCGATTTGCGCTTTGCCGAATAGGAAAATTTGGAGATGCGCCTCTGCGCGCGATGTCGCCGTCGCGCAAGGCTTCGATAACGTCGCGGGAACCCAATGCAGGCCGCCGCATCGATGGGAAAGGTTGTCTCCGTTCGCGGCGCCGTCGTGGACGTCGCTTTCGACGACAAGGCGCTGCCGCCAATCAACACCGCCCTGATCGTCGAAGCCGACCGCCGGGAGCCGCTGGTCCTCGAAGTCCACGGCCACGTCGATCCTTTCACCGTCAGGGGCATCGCGCTCCAAGCGACGGCGGGCCTCGCGCGTGGCGCGCCGGTGCGCGCGACGCTGGCGCCGCTTTCGACTCCGGTCGGCGACGCGGTTCTCGGCCGCCTCCTCGACGTAACGGGGGCCGTGCGCGACCTCGGACCGGAGTTGCCGGCCGACACGCCGCGGCGCGGCATCCACAATCCGCCACCCGCGCTCAGGGACGAGACCTCGGCGACCGCGGTGTTCGAGACCGGCGTCAAGATCATCGATCTTCTCGCGCCGCTCGCCCAAGGCGGCAAAGCCGCGATGTTCGGCGGCGCCGGCGTCGGCAAGACCGTGCTGGTGATGGAATTGATGCACGCGATGATCGAGAAGTATCAGGGCATCTCGGTCTTTGCGGGCGTCGGCGAGCGCTCGCGCGAAGGGCACGAAATGTTCACCGGCATGCAGGATTCGGGGGTGCTCGCCCGCGCCGTGCTGGTCTACGGCCAGATGAACGAGCCGCCCGGGGCGCGCTGGCGCACGCCGTTGACCGCGCTGACGATCGCCGAGCATTTCCGCGACGAAAAGCATCGCAACGTCCTCTTGCTGATGGACAACATCTTCCGCTTCGTGCAGGCCGGCGCCGAGGTCTCGAACCTGCTCGGCCGCCTGCCCTCGCGCGTCGGCTACCAGCCCACGCTCGCCACCGAGGTCGCCGCGCTGGAGGAGCGCATCGCTTCGGTCGCCGGCGCTTCGGTCACCGCGATCCAGGCCGTCTACGTCCCCGCCGACGATTTCACCGACCCCGCGGTGACCGCGATCTCCAGCCACATGGACAGCATCATCATGCTGTCGCGCACCTTGGCCGCAGAGGGCTTCTATCCTGCGGTCGATCCGCTCGCCTCCTCCTCCGCGCTGCTCGATCCCCTCACCGTCGGCGAGGCGCACTATCGCGTCGCCGAGCGCGTGCGCGAGACGCTCGCCCGCTTCAACGATCTGCAGGACATCATCGCGCTGCTCGGCGTGGAGGAGCTCGGCGCCGGCGACCGGCTGATCGTCAAGCGGGCGCGACGGCTGCAGCGGTTTCTCTCGCAGCCCTTCGCCGTCACCGAAGGCTTCACCGGACAGGAGGGCCGTAGCGTGCCTCGCGCCGAGACAATCGCCGGCTGCGCCGCGATCCTCGACGGCGAGACCGACGATTGGGCGGAAAGCTCGCTCTACATGGTCGGAAATCTCGAGGAAGCGCGCCAGAAAGAGGCCGCGAGCGCCGCGAAGGACCGCTCGTCATGAGGCTTCGCATCGTCACGCCGTTCCAGATCGTGGTCGACGAGGACCGGGTCAAAGCGCTGCGCGCCGAAGACGCCAGCGGCTGCTTCGGCGTTCTGCCCGGCCACGCCGATTTCCTCACCAGTCTCGCCATATCCGTCGTGAGCTGGACCGGCGTGGACGGCGCGGCGCGCCATTGCGCGGTGCGCCGCGGCGTTCTCTCGGTCGCCGCAGGCCGAGACGTCGCCATAGCGACGCGCGAGGCGATCCCCGGCGACGACATCGCGACGCTCGACCAGACCGTGCTCGAACGCTTTCGCGCCGACAGCGAAGTCGAGCGCAAGGAACATGTCGAGAGCACCCGCCTGCATCTGATCGCCATTCGCCAGATCATGCGCCGCCTGCGGCCCGACGGGCGCGGCGCGCCGGGAGGGCTCGCATGACGTCGCGCGAACCCGAACCGGATCAGAAGGATCCGCTGGTGTCGAACGTCCGGCTGCGCGGCGAAAGGCGGCAAAAGTCGCTGCGCGAGGGGGAGCCGTCGGTGGCGCGGCGCCTCGCGCAGGTCGGCGTTCTCGGCTGGATCATCGTCACCCCGATGCTGATCGGCGTCTTCGTCGGCCGTTGGCTCGACAAGGTCTTCAATTCGGGCATCTTCTGGAGCGCCCCGCTGCTGATGCTCGGCCTGGCGCTCGGCGGCTGGTCGGCCTGGAAATGGATGAACGCCCAGTGATCTCGCTGTCGCCACAAGCCCTCGCGACCCTCGCCGCGCTCGCCGGCCTCGCGGCGCACTTGGCGGCGGGGTTGGCGCTCGGCGTCGTCTACTTTCTCGCGCTGTGGCGCAGCGCGCGCCTGTTCGCCGAGGGCGGGCGCGCGATTCCCGCTCTGTCGCTGACGGCGGCGCGGATCGCGCTGCTCGGCGGCGGGCTCGTCGTGGCGAGTTTCGAAGGCGCGACGCCGCTGATGGCGACCGCGCTCGGGGCGCTGATCGCCCGCGCGCTCGTCGTGCGCAAGATCGGCGGGCTCACGTCATGACCTCGCCGCTCGTCAGCCTCCCCCTCTTCCATATCGGCCCGGCGCCGATCACCGAGCCCGTTATCGTCACCTGGGCGATCATGGCGGCGCTCGTCCTCGTCGGCCTCGCCGTCTCCCGCCGCCTGACGCTCGTCCCTTCGGCGACCCAAGCCGCCTTCGAGCTCGTCGTCGACGCCGTCGACGGGACGATCCGCGACACCATGCGCGCCGAGCCAGCGCCCTATCGCGCGATGATCGGCACGCTGTTCGTCTTCATCTTCGTCGCCAACTGGTCTTCGCTTATTCCGGGCGTCGAGCCGCCGACCGCGCATATCGAAACCGACGCCGCGCTGGCGCTGATCGTTTTCCTCGCGGTGATCTGGTTCGGCGTCCGCGTCGGCGGCTTGCGCGGCTATCTCTCGACCTTCGCCTCGCCGAACCCGATCATGATCCCGCTCAACTTCGTCGAGAGCCTGACGCGGACGTTCTCGCTGCTGGTGCGCCTGTTCGGCAACGTGATGAGCGGCGTGTTCGTCGTCGGCGTCGTGCTGTCGCTCGCCGGCCTGTTCGTGCCGATCCCGCTGATGGCGCTCGACCTGCTGACCGGGGCCGTGCAGGCCTATATCTTCGCGGTGCTCGCGATGGTGTTCATCGCCGGGGCGATCGCCGAAGCGCGCCCGGCCCCAGACGCTTCTTAATGAAAGGACGCCGCCATGAATTGGTTAGCTGTCGCCAGCATCGTATCGGCCGCTCTGGCGGTCTCGTTCGGCGCGATCGGGCCGGCGCTCGGGGAAGGGCGCGCCGTCGCCGCGGCGATGGACGCGATCGCCCGCCAGCCGGAAGCCGCCAACACCATCTCGCGCACCTTGTTCGTCGGCCTGGCGATGATCGAGACCATGGCGATCTACTGCCTGGTGATCGCGCTGCTGCTGCTTTTCGCCAACCCGTTGCTGAAATGACGTCATGACCATCGACTGGTGGACGCTCGGCTTCCAGACCGTCAACGTCGGCGTCCTGATCTGGCTGCTCGGCCGGTTCTTCTGGCGCCCGGTCGCGGCGATGATCGAGCGGCGGCGCGCATCGGCCGAGCAGACCCTCGCCGACGCCGAGGCGCGGCGCAAGGAGGCGGACGCGGCGCTCGCGGAGATCGAGCGCACGCGCGCCGGATTCGCCGGCGAACGCGAAGCGATCCTCGCCGCGGCGCGCGAAGTGGCGGAACGCGAAACGGCGGCGCGCCGCGACGAAGCGGTAAAAGAGGCGGCCGCGATCGAGGCGGCCGGCCGAGCGGCGATCGAGAGCGAACGACAGGCCGCCGAAAGGGCCTGGGCCGAGCGGGCCGCGCATCTCGCGGTGGAGATCGCCGAGCGTCTGGCCGCCCGTCTCGACGGCGAGGCGGTGCGCGCGGCGTTTCTCGACTGGCTCGTCGAGGCGATCCGCGCGCTGCCTGAAGAGAAGCGGCAGGTCGCCGCGACCGACGGCGGCGCGATCGAGGCGATCAGCGCCACGCCGATCGACCCGGCCGAACAGGAGCGCGCGCGCAAACGAATCGCCGAAGCGCTGGGAAACGATGCGCGGATCGCGTTCGCGACCGATCCTTCGTTGATCGTCGGCCTCGAACTCAAAGGTCCGCATCTCGTCGTCAGCAACAGTTGGCGGGCCGATCTCAATCGCATTCTCGCGGACATCGCCCATGACGAATGACGTTGACGCCCCCACCGACGCGTGGCTGGAGCGCGCGCGCGCCAAGCTCGGCGCCGCCGAGGTCGGCGCGCGGGTGGAGCAGATCGGGCGCGTCGAAGAGGTCGAGGACGGCGTCGCGCTGGTCTCCGGGCTTCCCGACGTCGGGCTCGACGAGCTGCTGCGTTTCGACAAGGGACAGTTCGGTTTCGCTCAGGCGCTCGAACGCGATCTGATCGGCTGCGTGCTGCTCGACGACGTCGACACGATCGAAGCGGGCGACATCGTGCGCGGCACCGGCAACGTCGTGCGCGTGCCGGTCGGGCCGGGACTGCTCGGGCGCATCGTCGATCCGCTCGGCCGCCCGATCGACGGCCGCGGGCCGATCGAAGCCGAAGCGCATGAGCCGATCGAGCGTCCGGCGCCGGGAATCCTCGAACGCGATCTCGTCACCGAGCCGGTCCAGACCGGGCTCGTCATCATCGACGCGCTGTTCGCGCTCGGGCGCGGCCAGCGCGAACTCATCATCGGCGATCGCGCGATCGGCAAGACCACGATCGCCGTCGACACGATCATCAATCAGCGATCGAGCGACATCGTCTGCGTCTATGTCGCGGTCGGCCAGAAGACTTCGAGCGTGCGGCGCGCCATCGACGCCATTCAGGAGCACGGCGACCCCAAGCGCTGCGTCATCGTCGTCGGGGGGGCGGCGAGTTCGCCGGGGTTGCAGTGGATCGCGCCTTTCGCGGGCTTCACCATCGCCGAATACTTTCGCGACCGCGGCCAGCACGCGCTGGTCGTAATCGACGATCTCACCAAGCACGCCGCCTGCCATCGCGAGATCGCGCTCTTGACCCGCCAGTCGCCCGGTCGCGAGGCCTATCCCGGCGACGTCTTCTACGTCCACGCGCGGCTCTTGGAGCGCGCGGCGAAGCTCTCCAAGCAGCGCGGCGGCGGCTCGCTGACCGCGCTGCCGATCGCCGAAACCGACGCCGGCAACCTCAGCGCCTATATCCCCACCAATCTGATTTCGATCGCCGACGGTCAGATCGTGCTCGACTCCAGGCTGTTCAACGAGGGGCGCAAGCCCGCCGTCGACGCCGCGCTCAGCGTCAGCCGCGTCGGCGGCAAGACGCAGGCGCGCGCGCTCAAGGACGCGACCGAGCGGCTTCGCCTCGACTACGCGCAGTTTCTCGAGCTCGAGATGTTCACGCGCTTCGGCGGCATGCCCGACGCGCGGGTGCGCCGGCAACTGACGCGCGGCGCGCGCATCCGCGCGATCCTCGACCAACCGCGCCACGCGCCGCTGCGGCTCGCCGACGAGGTCGCGCTGGTCCAGGCGGTGCAGACCGGCCTGTTGGATCCGCTTCCGCTCGAGACCGTCGCCGCGTTCCGCCGCGGCTTGCCCGGCGCGCTCGATCGGAGCGCGCCGGACGTCGTAAGGCTGATCGAGCGCACGGGCGCGCTCGACGACGCGAAGGCGGACAGCCTGCGCGAGACGCTGCGCGCATACGCCTCGACGTTCGCGCCGAGCCCGAGCGCGCCCAAGCCGGCGGGTCCGCCGTGACCAAGCGATTGGCGGACATCAGCGCCCGCATCGACGGCATCGGCCAGCTCGGCCAGGTGGTGAACGCGATGCGCGGCATCGCTTCGGCGCGCGCGCAGCAGGCGCGCAGCCAACTCGTCGCCGTCGAAAGCTATGCGACGACGATCGCGCTGGCGATCGGGCGCGTCCTCGCCGTGACGCCTTCGTCCGGCCTCGACGGCTCGCGCAAGGCGACCCGCCCGGCGCTGGTGCTGTTCGTCGCCGAACAGGGGTTCGCCGGCGCGTTCAGCGAACGCGTGCTCGATGCGGTCGGCGCGGAGCTCGCGCAATCCGTCGTCTTTCTCGTCGGCGCCAGAGGCCGCGCGATCGCCGCCGAAAGGGGCGTCGAGGTCGACTGGACGAGCCCGATGCCCGCCCAATCGCTCGGCGTATCGAGGCTCGCCGACCGCATCGCCGAAGCGGTCTACGCGCGCATCGGCGCCGGCGACATCGATCGCCTCGACGCGGTCTTCAGCCAATGGCGGATCGGCGAGCCGGTCCACGTCGTGCGCCGGCGGCTCTTCCCCTTCGACATGCACGCGTTCGCCCCGCCCAAGCACGGCGGCGCACCGCTGTGCAACCTGCCGCCCGAAGACCTGCTGCGCGACCTGACGGCGGACTACATGCACGCGCAGCTCTGCGACGCCGCGCTGCACGCGTTCGCCGCCGAGAACGAAGCGCGCGTCGAAACGATGGCCGCGGCGCGCAAGGAGATCGACCGCCAGCTCGAATCCCTCAAAGCCACCCAGCGCCAGGTGCGCCAGGAGGACATCACCGCCGAGATCATCGAGCTCGCCGCCGGCGAGACGGCGAGCCGGGCGATCGGGCGGGCGACGGCGAAGTAAGGGGGCGTGGGCAGCGACGCATCGCAAAACGCCAATCCGTGTCCCGCCCTACGCAATCTCAACGGCTTGGGCGCCGTTTTCTGTCCCGTTCTCGGCGCCGCGCGGCGCCGCGAGGGCGAGCGGCGGGCGGGGAAGCTCGAGCGGCGGCGGGGCGGGTGCGGGGGCGCCCAGCGCGTGATATTTGTCGAGCTGGGGATCACCTTCAGCATCGGCTCGACCGCTTTGAGATCGCCGGCCTCGAGATTGAGATCGACGACGCGCATCGCCTTGTTCAGCCGCAACACCTGCAAGTGAACATAATGCGCGCCGCCGTCGAGCCGACGCTTCTCGATCGCGCTCGACGCCTCGCGTCGCACTGTCTTGACACTGAGCTTCAGCTCTTGCGCGATCGTCTCATGGGTGTAGCCGGACACGACGAGATCGAGGATGTCGGCGCTGAGCCGCGCGCGCTCCTGACGCCGCTTGCGCGCCGCCTCGCGCATCCGCTCCCGCGCCGACTTCTCCGCCGCGCCACGGTCCATTGCAACTGTCCTTTTCCGCCGAACCGAAGCAGCGGGATGTGCATAGGATAGCGCAATTTCGGTAATATCGAAATGCCTTGTTGCAACGAAGTGGAAAGAGACGATTTTTCAGGAGGTTGGACAGGGCCATGGGGTGACGGCGTCGGGCGCTTATTCCCCTTTTCGTCTTCTCGGTCCCTTGTGCCTGATCGGCCTTCGCGTCCATAGCCTGTCGAAAGACGGGCGTCCCTCCGGACGCCCTTTGGTCACGCCCGCTTCGCCCAGCCGAATGCTCCGCTTCGCCTCGGCGTTGCTCCCCCGGATCAAGTCCCGGGGGGTCACAAACATTGACCCAAGGACGGCGGCTGGGATTCGCCGCTCGCCCCGCACGCGCGCCGTAACGCTCTTCAGGTTCCGCCGAGAGTGGCGCGCGCGCTGGCGATCGCCCCTTGCAACACGTCTTCGCGCAGCGGCAGCGTCGGCTCGTTGAACAGGATCGCGCACAGCCAGTCGAGCGCCAGCGCCAGCAGCGCCTCGTAGTCGGTGGCGAGCTTGGGCCGCATCTCCGCCGCGATCGCGTAGCGCTCGAGGAAGCTGGTTTCGAAGACGAACTTGCGGAAGGCGTCGAGGTCCGTCGTCGCCATGAAGAACATCTTGCGGGTGCGCTCGTCCGGCTCCTTGCCCCATGGCCCGCCGAACGACTTCCACGAGGCGAGCTTCATCAGGATGTGAATCCAGCCGCGGTTCGCCGCGTCGTAGGCCTCGACGCCCTCGTCGGCGCGAAACTCGGCGACCGTGCGCTCCCGCGCCTCGTCGTGGCCCTTGCAGTGCGCCTCCTTGACGAGGAAATAGAAGTCCTCGGGGGCGTCATGCCCCTTCATTTTCACCGAGGCGAGGCCGAGCGGATAGTAGCGGCACGCCGCCGGCCGGTCGGCGTAGACGAAACAGCCGTTCTTGCCTTCGAGGAACACGCACGGGCGCTTTTCCTCGCCTTTGTCGACCCGCTTGAGTTTGAGCACGGGCATGCCGGAGGCTTCATGAACGCCCGGGGTTCCGAACATGCGCCCGACTTCGCCCGGCTTCAGGTCGAGATGGCGCCCCAAGCGGATGAGATCGTAAGGCGTCAGGGTGATGTCGGTGTCGTGGCAGCATTCGTTCCAGCAGGAAACGCCGGAATGACAGGAGAAGCAGAAGGAGTCGCGCTCCGTCAACCGCACCGGCACCACCGGGCTGGCGGCCGATTCCTTCAACGCGGAGACGATCGGCACGTCGAGGTCGGTTTCGGCCTGGCGACGCTGCTCTTCCGCGTCGGCCCGCGCTCGCTCTTCCGCAGCAAGCGCGCCGGCCTCGTCACGCGGATCGCCGCCGCTGTTGGAATTTGACATCCGTTTCCTTCACATTCGACTTGACGCCGCCGCCGCGCCGACGCGGCGGCTCAGGCGTGACGCGCCGCGATCACGGCGTCG
>JBEKFO010000007.1:0-29510 GCA_050013275.1 Roseiarcus sp. | reverse complement strand
GCCCGCGCCGCCTGCGGCGCCCATTCCCGCCCCGGCGCCGGCGCCCGCCGCCAAACCCCCGCCGGCGACGCCGGCCCCGGCGGCGGCCCACGTCGAGGCGAGCCCCGTCGCGCGCCGGCGCGCCGCCGAGCTCGGCGTCGATCTCTCGCGCGTGACCGGGACCGGCCCGCACGGGTCGATCCGCCTCGCCGACGTCGAGGGCTTCCGGCCGGCGGAGGCGCCGCGCTTGGCCAAAGGCAAGTTCGACGCCGCTGAGATGCGCAAGGCGATCGCCGCGGCGATGAGCCGGTCGAAGCGCGAGATCCCGCATTACTATTTGAGCGACTCGATCGACATGTCGCGCGCGCTGGCGTGGCTCGAAGGCTTCAACGCCAAGCAGGAGCCGGCGGGCCGTCTGCTGCCGGCGGTGTTGTTCCTCAAGGCGAGCGCGCTCGCGCTGCGCCAGGCGCCGCAACTGAACGGGACGTTCGTCGAGGGAGCTTTCGTTCCGGGCGAGGGCGTCCACATCGGCTGGGCGGTCTCGCTTCGCGGCGGCGGCCTGATCGCGCCGGCGATCCGCGATGTCGATCTCAAGTCGCTCATCGAGGCGATGGCGGCGATGCGCGATGTCGTGCAACGCGCGCGCGCCGGCGGCTTGCGCAGCTCCGAGCTGACCTCGGCGACGATCACCGTCACCAGCCTCGGCGACCGCGGCGCGGAAGCGGCGCAGGGCGTCATCTATCCCCCGCAGGTGGCGATCGTCGGGTTCGGGCGCGTCGCGCCGCGGCCATGGGTGGTCGACGGCCGCGTCGAGGCGCGCCCGATCGTCACCGCGACTCTCGCCGCCGACCACCGCGTCACCGACGGTCACACCGGCGGGCTTTTTCTCGAGGCGTTGCGCAACATCCTGCAGGAGCCGGAGGGGCTATGACGGAAAAGGAAATCAAGGCGCTATTCGCCGAATTGATCGGCGCCATCGCGCCCGAAGCGGACCTGTCGACGCTCGGCGACGACGAGGACATGCGCGAAGCGCTCGATCTCGATTCGATGGACTTCAACAACCTGATCATCGCTCTGCACAAGCGAACCGGAATCGACGTGCCGGAGTCCGACTACAACAAGCTGTTCACCCTACGCGGCGCGGTAGCCTATCTCGGCAAGAAGTGAAGCGAGACGGCGGTTGGTTCGCGTGCTTCCGATGAACCGGTCCGACCCCGAGCGGTCTTCGAAACGTAGGATTGCCGATGAGCCCAGTCAGGAGATGCTATTTTTTGCGCACCGCCTCCGAAAATATAGGCGGCCGCCGATAAAAACAAAAGCAAATGCGACGACGCTCGAACCGAGAAGGCCAGCGAAGTCGCTCAATTTGGAAGCGACAGTCGCGAGAGCGTTTAACCCGATGGCGCACGCCAGCATCGCCTCGCGGATACGCATTTGCGCTCCGTCATCGCGCGGAGTCCTGCTTGCAGCGACGAGGAGAGCGACACCAAGAGCGACGTAGATCAGCGACAAGCAAAAAGACAAGTCGTGCATTTGCGCCTTCGATCTTCGGCAGCTCCGCAAGCCTAGCCTGCACCTTAAGGATGCGCCCAGCCGCGCGGGTTTGTCCAGCGCCGCTTGCCACCCCAACCACCGAACAAAGGCGGAAATGGCGGGTCGGATTTTCGCCAATGCTGGCAGTGTCGTTTCGGTAGATGGGAAATTGCAAAGTTGGGCGCTCAAATCGCCGTTTCGGTCAGCGGCGGACGTACCGGAAACGCAGACTCGGCGGGACAAGCGGTTTGTTGACGACTTCGTCTAGCCTCCTCGTCCGCGTGATGAGAAGCGGCCTGCCGCGTGAACTTCGGTTCGCCCCGATCGGCGGCCGGCGCGCGAACGCTAAGACTTCTTCACGTAGGCCGGCAGCTTCTCGCCCTCCCAAACGCCGTACCGCGACGCGGCCTGATCCCAGGTCACCAAGAACGAGTTCCTGAGCAATCGCACTCTCTCCAAGGCGCGACGCGTCTCTGCGTAGTGCACCTTGGCTTTGCCAGCCGCTCCAGAGGCGGCTTCGATCGTGTCGACAATCGACAAGTACGTCTCAACACGTTCGTCGCCAATGTGGCAAAGCTCGTGCTGGACATCGTCGACTTCGGAATCCGGTATCGGGATCGTTGTCGCGCCGAAGCTCGGCGGGGGCCGGTCGTCTGCCGTTTGAAGGCGGATTTCCGGAAATACAGGCGTGCCGTCATACAAGTTCGCAAGAGCGTTGGCCGCACTGCGATGCACGAAGACTCTTAAACCTTTCAGTTTGCAACTTTCAGCCTCGTGGGCGAACACAATCGAGGAGCCGAAGAAGGAAGACTCGTTGATGTTCACCGCTGAAGTCGCCATATGCAACGTTCGCTCAAAGTGAAAATTGCCATAACCAATTCCACCGCGAACGGGAATGTTGTCATGCAGAAGACGATGCAGAAACTTCCGCGCCTCAATGGAAAACAGCAACGGACTGTTACAGACGAAGTAGAAACAATCTGAAAACAACGAGACGAACGATCCAGCCGGCAATTGTTGGGCTACTTGAAGAACCGCGTCCTTAAATCTGGTATGGACACGATAGTATTCATTGGAAGATACGTCCGGACCGAACAGTTGGTTGGCGGGCAACGAACGCAGTCTGGCGCCAGTTCCGAGGACATCGAGAAAGAGCGCGTATGCCATTGACCGGCGCCATTTTTGCGCCCGAACGCGGCGCGTCGTACCCGAGACTGATCGCAGGTCAGACCAATAACATCCGTCAACGCGTTGCGGAAGGCGGCGGCGCAAATCGCCCGCGCTCACGCGCTCGCCCGGCGCCGATCGACGATCAAATATGCACCGCGCGCCCCAGCGCCCTGAGCGCGGCCTCTTGAAACGCCTCGCCCTGGGTCGGATGGGCGTGAATCGTCCCCGCGATGTCCTCCAGCCGCGCGCCCATCTCCAGCGCCAGGGCGAAGGGCGCCGCGAGCTCGGAAACGTCGCGTCCGACCGCCTGGACGCCGAGCACGAGGTGATTGTCGGCGCGCGCGACGACGCGCACGAAGCCGTCTTCGGCGAGCTTGGTCATCGCGCGTCCGTTCGCGGCGAAGGGAAACTGGCCGACCTTGATCGCGGTTCCGCCGCGAGCGGCCTCCTCCGGCGACAAGCCGACGGTCACGATTTCCGGGTCGGTGAAGCACGCCGCCGCAATCGCGCGCTTGTCCCAGCTGCGCTTGTGGCCGGCGACGATCTCGGCGACCATTTCGCCCTGCGCCATGGCGCGATGGGCGAGCATCGGCTCGCCGGTGACGTCGCCGATCGCGTAGACGCCGCGCATCGAGGTCCGGCATTGATCGTCGACGCGGACGAACGGGCCGTCCATGTCGAGCACCAGCTCCTCGCGGCCCCACCCTTCGGTGACCGGCCGGCGGCCGACGGTGACGAGAACCTTGTCGGCGCCGAGCCGGACATCCTTGTCCTCGCCCGCGTCGACCAGCAGCGCGTCGCCCTTCGCGCTCAAGCCTTTCGCCTTGGCGCCGGTCAGCGTCTTGACGCCGAGTTCGCTCAAGCGCTTGGCGACGGGACGCGTCAGCTCCGCATCGTATTGCGGCAGGATGCGCGCCATCGCCTCGACGACCGTCACCGCCGAGCCCATCTTGGCGAAGGCCGTGCCCAGCTCCAGGCCGATGTAGCCGCCGCCGACCACGACCAACCTCTGCGGAACCTTGGCGAGCGACAAAGCCTGCGTCGAGGAAATGACCGGTCCGCCGAACGGCAGAGCCGGCAACGCGACCGGCGCCGAGCCCGTCGCGATGACGATCGCCTCGGCGCGCACGATCTGCAGTCCGGTTTCCGTCTCCACGGCGATCGTCTTGCCGTCGCGGAACTTCGCCGCGCCCGCGACGATCTTGACCCTACCCTTCTTCAACAGCCCGGCGACGCCGCCGCGCAGCCGGCTGACCACACCGTCCTTCCAAGCCACGGTCTTGGCGAGATCGATTTCCGGCTTGCTCAACGAAATGCCCAGCGGACTCCCGCCGGCCGCGATATGCCGCGCGCGATCGAATTCCTCGGCGGCGTGGATCAGCGCCTTGGAGGGGATGCAGCCGACGTTGAGACAGACGCCGCCGAGCTTGCCCGCCTCGACGATCACCGTGTCGAGGCCGAGCTGGCCGGCGCGTATCGCGCAGACATAGCCGCCCGGGCCGGCGCCGACGACGATGAGCTTGCAGGAGATTTCCTTCATCTAACCCTCGACAAAAATCATTGCCGGCGTCTCCAGCAGCGTCTTGATCCGCTGCACGAAGACCGCCGCGTCCCAGCCGTCGATCACGCGATGGTCGAAGCTCGACGACAGATTCATGATCTTGCGCGGAATGAAGCCCGAGCCGTCCCAGACCGGCCGCACCGTGATCTTGTTGACCCCGACGATCGCCACCTCCGGATGATTGATGATCGGCGTCGTCGCCACGCCGCCCAGCGCACCGAGCGAGGTGATGGTGATGGTGGAGCCGGAAAGCTCCTCTCGCGTCGCCGATCCGGTCTTGGCGGCTTCGGCGAGCCGGGCGACCTCTGCAGCGCAATCCCAGAGGTCGCGCGCCTCCGCGTGCCTGACGACGGGCACCATCAGGCCGGCGGGGGTCTGCGCGGCGAGACCGATGTGGACGCCGCCATACTGATGGAGAACGCCGGCTTCATCGTCGAACTGCGCGTTGAAATTCGGCTGCTCGGCGATCGCCCTGACCATCGCCCGCATGAGGAACGGCAGCACCGTGAGCTTGGGCTGGTCGGGCCGCTTCTTCTTGTTGAGCGCGGCGCGCAAATCCTCGAGCGCGGTGACGTCGACTTCCTCGATATAGGTGATGGGCGCGATGCGCGCGTTCGCCAGCGCCATCTTCTCCGCGATCTTCCGGCGCAGCCCGACAAGCTTGACGTCCGTGACCGAATTGTTCGGCTGAAGTCCGGTCGCGTGCGCCGCCTGCGGGCCGCGCGCGATGAACGCGTCGAGGTCCTGGTGGCCGACGCGGCCCGCCGGTCCGCTGCCGGGCACTTGGCGCAGGTCGACGCCGGCTTCCCTGGCGCGCAGACGCACCGCCGGCGAGGCGAGCGGCCGTTCGCCCTCGGGCCGCGGCGCCCCGAAGGCGGGCGCCGACGCCTGGACATTCGCATTGGACGGCGCAGGCGCCGGCGCCTTTCTTGCCGACTTGGCGACTTCTTTGGGCGTGTCAGCCGGCTTCGCGGCGGCCGCGGCGCGCGAAGGCGAAGTCCCCTCGCCCTCGACCTTCAGCCGGATCAACGGCGAGCCCACCGCCACCGCATCGCCGACCGCGGCGCCGAGCCAGAGAACCTCGCCGCTGACCGGCGAGGGAATTTCCACCGTCGCCTTGTCGGTCATCACCGCGGCGAGAATCGTATCCTCGCGCACGAGGTCGCCGATCTTGACGTGCCATTCCACAAGTTCGGCCTCGGCGACGCCTTCGCCGACGTCGGGAAGCTTGATCACATGCTCGCCCATGCTCAAGCCTCCAAAGTTTCGAGGAGGGCGCGGCCGAGCCTCGCCGGACCGGGGAAATAGTCCCATTCCTGCGCATGCGGATAGGGCGTGTCCCAACCGGTCACTCGCGCGACCGGCGCCTCGAGATGAAAGAAGCAGGCTTCCTGCACCAGCGCCGCCAATTCGGCGCCGAAGCCGCTCGTCAGCGTCGCCTCATGGACGATGACGCATCGCCCGGTTTTTTTCACCGAAGCGACGATCGTCTCCAGGTCGAGCGGCAGCAAAGTCCTCAAGTCGACGATTTCCGCATCGACCCCCGCCTCGTCCGCTGCGGCCTCGGCGACATAGACCATCGTGCCGTACGCGAGGATGGTGACCGCCCCGCCCTCGCGGCGGATCGCCGCTTTGCCGAGCGGCGTCAGGTAATGGCCGTCCGGCGTTTCGCTCAAGTCGTGTTTCGACCACGGCGTGACGGGTCGATCGTGGTGGCCGTCGAACGGGCCGTTGTAGAGGCGCTTGGGCTCGAGAAAGATCACCGGATCGGGGTCTTCGATCGCGGCGATGAGCAGCCCCTTGGCGTCGTAGGGGTTCGAGGGCACCACCACCTTCAGCCCCGAGACATGGGTGAACAGCGCTTCGGGGCTCTGAGAGTGCGTCTGGCCGCCGAAGATGCCGCCGCCCGTCGGCATGCGCACGACGATCGGACAGGTGAACTGGCCGTTGGAGCGATAGCGCAGCCGCGCGGCCTCCGAAACGATCTGATCGTAGGCGGGATAGACGTAATCGGCGAACTGCACTTCGACGCACGGCCGCAGGCCGTAGGCCGCCATGCCGATCGCCGTTCCGACAATGCCGAGTTCGCTGATCGGCGTATCGAAGCAACGCCGCTTGCCGTATTTCTGCTGCAAGCCGAGCGTGCAGCGGAACACGCCGCCGAAATAGCCGACGTCCTCGCCGAACACCACGACGTTGTCGTCGCGCGCCATCGACACGTCCATGGCGCTGCGGATCGCCTCGATCATCGTCATTCTGGCCATGGCGCTAGACTCCGGCCTGCTGGCGTTGACGGCGCAGGTGCGGCGGCATTTCGGCGTAGACGCCTTCGAACATGTCGCGCGTCGACGGCTTGCCGCCGGCGTGCAGGGTGCCGTGGCGCTCCGCCTCCTTCTGCGCGGCGATCACTTCGTCGAGCACCTCCGCCTCGGCCTGCTTGTGGCGCTCCTCCGACCAACGTCCACGCGCGATCAGATGGTTCTTCAGCCGGATCACCGGGTCGCCGAGCGGCCACTTCTCCGATTCCGTCTTCGGCCGATAGGCGGAGGGATCGTCGGACGTCGAGTGGGCGCCGACCCGATAGGTGACGTATTCGATCAACGTCGGCCCGAGATTGCGCCGCGCGCGCTCGATCGCCCATTTCGCCACCGCGTGAACAGCGAGATAGTCGTTGCCGTCGACGCGCAGCGCAGGAAGGCCGAAGCCGAGGCCGCGCGCCGCGAAGGTGCCCGAGCCGCCGCGTGCGATGCCCTGGAAGGTGGAGATCGCCCACTGGTTGTTGACGATGTTGAGCACGACGGGCGCGCGGTAGGTCGAGGCGAACACCAGCGCCGCGTGAAAATCGGATTCCGCCGTCGCGCCGTCGCCGACCCAGCCGACGGCGATCTTGGCGTCGTTTCTAATCGCCGAAGCCATCGCCCAGCCGACCGCCTGCACGAACTGAGTGGCGAGATTGCCGGAGATCGAAAAGAAGCCGTGCTCCTTGGACGAGTACATCACCGGAAGCTGCCGGCCCTTGAGCGGGTCGCGTTCGTTGGAAAAGATCTGGTTCATCATGTCGACCATCGGATAGCCGCCGGCGATCAGCAGGCCCGCTTGCCGATAGGTCGGGAAATTCATGTCGCCCGGCGCGAGCGCGCGCCGGAACGCGCAGCTCACCGCCTCCTCGCCCATGTGCTGCATATAGAACGACGTCTTGCCCTGGCGCTGCGCCGTCTGCATGCGCGCGTCGAAGGCGCGCAGCGTCATCATGTGACGAAGCCCTTCGGCCAGTTCTTCGTCCGTCAGCGAGCCGGCCCATGGACCGACCGCCTCGCCGTTGCGGTCGAGCACGCGAATGATCGAATAGGCGAGGTCGCGAATCGATTCGGGCTCGGCGTCGACCTCCGGCCGTCTTACGGATCCGGCTTCCGGGATGGCGACGTTAGAGAAATCCGGCGCGCCGCCCGGCCGCACGGCCGGCTCCGGCACATGAAATTGCAAGGGAGCGAGTTCGGCCATGACCGTTTCCTCTTCGCCTTCCGGCGGACGCAGCGAATCCTGGGCGGCGAGTATGACACTCTTCGCGCCTGGGCATTGTGACTGAATTTGCAGCCGGCCGAAAGTTCCCCCGCCGGCCCGCCCCGCGCCGAGCTCAGGTCGGGTCCCGCACCTCGTCGCGGCATGAGGGATCAAACGCCAAAATGGGCCGCGGCACCTAAACGAGGCCCGCGACCCCGCCGTAGACGCCGACGGCGATCACGACGGCGCAGACGCCGATCAAGATCCAGCGGTAGAGGCCCCGCGGACGCAGCGACGCCGGCAACGCCGTCAGCGCCAAGGCGACGAGGAAGCCGATCACCAGCGGCAGCAACAACGCGTTGAGGACCTGCGCGGCGATGTTGAGCCAGACCAGGTCCCGCGCGAACCCTACGAGGGCGGCGGAGCCGACCACGGCGGCGGCATACACGCCGTAGAACCATTTCGCCTTGAACGGATGGTATTCGAGCGAATGCTTGTACCCGGTGACCTCGCCGACCCCCCAGGCCAGCGCCAGCGAGCACACGATCGCGGCCACCAGCGAAGCGCCGAGCACGCCAGCGCTGAAAACCAGGCGTCCGAAATTCTCGCCCAGCAGCGGCGACAGCGCGGCGCTGATCTGGCCGACGCTGTCGAGGCCCACCGCGGCGCCCCCGGAGCCCAGCGTCGCCGCCGCGGCGACCAGCACCGCGCCCGTCAGACACTGCGTCAGCGCCGCGCCGAACGCCGTGTCCCAACGGGCGGCGGTGAGGTGATCGAGCTGAAGCTTCTTATCGGCGATGGCCGACTGTTGGTAGAAGATCATCCACGGATTGAAGGTCGCGCCGATGCCCGCCGCCGCCAGGAACAGAAATTGATGGTCGCCGAGCGGCAAGTCGGCCACGTCCGTCGCCAAGGTCTCGACGCTGGGATGCGCCGCCCAGGCGACCGCAAAGAAAGCGAGTTCGAACAGACCGACGACGATCGCGGCGCGCTCGACGCGCCGGTACGAGCCGGTGGCGACGACCGCGAGCAGGGCGAAGGCGGCGAGGGGCAAGGTGACGCCGCGCGACAGGCCGTAGAGTTCTCCGATGCCGGCTACGCCGGTGAATTCGGTGATCAGCGAGCCGATCACCGCCGCCGCCAGACCCGCCACCGACAGCCACGCCCAGCCCGCGCCGAAGCGTTCGCGGATCAGCTCGCCGTAACCGCGTCCGGTGTGGAGCCCGAGCCGCACCGTCAATTCCTGCACCATGTAGAGCATCGGGATGAGCAGCAGCAGCATCGGCAACAGCCGATAGCCCCATTGAGCGCCGGCCTGGGCGCCCGTCACCACGTTGCCGGCGTCGGTGTCGGCGAGCATCACCAGGAGGCCGGGACCCCAGACGGCGATCCATCCGAGAGGAGCGAGGGATTTCGTTCGCGGTTGGGCTACCCCATCCATGCTGCCGCTCTCTCTCCAGACCCCCGCCGTCTTCTTAAAGGCCGGCGCCAGCGGCGGCAACCCGCGAAATAGCCGCAGGCCGGCGCCGCAGGGTCCTTTCGTCATTCAATGTCAAGGACTTGCCAAGAGCGCGAGGGCAAGGCCACGGCCCGCCCGAAACAGCGACGCCATCGACGGCGGACTTCGCGCCGGCGCTCTCGCGCTTGTCGCTCCGCGAGGTCCGGCGCCGTCTGCAAATGACGCTGTCGGCGTATTCTTGCGAAAAATGCCCGCCTCGCGGGAAGGGCTTTTGCCCTTCCCTCGCCGCGAACGCCTTCAAGTTAGGCCGTGCCTCGCGCGGCTGAGTTGCTCCTGCGGCTTGAACTGGTTGAACCGCGGCAGGAACTTGTCCCAGTCGATGATGTGCGCGTCGATCTCGGGTCCGTCGATGCAGGCGTGCTTGCGCACCAGCTGGCCATCGAGCGTCACCGGCACCATGCAGGCGCCGCACATGCCGGTGGCGTCGACCATGATCGAGTTCAGGCTGGCGACGGTCGGCGCGCCGTACGGCTGGGTGAGTTCGCTGACCGCGCGCATCATCAACGGCGGGCCGATCGTGACCACCTCGGCGATCTTGCGGCCCTTGCCGGCCTTGTTCTGCTTCAACAGCTCTTCCAGCGGGCCGGTGACGAAGCCCTTGACGCCGAAGGTGCCGTCGTTGCTGGCGTAGATCACGTGCAGTAGGTTCGGAAACTCCTTCTGCAACCGGTCGACGCGCTCGCCGTCGCCGGTCCAGAACAACAGGCTCGCGGTGCGGAAGCCGGCGATCAGGGTGACGTGGTTGCCCATCCGCAAGTGCGCTCGCATGATCGGATAGACGGGCGGCAGGCCGACGCCGCCGGCGGTGAACACCACCGTCTCGTCGCTCTTGTAGCGGTGCAACTTGCTCGGCTGGCCGAGCGGACCGGCGATTCCCGCGAAGGCTTCGCCGACTTCCATCTTGTTGATGCCGATGGTGCTGGCGCCCATCGCCTGAATGACCAGGTCGATCGTTCCCGCCTCGGCGTCCCAGTCGGCGAGGGTCAGCGGAATGAACTCGCCCTTCGGCGTCGGCAGCACGCGCACGAACTGCCCGGCCTGCGCCGACTTGGCGATCAGCGGCGAATTCACCGTGATCTCGACGATGCCGTCGGCGAGTGCGGTCCGCTTGAGGATGGTCTGGCGCGCCTGGCCGAGATCGGTGTAGCGCGCGGCGCTCTCCACCAGGTCTTTGATTTCCCCGCTGGAGAACGGAATGTCGCCGACGATCTCGCGCGCCGCCGCCTGTCCGTCGCCGGCCGCGTTGATCGCGGTCGAGCCGCCGCGGGTGGCGTCGCCGCCCGAATAGACGCCTTCGAGCGAGGTCTTCTGCGTGCCGCTGCCGACGCCGATCGTCCCCCATTTTGTGGTCTGGAGGTTGGGTTCGGAGTCCTTGATGATCGGGTTCGACGAATTGCCGAGCGCCATGATCACCAGATCGACCTGCATCGACTCGGTCCTGCCGGTGACGACCGGCGCGCGCCGGCGCGAGGCGTCGGGCGGGCCGAGCTCCATGACGTCGAGGATGGTGTGGCAGACCGAATGGGATTTTTCGCTCACGAACTCGCGGGGCGAGCGCAGCACCTTGAGCTCGATGCCCTCTTCGAGAGCGTGGTGCAACTCCTCGACGCGCGCCGGCATCTCGGCCTTGGTGCGGCGATAAACGATGGTGACGTTCCCGCCCAGGCGTCTGGCGGTGCGCGCCGCATCCATCGCGGTGTTGCCGCCGCCGATGACGATGACCTGCTTGCCGGCGATTTCCGGCAGTGGCGTTTCGTAGTCCTCCATCCGCGCCTGCATCAGGTTGATGCGGGTGAGAAACTCGTTGGCCGACATTACGCCGAGCAGGTGCTCGCCCGGCACGTTCATGAAGCGCGGCAGGCCGGCGCCGGTGCCCACGAAGATCTTCCAGAATCCGGCGGCCTTAAGATCCTCGATGGTCGCGGTCTTGCCGACCACGAAGTTGGTGACGAACTTGCCGCCCAGCAGCCTGATCTTGCCGACCACGTCGTCGACGAGCGTGTTCGGCAACCGGAACTCGGGAATGCCATAACGCAGCACGCCGCCCAGCTCATGGAACGCCTCGAAGACGGTGATGGGGTAGCCCTCCGCCGCCAACAGATAGGCGTTGATCAGGCCGGCGGGACCCGAACCGATCACCGCGATCGGCGGCTTCTCGGCCGTCACCCAGGGACTGACGTAGCTCTTCAAGCGCTCGGCCGAGCCGTCCGCACGCGCCAGCCGCTCGCGCTCCGGCAGGAACCATTCGAGCTGGCCGATTTCGATCGGCCGTCCGGTCAGCGTGCAAACGCCCTGGCACTGCAGTTCCTGCGGGCAGACGCGGCCGGTGACGTTGGGCAGCGGGTTGCAGCTCTCGATCAGTTCGAGCGCTTCTTTGAACTTGCCTGTCCCCAGAAGCTCCAGCATCTCCGGGATATGAATCTTGACCGGGCAGCCGCCTTTGGCCGCGGCGCCTGGCCTCGGCACGCCGAGCTCGCAGGGCCGGTCGTCGCACTGCTTGTCGCGCAGCGCCTCGAGCCACACCAGAAGATCGACTTCGCGGGCGCTGTAGCCGAGGCTCATGTAGCCGAGGTAACCCTGATTGACGAGTTCGAAGTCGTGGGCGCGCACCTCGGGCGGGCGGATGTAGGGCGGAATGCCGTTCAGCGCGGGCCAGCCCTGCGACAGGCCTTTGAACATCGGGTAGCGGTCCGACAGATGGGTGTCGATCGCGGCAATGAACTTGCGCTTGAACTTGAGCGGAAGGTTCCAGATGAAGCGCAGCAGGATCGCGCTCATGTCGTCGTCGCGCAGCAGCAGCGTCCACAGCGTCTTGGTGAAGGCGCCGCCGAGCGCGTCCTGCTTGAACTCCCAGACGATGGCCTGGGTGCCGTCGTCGATGAACACCTGCCGCAGCGACTGCGGGCTGTTCAGCAGCCGCTTGCGTAAGAGGCCGAGCTGCTTCTGGAAAACCTCGAACGCCTCGCTGCGCTCGAGCTCCTCGATCTCGCTCTGCGTCGTCTCGAGCGCGCGGGTCGCCTGGCGATAGCGCTCGAGATCGTCGCGCTTGGAGCCCCCGGGGCTCGCCGCGTCAATTCGCATGGATGATCTCCGCGTCACAGTTGGCGGCGAGACGGGCCAACCTGGCCTTCAGTTCCGGTGTGACCTTGACCCGTTCGAGCGCGCCCGGAATGAGGTGACCCACTTCCTTCGTCACGCCGTCGACGACGATTCGGGTCTTCTCGAACAGCTCGTTCACGTCCTGGTAGCAGGTCTTGCAGTTGTTGCACTTGACGAGGTCTTCTTCCGCGAGCGTCACCGGAGCCGATCCGTTGGCCGCGGCGGCCGGGGCCGCTGCGGCGACGGGCGTCGCGCCGCCGCCCGACGTCAATGCGGCGGCAAGACCGCCGGAGGCGGGCGCGTTGGACGACGCGGCCAATTCGGACATCGCGCGCGCGATCGAATCGATCGAGGATTCGCGCGCCTCCAGCGCCTCGTTGTACTGACGCCGCAGCGCTTCCAACTCGACGTGATGGTCCGCATCCAGCTTGGCAACGTCGAAGCCGCTCAAGTATTGCAAGGTTCGCCAGTTCCTCCGGCGCTCCTCGACCAGGTGGATGATCGTCTGCGACACTTCCACCTTGACCAGCTTCTTGTTTTCGTCGGTCGACCAGACGAACGGCGTCTTGCCTGCCCGGTCGGCCGCGCTCAGCTCGACGTACTCGTGCACCGGCGAGCCGACGGCGTCGGCCGCCAGCGGGCGGAACTGCTTCTTGAACCGGCCTTCGGTCAGCGCGAAGTCGGCCGGCGTCAGCGGCGTTTCAAAGAGCTTGGTTGCGCCGTCCTCGACGCACTCGATGGTGTTGGTCGCCCAGTCCTTGCCGACGTCCGGATTGCCGTCGAGCGAGAACCGCGCGTGCAGGTCGCCGCCGCGCCTGGGATCGTGGACGAACAGCGGGTTCACGCGGCTCTCCACCGCCATCCGCGCGTGGCGATTTGACGCGGCGTCGGCGATGCCGTGCTCGGCCTGGCAGGGCGTGTAGACGTCCAGGACCGCCGGCGAGTCGTTGTGGTTCAGATACTCCATGACGTTCTTCAAGAAGTGCCCCTGCAGCGCGGTGCAGGTCTGGACCACGAACACGCTCGGGTGGAACGCGGCGATGAGCGCCAGCTCCTTGCGATTCTCCTGCTTGCCGCTATGCGCGGCGCCGAACCGGCTGAGATCGGAGTCCTGAGCAGTCAGGCTCGCGGTCGAAGTCTGCCCGCCGGTGTTGGAGTACGCGCCGGTGTTGAGCACCACCACCTTGATCGGCGTCGAAGTGCTCAAGAGCCGCGACAAGGCGCCGAACCCGATATCGTAGGTCGCGCCGTCGCCTCCCATGCTGATCACGGTCGGCAGCAGGGCGAGCTCCTCGGGCGTGAACTGGTCCCACCCGAAAAGTCTGAACATCCGGTCGTGCACCTGCGGATCGTAATCGTCGTCGAGCTCCAGCTTGGCGATCCGCAACGCGCGAATGTCGCCGCTCGCCTCCGCGCTCAGCCCCTCGAAGATGCCCTTGGCGACCGCGGGCGTGTCCTGGAACAGGCTGTTGACCCACGGGTCGTGGTACGGATTGAACGGGAACGTCGAGGCGTAGACGCTGCTGCAGCCGGTCGCGTTGGCGATGACCGCGCTAGCCGGCCCGTTGCCGGTTGGGCCGGCTTCGAGCAGATACAGTCTCTTTTCCAAGGTCGCGATGGTCTTGGCGATGCGCGCGCGCCGCTTGGGATCGCTCTCGCTGTCTTGCGCCGACGGCAGCTTGGCCTTCAGCCGCGCGATCAGGCTCTCCACCTCGCGCATATGCTCCTTGCGCCGCTTGTCGTGGATCGCATTGTTGGCCGCGGTGACCAGCCGGATCGCGGTGACCTCGCCGCAGCCGCGGCAAGCGCCGTGTCCGCCGGTGGTCGCATAATAGTTCTTGCGATCGAGCATCAGCCGCTTGGTCTCGCCGTCGGGCTTGGTCGCCCCTTCGAAGAAGCGGGCGGGCGTGTTGGGCGTTCGGCTGAGGAACTCGAAGCGGGTCTGCAGCGTCTCGAGCAGCGCCGCGTCCTGCTGGCGCTCCACCAGCGCATGCGGTCCGCAGACGTCGATGCACTCGAGGCAACCGCTGCATTTCCACGGATCGACGGCGACCGAGTAGAGCCCGCCGCTCCCGGGCGAGGTCTTCTCCATCGCGTCGAAGAACGGCCGCGTCCTGGCGACCGGATACGCGCTCAAAGCTTCGGCGAGCTTGCCCAGATGCCTGCGCAGCACTGCGTTGTCGACTTCGAGTTCGTCCACCGCTGTCGCAACGATCTCGTGGAACGGCCTCGGCTCCTTCTCGCGCCGATAGATTTCGCGCGCCGCGTCGCTGAGCCCGTGGGCGACGGCGCGCAACGCCTCGCGTTGCGCCTCCGTGACGTCGAGCTGACGGATCGCGGTGAGCAGCAGGTCGTGGATGTCGTGCACCGTGTTGGGGATCGCCGCATCCGGGCACACCAGCGCGCATTCCATGCAGCCGGTGCACAGATCGGCGATGAACTCCGGCACATCGCGCCGGAACAGGCCCTTGTCCTTGAAGGCGGCGCTTCCCGCCGGCATGAACAGTCCGGCGCCGGGCAGCACCGGCGCTTCGGCGATGGACCCCTCCCGGAACGGGGCGGCCAAGATATCGTCGTAGTACTGCGGATCGAGGAAACCGGCGCTCGACGCCGGAGCCGCGGCGCGGCACATCGAGGCCGAAATCGCAACGCTGCGGCCGCTCAGGCGCGTAGTCGCTTTTTCCGCAGCCGCGAATTCAGGCTTGCCGTAGTCGATTTTCTGCGTCGCCTCGAGCCCCTCGCGGATCACCGCCATGTTGCCTTCGACGACCGGTCCGCCCTTGGCGCCGAACTTCTTGGAAATCTGCTGACGGATCTTCTTGAGTATGGAGTCTTGCGAGGCGCCGGCGACGATGCGGTCGACGTGCCCACATACCGCGCCGATGAAGGCGATGCCCATCATGCGGGTCTCGAGCTCCGGCGTCGGCGCGTGCCGCTTGGCGACGTCGAAGCCGTCGAGGACAAGAAACTGGATCTTCTTGTCGCGGATGGTCTTGCGCGCCGCCGCCGGCAGCTCCCGCCAAACCTCGATCGGGGCAAGATGCGACTGGAGGATGAAGGTGCCGCCTTCCACCAGCCCGCGCAGCGGATTGGAGTGGCTGAACACCTTGTGGTCGGGCGAAACGACGATTTCGACGTCTTCCAGCTCGGCGTTGGTGAGCAGCACGTGCTCGGGGCTGAGGGTGATGTAGTAATTGGTCGGCGCGCCGCTCTTTTCCGAGCCGTATTTCGGCGCCGCCTTCGAATGCAGATCGAGCACGCCGGCGAGGATGTCGGTGAGCAGCTTGCCGGTGGCGATGGTGCCGTAGCCGCCGACCGAATGGAAGCGGACGCGGAAAGCCGACTTCGGCAGCAGATTCGGGTTCGGCTCCGTCTCGAGCGCCATAAGCTCGGTTTCCGGATAGGCCGCCCTTAGCCTTTCCTGCAACGCGGCGACGCGCGGCGAGGGGTCCTTGGCGAAGAATTGCGAACCGAGATAGACGAAAGGAACGTTGCGCGTCTCCATGTTCTTGAACGCGGCGACGAGGTGGCGCGGCTGCAGGTCATGGGCGCCCAGGCCGAAGATCGCCGTGGTGATCTTCGGCAGCTTCTCGATCGCCGGAATGCCGGGATGGCGAACGCCGTCGGCGTTTTCGCGCGCCTTGGAGAGCGCCTGCGTCACCATGCTGGTGAGCGCGGTGACGTCCGAGCGCTCCAAGACGGTGACCGCCTTCTTGCCGCGCAGCGCCGCGACCACTTCCGCCTCCGGGAACGGCTGCAACAGCTTGATCGAGATCACGCCGACTTTCTTGCCTTGCCCGCGCAGATGCGTCGCGACCGCCTCGGCGTCGTCGGTGACCGAACCGAGGCCGAGCATGACGGTCTCGGCGTCCTCGCACATGAAGGTCTTGATCGGGCCGTATTCGCGTCCGGTCAGCGCGGCGAATTCCTGCATCGCCTGGCGGACGAAGCGCGGCACCTCGTTGACGAAGTGCGTGCGGTGGTCGACCGAGCCGGCCTGGAAATCAGGCTGGTTCTGCACGCCGCCGGTCAGACCCGGATTGTGCACGTCGACCAGCGCGGGAACGAGCTGGCGCGTACCCTTCTCGTAGGCGTTGACCCACTGTCGGCGCCACTGCTCGCGCAGTTCGTCGGGGAACCACGCCAGCGTCTTTTCGATCAACGCGCCTTCGCCGTCGCGTTCGATCGTCTCCGCGTTATCCGCGAGGAACGCTTTCAACGCCTTCATCCCGCTCGGCGCGAGGTCGTCTTCGTGCCGCGCGATATAGCGCTGCAGTTGAAACACCCGGCCCTTGGCGCCGAACAGCATCTCCTGAGCAACCGTCGGACATTTGATTCGGCCGGACGGATCGCCGAGGAATTCCCGCAGCAGGTCCGGCTCGGGCATCAAGGCCTCGGACAGCATATGGCTGGTGGCGAAGCCGTCCATGGCGTTGGCGACCGGAATCAGCGACAGCGCGCTGACCCGGTAGGATATCGCGGCCAGGTCGGCCGCTTCCTGCGGGTTCGAGCCGAACAGGATCGTGTAGCCGGACTGGAGCAGCGCGTAGACGTCGTCGTGGCCCGCCATCACGTTGAGCGAATGCTTGGAGACGACGCGGGCCGCCACGTGCAGCACGAAGCCGCCGATCTTCTTGCCCACGGTGACGTAATGCGATTCCAGCCCGTACAGGATGCCTTGGCTGGACGAGGCGTTGGAAATGTATTTGCCGCCGGTCAGCGCGGCGCCGAGCGCGCCGCTCTGCGCGGAATGCTCGCCTTCCGGCTCGAAGAAGAACGGATGCTTGTCCCAGACGTTGCAGCCGCCTCGCGAGCGAAACGCCTCGTAGATTTCCGAGATCTCGGTGGACGGCGTGATCGGATAGCCGATGACGCCGCCGCACACATGACCCATCACCTCGGCGATGGCGCCGTTGCCATGGATGACGCTGGGAATCCCAGGATATCGCGTGTTGATTTGGTCTTTTCGCGGGAGGATGTTCATCGGTTCTCTTCGTGGTGTCAGGATTGAACTAGCATATTGACATCGCGTCGCAGCGCCCGTTCCGGATATTGGTCGGCGCGTCGATCGCGCGATCGCCGATCGTCGTCACGATGGGCAAACCGGGGACGGCCCCATGGCGGACGGCTTGATCCATGAACTAAGGAGGCCCCGGCTCGAAGTAGCGGTATAGGCATGTGCGCCCGCGGAGCCAGCGCCGACCCCCTCGATATGGGTACGCGAGACGGATCGGAAAGGGGCACGCGACCTCGCGGCGGCGCAGCGCGCCGGCCACGGTCCTCGCGTAGGAACCCTCAATCTGCTCCCGCATCGGCTACACCTCACGCCCTCGCGATGGGCGAACCTTCGCCGCGGCGACGACGCCTTGGCCTCCACGACGGTGGATACGAATCCGGACCGTCCACGCATGCTATATTTGTACTTTAGCGCCTTCCGATATTGGCAACAGGTCGTAGACCCTTCGCAGGCCAGGCCGCCTTGATATGTCTCAATGATACGTCCCAATCCGACGTTGCGGCGGCGGAGTCGCGGCCGCGCCATGACTAAGGCGTCACAAAGGCGGCGATTGTCGCCGCCGACAAGGCGCTTTTCGACGACGGGTTCGCTCGGCGCCGTCATGTCGAGGGATGGCGCGATCGCCGCGCGACCGCAGGCGCTGGACGACCCGGCGGGACGCGGCCGACCCGCCCCGCGCGCGGGTCTGCGTCACGACCAATGCCTCCTGGCGGCCGAATAAGGGAACTTTGGCGGCGCAGACCGGCGGCCGGTTCGGTTGCCCCGAGTGCTCGGCCGCCGACCGGGAAACACTGCGTCGAATCCTTCGACCGCGAGCGCCCTCGATCGGGCTGGCCCGCCCGCGCGCCTGCGCCGCCCCTGTCGGCCAGCCGACAGACGCGGGCTGCCACGCGCGGTAGCGAAGCGGTCACGAGCCGCCGCACGCGCGCGGTTCGCTCGGGAGTGGACGGCGATGATCGCAAGGTCGGATCGCGCGTCATAGAGGAGGTAATTATGGATCTTATCACCGCTTTAGCAGTCAGTATCAGCGTGCTCGGGGGCATAGCCGCATTTGCGTTCTTGTCGCCGTTCGGCCTGGGCCTGCAGATCTGGGCCGCGTTCGTAGGCTGGGCGACCTTCTACCATTGTGGCGGCAAGGAAGCCGGTTTGGCCAAAACCATCACCCACAACATTTTTGGCGCGGTGATGGCGCTCGTTCTGTTGTTGCTGGTCACCCAAATCCCACTCGGCGCCACCCTCGGGTTGCCGCTCTGGGCGGGCATTGGCGTGGTCATCACCGTCTTCATTGTCGTCATCGCCGCCAAATGGCCAATGCTCAGCGACATCCCGGCGAGCTTCTATGGCTTTGCCTCGGTTGTGGCCTTGGCGCTTGCCGGCGGCAAACTGGCCGTGACCTCTGTTTCTCTCGAGAACCCATTTATCAATATCGTGATTTCTTTGGTCATCGGCGCTGTGCTCGGTTACGTATCCGAGAAGGTGGCTGGCGTTCTGGTCAAGAAGTAATCGGCGATTTAGGAGTGAACGACGCGGCGGAACTCGCCGCGCCGTTGCGCTCGCTTCAGCTGGGAACGCGGCGGAACGCTTACGGCGCACGATTTGGCCGACTCCGCATCAACCTTGGGAAGGTCCGCCACGACCTACGATCACGGCGCCGGCCTGCGGCGATTCGCCGCCTCGTAGGTCGCTCGGCGAGGCGACCGGCGTTTCGGCGCCGAAGTGGCGCCCCTGTCAGAACCCCATCCAGTGCTTTGAGACAATATTGAGATCACGAACGCAGACGGGGCCTCGTTCGCCGCCGATTGCGACCTCGCGATCGGGGACGCTTTGACCGCGATTTCAGTGAGTTGCGCTTACGCGCGGTAGAGGTCCCGTTCGAGCGCTGAGACACAGACTCGTCGAAGCGGCGCGAACGCCGCCCGGCGTCTCAGTCCTCGCCAGTCCACTTGCCGCAGACTGGCGAGATCGACTCGTCGTGTCCGACGAGACCCAGGCGCGAGCGCCTGGAGGCTTACAGTCCGGCCGCGCCGGCCTGCGCCACCCCCATATCGTCTTCCACCGAGCTGCCGGAAACGCCGACCGCGCCAATGATCGTCCCCGACTTGTCGCGGATCAGCTCCCCGCCGCCGAAGATCACTGGCCATTATTGGTGACCTCGATGCCGTAGAGCGACTTGCCGGGCTGGGCAAGGTCGCCCAGTTCCTTTGAAGACATATTGAAGTCGCGAGCGGTCTTGGCCTTCTTGAGCGCGATGTCGATGCTGCCGAGGAAGGCGCCGTCCATACGGGCGAAAGCTTTGAGATTGCCCCCAGCGTCGATCACCGCGATATTCATCAACGTTCCCTGTTGCTGCGCCTTTGCTTCCGCCGCAGCGACAACTTTCTGGGCCTGGGTCAAAGTGATGTCGCCCGGCAATGCCAATTTGCCGGCGTCGGCGGCGAACGCCGCGCCAGTGAGGGCCAGCGCCAACGCGCCGCCTGCCAACACGCACATCTTCAACTTGCTTTTCATGGCTGCTCCTACGATCGGGAGTACTGAGGGTACGTTCCAATCGTCGACCCCGCGCGCCCCGATGCCATCGAGATCGGCGATGCCGGCGCGGCGAGAAGCCGCGCCTTGCTGGGCGTGCGGAAACTGGCGCCTTCGCCTTATCGAGGCTGTCGGCTAGCCGACAGCAGCAGCCGATAAAAAGCGCTTGCGAAAGATCCGCGAGGCTCCTGAGGCGTGCGACCCGGCGTTGAAGTCGGCGCCAGACGCTCGGGCTCGCGGCTTCGTCATGAAGCGAAAGCCGCCATGCCCCGACGGTCCCTCAGATCGAAGGTCTGATCACCAAGCTCAAGCTCGCCAAACGCGAGATGTGCGGGCGCGCAAATCTCGACCTTCTCCAAGCCGGATTGCTGCGCGCCGCTTGAAGCCCCGAGGCATCATCGAGACTGCGTCAGAGCCCGGGTTCGTGGCAACTTCACACCCTATCTTTTCCGTCCAGGATGAAACGCGACGCCCGTCGCAGGTCCCGATCGTCAACCTTTTGATCATCAGGCCCAACGTCATCGCCTTCCTGCTCGAACCGAGCGGTGGCGACGCGTTCGTCAATCGATGGTCGGCGGTTCCGGCCGACATCGTCGCCGGGCGTCACCTCGTCACGATCCTGACGTCGATGTTCATACGCGGGAGCTGGTCGCACATCATCGGCAACATGATCGTTCCGTGGGCGTTCGGCCCCGCCTTGACGCTGGTTTTTACAAGGTTGCGGTTTTCCCGTCCCACGTCTGCAGCGACAGATCGTCGCGGATGCAGGCCTTGAAGTGTCCGGGCGACACTTCGCGCAGGGGCGGGGCGGAAACGGCGCACTCGGGCTTCGAGTACCGACAGCGGGTGCGAAAGGAGCAGCCCGAGGGCGGCGCAAGGGGGCTTGGAATGTCGCCCGAGAGCACAATGCGATTTCGCGTCACTTTCGGGTCGGCCACAGGCGCCGCGGAGAACAGGGCTTCGGTGTAGGGATGGCAGGGCGAGCGGAAGAAATTGACGGTCGGAGCGATCTCGACGATGCGGCCCAGATACATCACGGCGATGCGATCGCAGATGTAGCCGACCACCGCGAGGTCGTGCGCGATGAAAAGGATCGAGAGCCCGATGCGCTCGCGGATTTCGAGCAGCAGTTTGAGAACCTGCGCCTGGATCGAGACGTCGAGGGCCGAGACGGGCTCGTCGGCGACGAGGAAATCGGGCTGAACGGCAAGCGCTCGCGCGATGCCGATGCGCTGGCGCTGGCCGCCGGAAAACTCATGCGGAAAGCGAGCGGCGTGGCGCGGCGAGAGGCCCACGAGTTCGAGAAGCGCGACGACGCGCTCGCTTCGCGCGTCGCGCCCGGGCGCCAAGCCGTGGATCTTCAACGGCGCGGTCAGCAGGTCCTGAACCGTCATGCGCGGATTGAGCGAGCTGAATGGGTCCTGGAAGACCATCTGCATCTTGCGCCGGAACGGCTTCAGGGCCGAGCGGCTGAGCGCCGTGATGTCGACGCCGTCAAAAACGATTTGCCCCGATGTCGGCTGCGACAGTCTGAGGATCGTCCGCGCCACAGTCGACTTGCCGGAGCCCGTCTCGCCCACGAGGCCGAGCACTTCACCCCTCGCCATCGAGAAGCTCACTCCGTCGACCGCCTTCACCGTCGACCGGCCGCCGAACAAGGCGGAACCGATCGAGAAATGCTTGCGCAGGCCGGTGACGGTGAGGATGTTTGTGCGTTCGCTCATGCCAATCGTCAAATCTCTCGCCACCGCAGGCACCGCACCATGCGGCCCTCGCGTGCCTCTTCAAGCGGCGGTTGCGTGGCGTCGCAGCGGCCGACGACAAAGAAGTTGCAGCGCGGATGGAACGCGCAGCCGCGCGGCAAATGGCTGGGATCCGGGACGCTGCCCCGGATGGCGTCGAGCGCTATATCGCGCCGGCCCGCCATGTCCATGCGCGGCACTGAGTTGAGCAGCGCGACGGTGTACGGCATCAGTGGCTTCTCGAATAGCGGCTCCGCAGCCCCTTCCTCGACAAGGCGGCCGCCGTACATCACCATCACGCGGTCCGCGACCTCCGCCACCACGCCAAGATTGTGGGTGATGAAGACAATGGCCATGCCCGTCTGTCGCTGCAGGGTCTTCAGGAGCTCGAGAATTTGAGCTTGCACGGTGACGTCGAGCGCCGTCGTGGGTTCGTCGGCCACGACGACTTTTGGCTGGCAGCTGATGGCCATCGCGATCATCACGCGCTGACGCATTCCGCCGGACAGATGATGCGGATAACTGGACAGACGCTTGGCGGCGTCCGGGATTCCGACAAGGCTCAGGAGTTCGGCCGCTTCGCGCAAAGCCTGCCGCTTCGAGACCCTGCGGTGAAGGATAATCGCCTCGGCGATCTGGTCGCCGACGGTGAGGACCGGATTTAGCGACGTCATGGGCTCTTGAAAGATCATCGCGATCTCGTTGCCGCGTATCGCTCGAATCTCCTCGCGGCTCGCAGCGATGAGGTCGCGGGTGACGCCGTCCTTGCAGGTCAACAAAGCTCTGCCCTTGACCAGCGTTCGAGGCGCGGGAGACGTAAGCTGCATGATGGCGAGATTGGTGACGCTCTTGCCCGATCCAGATTCGCCCACAAGCGCCAGTGTCTCGCCGGGCCTGACGAAGAAGGAGACCTCGTGCACGGCATGGATCAAGGTTCCGCTACGCCGGAAGCTGACGCTGACGCCGTCGACAGTGAGGGTGGGAGCTGCGGCTGGCGTCGGCTTCATGTCAGTGGTCAAGCCGTGGGTCGAAAGCGTCGCGAAGTCCGTCGCCGATGAAATTGAAGCTCGTCACTGCAAGCGTGATCGCGACGCCGGGAAAGATGGCCAGCCATGGCGCGGAGGCGAGGTACTGCTGGGCGTTGTTGAGCATGTTGCCCCAGCTCGGCGTCGGCGGCTGGATGCCGTAGCCGAGGAAGGAGATATAGGATTCCGCCAGGATCGCGTTGGCGACGTTGAGCGTCGCAGCGACGACGATAGGACCGATGGCGTTGGGCAGCAGTTCGCGGAAGATGATATAGCGATCCGAGCCGCCCATAAGCTCCGCCGCCACGGCGAAGTCGCGCTCGCGCAGACTCTTCATCTGGCCCTCGACCACGCGCGCCACCTCCATCCACGAGGTGAGCGCGATGATCACGGTGATCGAGGCGACGCCGGGATTGATGAAGGCCGCGATCGCCAGCAGCAGGAAGATCGAGGGAAAACAGAGCATGGCGTCGACTAGGCGCATGAGCGCCGCGCCGAGATAGCCGCCATAGTATCCCGCCACGGCGCCTATGGTAGTGCCCAAGCACGTAGCGATAAGCATCGCCGAAAAGCCAATCGTCATCGAGATGCGTCCCGCCGTCATCAGTCGCGCAAGATGGTCTCGGCCGAGAGGGTCGGTCCCCAGAATATGAACGCTCAAGAACGGAGGCGCGAAACGATTTCGAATGTCGATGTAGAGGTCGTTGAAGGGGAGCAGATAAGGGCCGGCGAACGAGAGCAAGACGAGAGCGACGATCATGCCGGCGCCAAGCACCGCCAGGCGATGGCGCAAGAAGCGATCAAGGGCGCGATTCCTCTCCAGCGTAGGCTCCGCGGAACCAGCGATTTGCGTCGAAGAAGTGAAGTCCGTCATTCGCCCCTCAATCGAGCCTGATGCGGGGATCGGCGACGGCATAGAGAATGTCGGCCAGCATGTTGCCGATCAGAACAAGCACGGCCGACAGCATGAGGACTCCCATCACGACGGGATAGTCGCGGTAGCTCAGAGAATCGAGGAACAGCCGCCCCATGCCGGGCCAGGTGAAGACCGTCTCGGTCACGAGCGCGCCGGAAAGGAGCGTCGGCAGCTGCAAGCCCGCGACGGTGATCATCGGCAGGAGCGCGTTGCGGATCGCATGCCGGATTAGCACGACCCGCTCGGAAGCGCCTTTGGCGCGCGCCGTCCGGATATAGTCCTGGTGGATGACCTCGAGCATCGAGGAGCGCATGTAGCGGCTCCAGAGAGCCACGGTCACGAGCCCGAGCACCAGCGAGGGCGCAATGAGGTGGCGCACGTAATCCCAGAGGGATCCGCCGCCGATCGTGTACATGTTCCCCGCCGGCAGGATCGCAAGCTTCACCGAGAACACGTAGATGGTGACGAGGCCGAACCAGAAGGTCGGGATCGACAGCGCGACCATGGCGCCGACGGTGGCGAGGTAGTCGAACACAGAATAACGCCGGATGGCGCCGAGGACGCCGACCCACATGCCGACCGCCACCGCGATGACCGCCGAGACGACCATCAACTCGAGCGTCGCCCCGAGGTGCGAACCGATGATCGATAGCACCGGCTGGCCGTCACGGTAGGAATGGCCCCAGTCGCCGGACAAGAGCCGGGTGAACCATTCCCAGTACTGCGCCGGGATCGGCCGATTGAGGCCCATTTGTTCGGCGATCCGGAGAAGCTCGGCCTGAGACATGCCTGGCACCAGCGCGAACTGAGCCAGCGGGCCGCCCGGCGCGAGAAAGAGCACGCCGAACCCGATCATCGAGACGAGCCAAAGCAGAATCACGTTCTGAAGGCTGCGCTGGATCAGGAATCTCAACACGAACGAGCGGCCCCTTTCGCGAAAATAGCGAACCGCGGCGGCGGCGCGCCGCGGTTCCGATTACCTCGCCGCGGAAGGCGAGCTACGACCACTTCCACTCGTTCGCGTTCCAGCAGTTCTCCTGGACATTCACGTTGGACTTGAAGCCCAGCAGCCCCTTCTTGGTGCCCTCGATCATCGCATACTGGAAGATCGGCAAGTAGGGCAGATCGGCTCGGACGACCTCCTGCTGTTTCTTGTAAATCTCGATGCGTTTCTTTTGGTCGACGGTGCTGGCCGCCTCGCTCAGCAGCTTGTCGACCTCGGGGTTGACGTACTGGGTGGTGTTCTGCCCCGAGCCGCCCTGGGCGTTGATCGAGCGGCTGCTGAAGTAGTCGGTCGTGTCGGCGTCCGGCCCGATCATGAAGCCGAGGCCGACCATCGCCGAGTCGAACTTCGACTGCATCCACATGTCGCCCCACATGACCGCGGGCGGGAAGTTCTGGATCGTCATTTCGGCCCCGATTTCCTTCCAGCTTTGCTGCAGGAGTTGTTGCGCCTGCTCGCGGACATGATTGCCAGCCGTCGTCGAGTTGACGAAGGCGAGCCGCACGCCGCTCTTCACGCGGATGCCGTCGGAGCCGGGAACCCAGCCTGCGTCGTCGAGAATCTTCTTCGCTTTCGCTGGGTCGTAGGTCTGCTTCGGCAGGTCGGGATTGAAGGCGGCCGCCTCGTAAGGCAGGTAGGATTCCGTCGGGCGCGGCAGGCCGTAGTATATGGCGTCGATGATCGCCTGCTTGTCCATCGCGTAATAGAGCGCTTCGCGCACGGCCTTCTCCTTGAAGACCGGCTTGCCGAGATTGAAGGCGATGTTCTCGATGAAAGTCAGCGCGACCGGCGTCACGACGCGATCGGCGAGCTTCTTCGCCTCCTGGTAGTGATCGGGCGTGATGCCCTGCAGGCCCAGGTAGTCGATCTCTCCGGTCTGGAACTGGGTGTAGAGCACCGTCATGTCGGGGATGTACTTGAACACGATCGTGTCCACGTACGGCCCTTCGCCGAAAAACTCGCGATTGGCTTTCAGCGTGATGTGGTCGCCGGGAACGCGGCTGTCCCACTTGAACGGACCGGTGCCGATCGGATCGGCGGCGAAGGCGGAGGAGTTGACGTCGGTCTGTTTCTCGAGGACGTGCTTGGGAACGATGAAGGTCCAAGCGAGGATCGAGACGTAGGGCGCATAGACCTTCTCCATGCGCCAGGAGATCTCGGTCGGGCTTACGATCTTGATGTCGCGCACCAGCTCGTGGCCGGCGCGGCGATTGGCCTTGAAGTCCTTGTTGTTGAGCAGGTCGAGCGAGAATTTCACGTCATCGGCGGTGAACGGCGCGCCGTCGTGCCACTTCACGCCGGGGCGCAGCTTGATCTTCCAGTTGAGGCCGTCTGCGGAGATGCCGCCGTTTTCGACCGTCGGCACTTCGACGGCGAGCTGAGGGGTGAACTCGCCCTTCTCATTGACGCCCCACAGCGGGCTGAAAAGGTTCCAGTGAACGCCCTGGTCCACTTCGATGGCCAACATGAGCGGATGGAAATTGACCGGCTCCTGCGAGAGGCCGATGACGATCTGGCCCTTGGCGCTCGCATTGGCTGCTCGCGCCCCTTCGGCGCCGACGAGCGCGGATGCGCCGAGCGCCGCGCCCACGCTCAGAAAGCCGCGGCGGCTCAGTAGCGCGAGGCCGCGAGGTTGAATGAAGTCTTTCAGAAAGTCGGTCATGTTTGCTCTCCCCGGTGTCAAGGCGCGGACGGCCGCGTTTTTGCGAGCGCGCGACGCTCCGCGGTCGATTCCCATTTCGCTCCCCAGTCCCTTTCGAGACGGTGTCGTTCCCGTCGTTCGTCGGACAGAAAAATTGTAATCGTCAACTATATACAAGGTCAAGCATCAGCGCCTACACGCTGGCTTCGGGCCGTGGGTTGGAGCCGTCGGTGAAGCGCGAGAAGCGGAAGTGGTGGGGATCGACAATCGGACGATCGCCCGTGACGAGATCGGCGGCGAGGCGGCCCGCTGCGGGGCCGATGCCGAAGCCGTGGCCGGAAAATCCGCAGGCGATGAAGAAGCCCGGCAGCGAATCCACGCCCGAGATGACGGGCACGACATCGGGCGTCACGTCGATGATCCCGGCCCATTCCTGCGCGATCTTCGCGCTGGCGAAGACCGGATAGATCTCGGTCATCGCTTTCATCGCGCCGCTGTTGAGGGCGCTCTTCGGCGTCGGGTCGAGAATGCGGACCTCTTCGTAGACGGATGTCCGGTCGAGCGGTCGGGGGCGCGACTGCGCCCAGGTTTCGAAGAAGCGCTTGCCGAACGAGAAGTGCAGCTCCCTCCAGTCCTTCAAGAGAGAGGGGAGGAAGTGGAACATGAATCGGAAATTGTCCGGCTCGATGTCGGCGACGCTGGCTCGCGCGGAGGCGATGTTGTAGCCGCCGTCGAGGCGGCGGCGATAGGCGACCTTCGGCGTCCAGGCTGCGACCTCGGGACCGCCCTCAAGCGGCTCGGTGCGGAACACCGACGAACGCACGCGCAGCGAATGCAGCGTCAATCCGGCATTGGCGCTGAAGATACGCGACCATGCGCCGCCGGCCAGCAGGACAGCGTCGCATGCGATGCGCCCCTTCTCCGTGACGACGCCGGAGACGCGCCCGGCTGAGGTCTCGATTCCGCGCACCGCGCAATTGGTGAAAATCTTCGCGCCCTTCCGGCGCGCGGCCCTGGCGACCGCGGGAGCCGCCTTCTGCGGCTCGGCGCGGCCGTCGCTCTTGGTGTACAACGCGCCCTTGAATTTTCGCGCGGCGCCGGGCATCAGCTCGGCCAGTTCCTCGCGCGTCAGGAGCCGGGTGTCGAGCTGGTAGGGCCGTGCGATGTCCAGCCATTTTGCGCGCCGGGCCAGCTCCTCGTCCGTCTCGCATACGTAGAGCGTTCCGGCTTGGCGGAATCCGGTCTCCGCCTCGACGTCCTCGTTGAGACGCTCCCACATCCGCAACGACTCGATAATCAATGGCATCTCTCGACTGTCGCGGCCCTGCTTGCGCACCCAGCCCCAGTTGCGGCTCGACTGTTCGCCGGCGATCTGCCCTTTCTCGCAGAGGACGACGTCCACGCCGCGGTTGGCGAGCGCTAGGGCGGCGCTGGTCCCAATAATGCCGCCGCCGATGACGACGACGGCCGCCTTGGCGGGAAGAACCTGATCGGATTCGACGGGATCGACGACGGGGCCCATAGACGCTCCTAGTATGCTTCTTCGATTTTGCAGTTGATCGGGATTTCGGCGACGCTCGCTGTGTTCGGCAGGTCGAGCGCGAGCGCGACGATGCGCGCGACGTCTTCGGGCGGCGTCATTTCGCCGGCCGGCGTGGAGGAGATGGCGAACGCCATGTCGGTGGCGACGAGCCCCGGACAGATGGCGGTGGAGCGGATGCCCAGGTCCCAGCCGGAGTGGCGGATCGCGTGCGAGAGAGCGAGCGCGGCGAATTTCGAGACCGAATAGGCGCCGGAAGCCGCGAGTTTCACCCGCTTGCCGGACAGCGAGACGATCGTGACGACCCTGCCGCGGCCGCTCCTCGACAGTCCGTCCCATGCCGCCTTGACGAGGCGCAGAGGCGCGACCACGTTGACGTCGAGCATCGCGCGTATTTCCGCTTCCTCGACGTCGATGACCGACTTCGGCGTCATGATCCCCGCGCTGTTGACGACCGCGTCGATGCGCCCAAAACGGTTCGTCGCGCTCTTGACCCAGTCCGCTTCGCAACCTGGCCGGTTCGCATCGTAGAAACAGACGTGATGGGACTTGAATCGTTCCGGCGCGGCTTCGGGCTTGCGCATGCCGAGGCTCAGGTTCCAGCCGTCGGCCGCCAGACGGTCGGCGATCGCCGCGCCGATGCCGCGATTGGCGCCGGAAATCAGGACGACGCGCGCGCTCATGTGGCGCCGCCCCTAAAGGCCGCCGCGATCAGCCTTCGTGCAGATCCGTCACGTGATGGCGGTAGAGCTTCTGGAGCAGCGCCATCAGTTGCGACTGCTCGGGTGGCGTCAGCACGCTGAAGAAGGCGTCCGATTGGTCGGTGGCGAGCTTGCGGACCCGGTCGACAAGCGCCCGGCCGCGAGCCGTCAGGTAAAGCTCGCGGGCGCGGCGCTCCTTGTCCGAAATCTTCTCGACGATGAGGCCAGCGGTCTTCATCTGGTGCAACAGGCGCGTCATCGCGGAGCGGTCGCGCAACACGTAATGCGCCAGCACCGACGGTCTGATGCCGGGATTGGCCGCCACCATCAGCAGAGTCGAGACCTTGCCGGTTCCATGGGCCAGCGCCACGCTGGACAGAACGTGGTCGTAGTCGCGGTTGAGGACCACGCTGACCACGCGCACGAAATAGCTCAGCAGGTGTTCGAGAATGTCCAGCTTGACGCCAGTGATGTCCGCAGTCTTCGGCTGCTGCTCCCTGCGGACTTGAACTGGCGCCTTGCTCGGCGTTGCACGGGCCTTGGCCATCGTTCTCCGAGTCCGAAGCCGTCGCCGCGTCGCCGCGCCCGAGCCCGAGCGGAGGGCGCGGATCCCGGCCGATTCCGCCCAAGCCCTTAGCAGCGTCGTGGCGAGGTTGTCTATCGCTCATTTGTTAATGGTACTGGTCCATTGTTGCAAATGTCAATTGTGCAACGCCGCCTCAGCCGCGCGGCACGACGGTCGCCAGCTTGCGAAAGGGTGCGAGCACCTCGAGCGTGATCGGCACGCCCTCCGGCACGCGCACGATCGCGCCGACGGAAATGCGCTGGACGGGCGCGCCGCCCAGCGAGCACAGCGCCTCGCCCTCGCAGACGACGAAGGTTTCCTCCAGCGCGCGCGGCGGATAGACGTAAGTGCCGGGTTCCGCCTTCCAGACGGCGACCAACGTTCCCGTCCTGCTCTCGTCGGTCCAGATGATGCGCCGCCACGAGCCGGCGCTCCTTCCCTGCGCCGCCGCGGCCGGGGTGAACCCGTCTT
>JBEKFO010000006.1:0-29654 GCA_050013275.1 Roseiarcus sp. | reverse complement strand
ATCGTGCATCGTGCCGATGATGGCGCCGACCGCGAACTGCCATTCGAAGCGAAACCAGAGATAGGCGAGCACCGCCAGGATCGCGACGACGACGCCGAGCGTGCCGCTCTGCACCAATTCGCCGGAAACGCGCGGGCCCACCTCCTCGACGCTGCGGAATTCGTAAGTTCCGTTGAATTCGTTACGCAATTTCGCGATCGCGGTCTGCTGCCCGGATTCGCCCCCGGGCTGCACGTTGAGGCGCAAGATCACGTCGGACGCGGCGCCGGCGCGCTGCACCTCCACCGGGCCGAGCCCCAGGCTCTCGCCCTTGGCGCGCAAATCGGCGAGATCGGCGGCGCCGCTCTTGGCGCGCAATTCGACCTGAGTGCCGCCGGCGAAGTCGATGCCGAAATT
Organism: Roseiarcus sp.; assembly: GCA_050013275.1. Classification (GTDB taxonomy): domain Bacteria; phylum Pseudomonadota; class Alphaproteobacteria; order Rhizobiales; family Beijerinckiaceae; genus Roseiarcus. The sequence continues at coordinate 29,258 of JBEKFO010000006.1, read as the reverse complement.
CATGCCGACGGAGAAGAACATCACCACCGCGACGATCGAAAGAAACGCCGAGAGGGGATAGCTCACGCGGCGGAGCCGCATGAAGCCGAACTTGGTGTTTTCGGGCGCGAGGCGCAGCAGTTTCATCGACGAATTCCTTCGCGCGCGGTCAGATCGGCAACGTCTTGGCGCGGCTGCGGCGGTACCACAGCGCGATCATCATGCGCGTCATCGTCACCGCGGTGATCACCGACGTGAGAATGCCCAGGCCGAGCGAAACCGCGAATCCGCGCACCGCGCCCGAGCCGAAGAGATAGAGGATGACCGCGGCGACGAACATCGTCACGTTGGAATCGATGATGGTGGCGAAGGCGCGGTTGAACCCGGCGTCGAGCGCCGAAATCACCGAACGGCCGAGATGCGCCTCCTCGCGGATGCGCTCGTAGATCAGCACGTTCGAATCGACCGCCATGCCAATGGTGAAGACGATGCCGGCGATGCCGGGCAGCGTCAGCGTCGCCCCGAGCAGCGCCATCGAGGCGAAGATGAAGAGAATATGCACCGCCAGCGCCAGATCGGCGAAGATTCCAAATACGCCGTAGGTCGTCAGCATGTAGACGACAACGAGCGAGGCGCCGACGAGCGCCGCGCGCTTGCCCGCGTCGATCGAATCCTGGCCGAGACCGGGGCCGATTGTCTGCTCTTCGACCACGGTGAGCTTGGCCGGAAGCGCGCCGGCGCGCAGCAGCACCGCCAGATTGTTGGCCTGCTCGACGGTGAAATTGCCGGTGATCTGGCCGGAGCCGCCGGTGATCGGCGACAGGATGCGCGGCGCCGAAATCACCTTGCCGTCGAGCACGATCGCGAACAGACGCCCGACGTTCTCGGAGGTGACCTGGCCGAAGCGCTGGCCGCCGCGGAGATTGAAGCGGAAATTGACGTCGGGCTCGCCGGTGCGCGAATCGAAGCTCGGCTGCGCGTCGACGAGGTCCTCGCCCGCCACCATCACGCGCTTCTGCACCGGGATCGTGCCGCCCTGCTGCTCGGGGAGCGTCTCGTATTCGCTTGGAGGATCGCCGGGGTCGGCGACCAGTCGGAATTCCAGCTTGGCGGTGGCGCCGAGCAATTCCTTGACCTTCGTCGTGTCCTGCAAGCCCGGCACTTCGACCAGGATGCGGTCGTTTCCCTGCTGCTGGACGTTGGTTTCCTTCGTTCCCGTGCCGTTGAGGCGGCGGTTCAGCACTTCGATCGACTGGGTGACGGCGTGGCGGATCTTTTCGGTGGTCGCAGCTTCCGTCAGCGTCAATTGCACCGCGCCGTCGCCGGTGTCGGAGATATCGAGCGTATGTCCGGTCGCGCCGGTCAGCGCGCCGCCGACGTTCTGATTGAGCGAGCGCAACAGCTCGAGCGCGCGGGCGCGTTCGGCCGGATCGGCGATGCGCACCACGACGCCGCGCGGCTGCTTGGCGATGCCGCCGCTGATCGAAATCTTGCCTTCGCGCATCTTGGCGCGCACGTCGTCGCGCAACGCATCGACCTGTCCCTTGGTCACCGAGGCGCTGTCGACCTCCATGAGAAGCTGCGCGCCGCCCTGCAGATCGAGGCCGAGCACGATCGCGCGGACCGGCACGAAGGACGGCAGACGGCTCTCCACCGCCTCCACGATCGCCGACGGCAGAAAGCTCGGCACGATCGCCAACGCCGCGAACGCGACGAGCGCCAGAACGGAAATGACTTTCCAGGGAGCGAGACGAAACATCGGGACTGAAAATCTCCGCGCGGGGGACGCGCCTTCGACGCGCTAACGGCGCATCAGGGGTTCGGCGCGTCTTTCTTGGCCGGCGGCGTCTTGGCGCCGGAGGCGTCCTTGACCGGCTCGCCCTTCGAACGCACGTCGGCGATGCCGGTGCGCATCAGGCGAACCCGGACGTTCGGCGCGATCTCGAGCTCGACTTCCGCATCGTCGGTCGACTTGGTGACCTTGCCGATCAGCCCGCCGTTGGTGACGACGATGTCGCCGCGCCGCGCGCCCTGCACCAACTCCTTCTGCTCCTTGGCGCGCCGCTGCTGCGGGCGCAGGATCAGAAAATACATGATCGCGAAAATGATGATGAAGGGGGCGAATTGAACCAGCATGTCGGTCGACCCCGCAGGGGCCGCGCTGCTGGCTTGGGCGAAGGCTGGCGTGATGAACAAGGGTAAAAGCTCCGGCGGCGCGCCAGGACGGGCGCCGATCAAGGGGGGTCTTCAAAGGCGAGGCATATATAGCGGCCGCCGCTGCGAAAGCAACGCCGCAGGCGAAAGGGCGGTCGAGGCGCTCCCCGCCGCCCCTCGCCCGCGAAGCGCCCGCGCCCCTTGCCTTGCGCGGCCGGGCGCGCCAAAAGCGCCGCCATGCTGCATATCAACGACCTCACCTATCGCCTCGGCGAGCGCTTGCTGATCGACAAGGCCACCGTGGCGCTGCCGACTGGCGCCCACGTCGGCCTGGTCGGGCGCAACGGCGCGGGCAAGACCACGCTGTTCCGCCTGATCTGCGGCGAAATCAGCGGTGAAAGCGGCTCGATCTCCCTGCCGCGTCAGACCCGCATCGGCCGCGTCGAGCAGGAGGCGCCCGGCGGCGCGCAGGCGCTGATCGACTTCGTGCTCGACGCCGACCGCGAGCGCGCCGCCCTGCTGAGCGAAGCCGAGGCGGCGAACGATCCCCTGCGCATCGCCGAAATCCAGACCCGCCTTGTCGATATCGACGCCCACGCCGCGCCGGCGCGCGCCGCGCGCATCCTCAGCGGCCTCGGCTTCGACGAGCCGGCGCAAAACCGCGCCCTCAGCGAATTTTCCGGCGGCTGGCGCATGCGCGTCGCGCTCGCCGCGGTGCTGTTCTCGGCGCCCGACCTGCTGCTGCTCGACGAGCCCACCAACTATCTCGATCTCGAAGGCGTGCTGTGGCTCATCGACTATCTCAAGACCTATCCGGCGACGGTCATCGTCATCAGCCACGACCGAGACCTGCTCGACGACGTCGTCGACCACATTCTGCATCTTGAGCGCGCCAAGCTCACATTGTGGAGCGGCGGCTACACGAGCTTCGAGCGGCAGCGCCGCGAACAGCAGGCGCTGCAGGGCAAGGCGCTGAAGAAGCAGGAGGAGCGGCGCAAGCACTTGCAGGCGTTCGTCGACCGCTTCCGCGCCAGCGCCACCAAGGCGACGCAGGCCCAATCGCGCCTGAAGATGCTGGCGAAAATGGAGCCGATCTCGGCGGTCGTCGACGAATCGGTCATGCCGTTCAAGTGGCCGCCGATCGCCCGCCGCCTCAGCCCGCCGATCGTGGCGATGGAGAAAGCGAGCGTCGGCTACGGCGACCGCGTCGTGCTCTCCAAGCTCGATCTCACCCTCGCCAACGACGACCGCATCGGCCTGCTCGGCGCCAACGGCAACGGCAAGTCGACCTTCGCCAAGCTCGTCGGCGGGCGCTTGTCGCCGATGAGCGGCAAGATGGTGCGCGCCAACAAGCTCGAGGTCGGTTTCTTCGCCCAGCACCAGGTCGACGATCTCGAATCGCAGGGCACGCCCTACAGCCACGTCGCGGAAAAAATGCGCGGCGCGCCCGAGGCCAAGATCAGGGCGCGCGTCGCCCAGATCGGCTTTTCCGGCGCGCGGGCCGATACTCGAATCGCGGCGCTGTCGGGCGGCGAAAAGGCGCGCCTGTTGATGGGGCTGGCGACTTTCGACGGGCCGCAACTCTTGATCCTCGACGAGCCCACCAACCATCTCGACATCGACAGCCGCGCCGAATTGATCGAGGCGATCAACGAATACGAAGGCGCCTGCATTCTGGTCTCGCACGACCGGCGCCTGCTCGAAGCCTGCGTCGACCGGCTGTGGCTGGTCGCCGACGGCACGGTTCGCGTGTTCGAAGGCGACGTCGCCGACTATGGCCGCTTCGTGCTCGGCCAGGGCGCGCCGCAAGAACGCGCCAAGAAAGAGAGCGCGTCGCCACAGCCGACGCCGACCCCGGAGCGACGCGAAGCGGCCAAGCCGCGCCGCGACCTCGGCCCGCTGCGCAAGGAGATCGTCGCGGTCGAACAGAAGATGCACCGCTTCCAGGACTTGCTGCGCCGCGTCGACGACGCCCTCGCGCAGGCCGGCGAAACCGCCGGCAATTCCGCCAAGGTGATCGATCTCGCCGCCAAGCGCGCCGAGCTGGAGCGCGCCCTGGCGGCCGCCGAGGAGGCTTGGCTCGAATTGTCGGCGCAGGCCGAGGCGACGGGGTGAATCGGGCGCAGGCCGACGCCGAGAGGCGCGCCCTCCTCGTCATCCCGGCGAATACGGGGAGCCGGAGCCGATCGAAAGCGGCGGCGGCGGCGCGAAGGCTGGCGCCCCGGTTGCATGAAGGATTGCCTTAGGGACCTGCGACAAGACGGCCATCGCCGTCCGCCAGGCCATCGATCGTCGTCGTTTGCGCGCCGGGGACAGGCGCCGGATGGGCCGGGCGGCTCGGCCACGCCCAGGGTTCATTCCTCCCAACCAGCGGGGCATGCGACCCTTGGGGCGGGCTACCGCCTCGCGCCCGACTGGCTGTGGGCGCGCCAATTTGGCCACTTACAACCCGCTCCCGTACGCTCTATTGAACTGACGCAAAGCCGACGCAAGGTTCGGCTTTCGCTCATGGAGGCGGACAAATGGCTGGTCGAAGCATTTTGCGTGCGGCGTTCGCATGCTCCCTTCTCGTCCTCGCCGGCGCGGCGAGCGCCAAGGACTGGAAGACCGTGGTCATTGGCATGGAGGGCGCCTACGAGCCCTACAATCTGACCGATCCGAACGGTAAGATCGTCGGCTTTGAGCCCGACGTGGCGATGGACGCCTGCGCGCGCATGAAGGTCGAGTGCAAGATCATCGCGCAGGATTGGGACGGCATGATTCCCGGTCTGCAGGCCGGCAAGTTCGACGTCATCATGGACGGCATGTCGATCACCGACGAGCGCAAGAAGCAGATCGACTTCTCGATCCCCTATGCGTCGGTTCCGGCGGCGTTCGCGACCGCCAAAACGAGCCCGCTCGCCAAGATGGCTCTCAACGGCAAGGCGATCAACTTCGATAAGGACAAGGCCGGCGGCGAAGCGGCGATCAAGGCGCTGAAGGAAGCGCTGAAGGGCAAGACGATCGGCGTGCAAGTGTCGACGACGCACGCGACTTTCGTCGGCGACAACCTCAAGGACGTCGCGACGATCAAGGAATACAAGACCACCGACGAACGCGACCTCGACCTCAAGTCCGGCCGCATCGACGCCGTGCTCGACGACCAGCCGACCATCGTGGCGATGCTCGGCAAGGACGACGCCAAGGACTTCACCTCGTTCGGCCCGTTGCTTACCGGCGGCGACTTCGGCGTCGGCGTCGGCATGGGTCTGCGCAAGACCGACGCCGACCTCACCGCGAAGTTCGATGCGGCCCTGAAGTCCGCGTTTGCGGACGGATCGATCAAGAAGTACTCTTTGAAGTGGTTCAAGATCGACACCACGCCCTGACAGGGAAGTGCGTAGCCCGTGACCTGGATGACAGCGCTGGGCTTTGGCGAACGCGGCTGGGGTCCGGCGCTGCTCCAAGGCGCCGTGATGACTTTGCTCGTCTCGATCGCGGGTCTCGCGATCGGGGCGGCGCTCGGGTCGCTCGTCGCCTGGTCCAAACTCTCCGGCGCCCGCGTCGCCGGCGCGATCGGCGAAGGCTACGCGGCGCTGTTCCGCGGGCTGCCGGAGTTGCTCGTCGTCTACTTCGTCTACTTCGGCAGCTCGGCGCTGCTCACGGGCGTGAGCCGCCTCGTCGGCGCTGAAGGGTTCGTCGGCGTGCCCCCCTTCGCGGCGGGCGCGCTGGCGGTCGGCGTCATTTCCGGCTCCTACCAGGCCGAGGTGTTTCGCGGCGCCTTTCTCGCCATCGCCAAAGGTGAGCTGGAAGCGGCCAGAGCGGTCGGCATGGGCCGTTGGCTGATGTTCCGCCGCATCATCGCGCCGCAAGTGCTGCGGTTCGCGATTCCGGGCCTCGGCAATCTCTGGCAGGTCGCGCTCAAGGACTCCTCGCTCATTTCGGTCACCGGCCTCACCGAGCTGATGCGCGCGAGCCAGCTCGCCGCCGGCTCGACGCATAAGCCCTTCACCTTCTATGTCGCCGGCGGGGCGCTCTATCTCGTGGTCACCTCGTTTTCCGACCGCCTGTTCGAGTTCGCCGAGGCGCGTGCGACTCGCGGCATGAAACGGGAAGCGCGCTAGATGATGGACGCAGGGTTCATCTGGACGATCTTCCTGCGGCTGCTCGGCGCCTTGCAGGTGACGCTTTCGGTCTGGGCGCTGTCGGTGTTCATCGGCGCCTTCATCGGCGCCGGGGTCACCTGGATGCGCATCGGCGGCCTGTGGCCGCTGGAATGGTTGGCGCGCGCCTATATTTTCGTCTTCCGCGGCGCGCCGCTGCTGGTGCAGCTGTTCGTCGTCTATTACGGCCTCTCCTCGTTCCCGGAGGTGAGGGGCAGCGTGTTCTGGCCGTTCCTGCGCGACGCCTTCAGTTGCGCCGTGTTGTCCTTTGCGCTGTGCACGGCGGCTTATCAGAGCGAGATCTTCCGCGGCGCGCTCGCCGGCGTGCCGCCGGCTCAAGTCGAGGCGGCGCGCGCCTGCGGCATGTCGGGTTTCCTGCTGTTCCGCCGCGTGATCTTTCCGATCGCGCTACGCCAGGCGCTGCCGGCCTATTCGACCGAAGTGATCTCGATGACCAAAGCGACGGCGCTCGTTTCCCTGGTGACGCTGTGGGACGTGATGAGCGTCGCCCTGAAGATCCGCAACGACACGCTCGTCACCTACACGCCGCTGCTGGTTGCCGGGGCGATCTATTTCGTGCTCAACTACTTGATCGCCCGCGCCTTCCTGCTGATCGAATATTGGTTGTCGCCGCACCTGCGCGCACGGCCCGCCTGAAGAGAGACGAATGCCAGACGCCGATGGCTACGCGCTGACAGTCTCGGGACTGCACAAACGCTTCGGCGCGCTCGAAGTGCTCAAAGGCGTGTCCCTGCAGGCGCGCGAAGGCGACGTGATTTCGATCCTCGGCTCCTCCGGTTCCGGCAAGAGCACGATGCTGCGCTGCATCAACCTCTTGGAAACGCCGGACGAAGGCGTCGTCACGGTGGCCGGCGAGACGATCCTGATGCGCAAGACCCGCGACGGACGGACCGAGCCGGCGGACCGACGCCAAGTCGACCGCATCCGCTCCGAGCTCGGCATGGTGTTTCAGAGCTTCAACTTGTGGTCGCACATGACGATCCTCGAGAATCTCATCGAGGCGCCGGTTCATGTGCAGAAGCGGCCGCGCGCCGAGTGCGTCGACGAAGCGCACGCGCTGCTCAAGAAGGTCGGCATCGGCGACAAGGCGAACTATTATCCGGTGCATCTCTCGGGCGGCCAGCAGCAGCGCGCCGCGATCGCCCGCGCGCTCGCCATGCGGCCGAAGGTGATGTTGTTCGACGAGCCGACCTCGGCGCTCGACCCCGAACTGGTCGGGGAAGTGCTGCGCGTCATGCGCGCGCTCGCCGAGGAGGGACGCACCATGCTCGTCGTCACCCACGAGATGGGCTTCGCGCGCGACGTCTCCGACCGCGTCATGTTCCTTCACCTCGGCCAGGTCGAAGCCGAGGGTCCGCCGGCGGAATTGTTCGGCGACCCGAAGTCGGACCGGTTCCGCCAGTTCATCGCCAAGGAGCGCGGCTAGCGCGCTCCGGGCTCGCCGCGACGCGTCGCAAACGCGCGCCGAACTGGAGCGCGCGTTGGCGGGGGCGGAGGAAGCCTAGCTCGAACTGTCGGCGCACGAGGCGGCGGCGTGAGGGACGACGGAGTCCCCCGCCCTACCTGCCCTTTTCCCACCCGCCGTCTTCCCCCTCGCGCCAGTAGCTCGGCGCGGCGCCGGCGGTCTTGACGAGGGTCCATTGCTTACGCGCCTCGGCGCGCATCTCCTCGTCGCGACCGTCGAACAGCAGGATCACGCAGTCGTAGGCGGCGCCGGCGACCTCGGCGAAGGGCCCGGCGCCGACCCCGGAAAGCAGTACGCGCAAGCGCGCGCCGTTGGGGTTTTCCTCGCCGGCGGTGAGGTAAATCGGCTGCGCCTGCGGCTCGCCGTCGCGCGCTGCGCCATGCGGCAGAAAACTTTCGTCCGCGTAGGTCCAGAGGCGCTCGTTCAGCGCCTCGGCCTGCTCCTCCGAAGGCGCCTGAACGACGGCGCGCTGGCCGCGCGCCAGCGCGTCCTCGAGAATCTCGGGCAGCGCCTGATCGATGCGGCGGCGTTCGAGGTGATAGAAGCGGAATTCGGTCATCGGCGTCGCGTCGCCGGTCGCGGCCAGCCGCAAAGTCGCCGGACGCGCGCGCCTTCCCCCCTCGCGGGCGAAGGAACGCGCGACCGTTCTATTTTCCTCACGCCGGCCATCATTCTTCCGCGCCGACGATGATGAAGGCGCTGTCGGTGTCGGTGACGATCAGGCCGAGCGAGACGCCGCCGGGCGCGTGCTCCTCGGTCTTGCCGGAGATGTAGACGTCGCCGCGCTCGCGCGAGGCCTTGAGGTAGTCGCGCGCGTCGGCGGCCATTTCGCGCACCGTGCTGCGGCTCTTGCCGGCGTCCCAGCCGAGCGCCGAGCGCAGCGCCGCGGCCTGGAAATTCTCGAATTCGGTCGCCTCGCGCGCCGAAGCGGGCTCGGCGATGCGCGCTTCGAAGCGCAGCAATCCGTCGTTCCGGCAAGTCAAGGTGCCGTCGAGATCGGACTTCGTGGTGATGTCGAAGACGTCGGTGTCGCTGCGCGCGCGCGAAACGATCAGCGCGTGGGTGAAATCGACGTGCAGGTCGCTCGCCGCGGTGCGCAGCTTGTCGATGAAGGCGTCGCAGCCCGACACCGCCGGATTCGCCTGCGCCGGCGCGGCGCCAAGACAAAGCGCGAGAACCGCGAGCCCCAATCCCGATCGCATCACAGACACTCCCCGGCGGCTATTCGAGCCGAACGCCATTCTCACTCGCCATCATGACGCCGGCAACAACCGGCGAGAATTCAGCGCTCGTAATACTCGGCGACCAGGCGGTCGAGCAGGCGCACGCCCCAGCCCGACCCCCAGGATTGATTGACGTCGCTGGCGGGCGAGTTCATCGCCGTCCCCGCGACGTCGAGATGCGCCCACGGCGTGTCGTTGACGAAGCGCTTAAGGAATTGCGCCGCGGTGATCGCGCCGGCGTTGCGTCCGCCGGTGTTCTTGACGTCGGCGAACTTCGAATCGATCAACTTGTCATAGGCGGCCCCGAGCGGCATCCGCCAAACCGTTTCGCCCGTCGCCGCGCCCGCCACGCTGAGGCGCGCCGCCAACTCGTCGTCGTTGGAGAACAGCCCCGCGTTTTCTTGGCCGAGCGCGACCATGATCGCGCCCGTCAGCGTCGCCAGATCGACGATGAAACGCGGCTTGAACTTGTCCTGCGCGTACCACAGCGCATCGGCCAGGACGAGGCGCCCTTCGGCGTCGGTGTTGATGATTTCGATCGAGCGGCCGGACATCGACTTGAGAATGTCGCCGGGACGAATCGCCCCGCCGCCCGGCATATTCTCGACCAGGCCGATCACGCCGACCGCGTCGACCTTGGCCTTGCGGGCGGCGAGCGCGTGCATCAGGCCGACGACGCAGGCCGCGCCCGCCATGTCGCCCTTCATGTCCTCCATGCCGGCGCCCGGCTTGATCGAGATGCCGCCCGAGTCGAAGCAGACGCCCTTGCCGACGAACGCGATCGGCTTGGCCTTCTTGCCCTTGACGCCGCGCCAGCGCATGACGACGAGCCGGCTGTCGCGCTTCGAGCCCTGGCCGACGCCGAGCAGCGCGCCCATGCCGAGTTTCGTCATCGCCTTTTCGTCGAGGATTTCGACTTCGACATCGAGCTTCTCGAGGCCCGCCGCGCGTTCGGCGAAGGCCTCGGGATAGAGCACGTTCGGCGGCTCATTGACCAAAGTGCGGGCGAGCTCGACGCCTTCGGCGACCGCCATGCGCGCGGGCGCCGCGGCGCGGGCCGCCGCGAAGTCGGCGAGGCCGATCGTGACAGAGGGCGCCGAATCGTCGACCTCGTCGCCGTTCTTCTTGACCGTCTTGTACTTATCGAAGCGATAGGCCCGCAGGCGCAGCCCCAGCGCGAAGTCGGCCGCCTCGGCGCCGTCCCACTCGCCCTGCGGCGCTTCGAACGCCACCTCGATGGTCTTCGCGGCGCCGAGCTTGCCGAAAACAAAACCGCCGAGCGTCGGAAAATCGACCGGCTTGCCATCCTTGCCGGGAGCGACGCCGACAACCAGCAGCCGCGCCGCATCGACGCCGGAAGGCGCCAAAAGATCCAGGCAAGTGAGGTATTTGCCCTGAAACTTGGCGGACTTGGCGCCCGCTTCGATCCGGGCGGCGGCCTCGCCCAGGAGCGCGCCCGCCCGCGGCGGCGCCTTCAGGTCGGCGCCGACGAAGACCACGAGGGTTCCACCCTTGGGCGGCGCAATCGGCCCGAACGCAATCTTGACGAATTCGTCCATGCAAATCCCCGAACACAAGTTCAAACTCGAGCCGGCGCGGTCGGCGCCGCCGCGACGCTTCGAAGCGCCGACGACTAATCAAGGGCTTTGATCCGCCCGTCAATAAGGCGCCGTCGCGAAAACGACGCCTGGCTCCACCCGGCCCGTCACGGGACCGCGCCTTGCCAGGCGCGCCTGGGCAGGCTAGCGCTCACGGCCGAGCGCGCGCCGTCACGGGCGCGCGCCCGCGAAAGGAAAGACGGAAACACCCGCTGGATGTTGCGCATCGAACGATACGTGTTCCGCACCGCGACCGCGGCCTTTCTGGCCGGCCTGATCGCGCTGACCGGCTTGGTTTGGGTCACGCAAGCCCTGCGGCAGATCGACCTCTTGACCAGCAAGGGTCAGTCGCTGCTGGTTTTCTTCGCGATCACCGGGCTTACGGTGCCGTCGCTGATCGCCATCATCGCGCCGGTCGCGCTGTTCGCCGGCGTGCTCTACTGCCTGAACAAGCTGAACGGCGACAGCGAATTGGTGGTCATGAGCGCCTCGGGAGTTTCGCCCGGCCAGCTGCTGCGACCGTTCGTCGCCCTGTTCGCGCTGGTGTTCGCGATCGAGGCGATCCTCTACGTCGAAGTCATGCCCTGGAGCTTCGACGCCATCGAGAATCTGACGACGCTCATTCGCGCCGATTTCATCGCCAATTTCGCCCGCCCGGGCGCTTTCAACGAACTCGAGGCCGGCTTCATATTTCATTATCGCGAACGGGCCGCCGACGGCTCGCTGCGCGGCGTCTTCATGCAGGACCGTCGCGATCCCGCCCACGTCACCACGTACATTTCCGAGGTGGGCAAAACGACCGAAAGGGACGGCCAGACGTACCTCGTCCTGTCGAAGGGCAGCTATCAGCGCCCCGAGCGGTCCGGCGATTCGGCGGTCGTTACGTTCGACGACTACGCGATCGACCTTTCCCAGTTCATTCGCAAAGGCGAAACGGTCAAGCGGCCGCGCGAGCGCGCGACGATGGACTTGATCGCTCCCGACCCCAAAGACCCTTCGGCGGCGCGTATGGCGGGGCGGTTGCGCGCCGAATTGCTCGATCGTTTGGCGAGCCCGTTCTACGCCTTCGTGGCGGGCCTCGTCGGTTTCGCCGCGCTCGGCGAAGCGCGGACGACACGCCAAGGCCGGGGCGTCGCGACGGCGGTCGCGATTCTCGTCTTTTCGCTGTTGCGCATGGTCGGCATCGCCGCGACATCGCTCGCGGCCAGCAGGCCGAACGCCGCGATCCTGGTTTGGGCGGTCCCGCTCGGCGCATCGGCGGCCTGCATCGACGCGGTCTTCTCCGGGCCGGTGAGCCGGGTTCTCCAGGGCGCGCGGCGCTTCGCGCTGGCCGCAACGAGGGCGTCATGATCGCCGGCACGCTCGGGCGTTATTTCGCCAAGCGGTTCCTCAAGACCATCCTCGCGGTCTTCGCCGGAGTTTTCGTCCTCATTTACGCCATCGACCTGGTCGAAATGCTGCGCCGCTCTGGCGACACGCCCGGAGCGACCGGACTGCTGATGGCGTGGGATTCGCTTCTGCATACCCCGATCGTGGCCGAGCAAGCCCTTCCGTTCGCCGTCCTTTTCGGGGCGATGATCTCGTTTCTCAATCTGTCGCGAAAACTGGAGCTGGTGGTGGCCCGCGCGGCCGGCGTTTCGGCGTGGCAGTTCATGACGCTGCCGCTCCTCGTCGTCGTCGCCGTTGGCATCGTCATGGCGACGCTCTACAACCCGGCGTCCACGGCGATGAAGCGCGAATCCGACCGCCTGGAAGCGAAGCTGTTCGGCGGCGCCGCCAACAACTCAGCAGGGGTGTGGATAAGGCAGAAGAGCGTCGACGGCGAGTCGGTCGTTCATGCCGACGGCCGCGACGACTCGGGCCCCTCGCTCTTCCATGTCCAGGTCTTCAATTTCGACGCCAACGGCGGCTTCCTCGAACGCGTCGACGCGGAGGACGCGACGCTGCACGACGGGTACTGGCGCCTGAACAACGCCAATGTCGTCACCCCCGGCTTCAACACCTTGGCGACGAACACTTATTTGCTCGCCACGACCTTGACCAAAGCGGAGGTCGCGCAGGCCTTCGTCGCGCCGGAGACCGTGTCGTTCTGGGCGCTTCCCGCGCTCGCCGCGCAGACGGACCGCGCTGGCCTCGACGCGACCGGATATCGTTTGCGATTTCAAGAACTTCTGGCTTTGCCGGCGTTGCTGGCGGCGATGGTTCTGGTCGCTGCCTGTTTTTCGTTGAGATTCTTCCGGATGGGCGGCGTCCAAAAGATGGTTTCCAGTGGCGTCGCGGCCGGGTTCGTGCTTTATGTAGCGACGAAATTGGTCAATGATCTGGGCGGCGCGGGATTCGTCAGCGTTCCCGTCGCGGGGTGGTCGCCGGCAATCGTCGGTTGCTTGTTTGGAGTCTACGTGCTTCTGCATCAGGAGGATGGTTGATGGGCCGCTCCATCAGCTTTTCCAACGGCGGACGCCGCGGGGGCGCTTTTGCGCGTCTGGCCGCGAGTCTCGCCGTCCTGTTCGCGCTCGCGTTCTCCACGGCGGCGCAAGCGCAAATAGTCGCGCCCGCTTCGCAGCAAGCCGCCGCAGCGGCTCAGAATCCCGACAAGCTGATCGTCGAGGCCAACGAGCTCGTCTATGACAAGGACCGCAACGTCGTCTCGGCGGTCGGCGCGGTGGCGCTCTATTACAAGCATCGCGTGCTGCAGGCCGATCGCGTCATTTACAACCGCACGACCAAACGCGTTTACGCGGAAGGTCACGCCAAGCTGACGGACGAGCGCGGCAACGTCAGCTACGCCGAGCGATTCGACCTGACCGACGACTTCGCGGCCGGCTTCGCCGAAGGCGTGGAAATGCTGTCGACCGAGAAAACCCGATTCACGGCGCCGCGCGTCGAACGGTCGAGCGGCTCCGTCACGGTGTTCAGCGGCGGCGTCTACACCGCGTGCGAACCGTGCTAGGACCACCCCGACCGGCCGCCGTTGTGGCAGATCCGCGCGGCGCGAATCATCGAGAACCAGCAGACCCATATCGTCTATTACGAAGACGCGTGGCTCGAGGTCGGCGGCGTCCCGATCGCCTATGTCCCGTATTTCTCCGCCGCCGATCCGTCGGTGACGCGAGCGAGCGGCTTTCTGGCGCCGACGTTCTATCAGGGGAGCCACCTCGGCGCCGGGGTCGGGCTGCCCTATTTTTACGATCTCGCGCCAAATTACGACTTGACGTTGACGCCGACCTATCTCTCGGCGCAGGGCGCCCTAGGCGACGTGCAGTGGCGCCACCGCTTGGAGAACGGCGAATACAATATCCGCGTCACCGGGATCGATCAGCAAGATCCCGGACGCTTTCTCGCCGCCCCCTACGGCGCCGGCGAGCGACGCTGGCGCGGCTCGTTCGAGAGCCAGGGCAAGTTTTATATCAACGACAAGTGGACATACGGTTGGGACGTGACCGCCGTCTCCGATCCGTTCTATCTCAACGACTACAAGATCAGGAGCCAAGACACATCGCGCTATTACTTCCAGGATATCGTGTCCTCGGTCTATCTGCGCGGCCAAGCGGATCGCGGCTTCTTCGATCTGAGCGGCTACCACTTCGAGAGCACGGTGGCCTCCACCGATCAGCGGACGGAGCCGCCCGCGGTTCCCGTCTTCGATTACAACAGGACGTTCGCGATCGCGCCCGAGAGCAGCGGCGGAATCGGCGGCGAGATCAAGGTCGACCTCAACGCGACCAACATCGCACGGTCCGAAGCGCTGTTCCAGTCCGTCGGCCCACAATCGCTCGACAACGCGTACGGCTTGTACAACGTCTGCGCGACCGGCGGCACGGTCGCCGGCGGCGTCCGCACGGGCGGCGTTACGCTTCCTGGCCCGGCGGGCACGTATACACCAGGCAGTTGCCTGCTGCGCGGCATCGCCGGCGATTACGCGCGCGCCACCGAACAGATTTCCTGGCAACGCAAGTTCGTCGATCCGATCGGCGAAACCTGGACGCCGTTCGTGTTCGCGCGCCTCGACGGCGAAACGACCAATCTGGACACCAGCGGGACCTTCACCTATTCGAGCCCCGCGGGATCGAGTTCCGTCTACAACGGCAGCCAGTCAAACTTCTTCAACGGCGGGCGGAGCGCCTCCTACGCCAACGCCATGCCCGGCGTCGGACTGGAATATCGCTATCCCTTCGTCTCGTCCTCGATGCTCGGCGAGCAGATCATCGAGCCGATCGCACAGTTCATCGCGCGCCCAAACGAAGTCCTGCCCAAACTGCAGCCCAACGAAGACGCGCAGAGCCTCGTCTTCGACGAGACCAACCTGTTCGCGTGGGACAAATATTCCGGCTACGACCGCGTCGAGGGCGGCACGCGGCTCAATTACGGCATGCAGTACACCGCGAACTTCGTCAACGGCGGCCACGCCAACTTCGTCGCCGGCCAGTCCATCCAGCTCGCGGGGCAAAACTCCTACGCGATCGCCGACGCCGCCAACACCGGGCTGCAATCGGGGCTCGACCAGAAATATTCGAATTTCGTCGCAGGCGAGACGATCGCGCCGTTCTCGTCGGCCTTTTCAATCTCCAGCAAGCAGCAGTTCGACAGCACCACCTTCGCGCTCGCTCGGCTCGACGTGATCGCCAACGCCGATTTCGGCGGCTTCAAGACCAGCGTCGACTACGGGCGGTACGCCGCGCAGCCCATGCTGGGGTGGCTGTACAATCGCGAGGGACTGCTGACCAACGCCAGCTACAAGCTCGCCACCAATTGGACCGTCGACGGATCGGTGCTGTTCGACATGTCGCGCCACTACTATGACCTGCCGGGACAGTCGACGCCGGTCTTCTACGCGCCCAACTACAGTGTCGGCCTCAGCTACGGCGACACCTGTACGACGGTGAAGGTGCGCTATTCCTCGACGATGAGCGACCCCGTCCTTTCGACGCCGGCGGTGCGCGACCAGACGCTGCTGGTGCAGCTCACGCTGCGGACGCTGGGAGAAATCGGCGGCGCCGTCGGCCTGCAATGACCCACGCCGCGAAGCGTCGCCCTCGGCAATGACAGCGCCGCCGCCGCGCCGGCCGCTCGCTCTGACGATGGGCGATCCCGCCGGGATCGGACCGGAGCTCTTGCTTCGCGCCTGGGGCGCCCGCGCTTCTCTCGCCGCGCCGTTCTTTGCGCTCGCCGATCCGAAAGCGCTCGGGGCGCTGGCGCGGCGTCTCGGCCTCGATACGCCGATCGCCGAAGTCGAGCCGGCCGAAGCGGGCGCCGCGTTCCAACGCGCGCTGCCCGTCGTCGCGCTTGCCGCTCGCGCTGGCGCGCGGCCGGGCGAACCCGATCCCGCCTTCGCGGCCGCCACGATCGAATCGATCGAGCGCGCCGTCGGCTATGTCCGAAGCGGGCAAGCGAGCGCGCTCGTCACCAACCCGATCGCCAAGGCGACGCTCTATCAGGCTGGCTTCAAGTTCCCCGGCCATACCGAATATCTGGGCGCGCTCGCCGAGCGCTGGGGCGCGCGGGCGCAGCCGGTGATGATGATCTGGTCGCCGGCCCTCGCGGTCGTGCCGGTGACGATCCACGTCGCGTTGAGCGAGGTCCCAAAGTTGCTCAGCCGCGAGCTCATCGTTTCGACCGCGCGCATCGTCGCCGCCGACATGACCAAGCGCTTCGCCCTCGCCCGGCCGCGTCTCGCGCTCGCCGGCCTCAATCCGCACGCCGGCGAAGGCGGCGCGATGGGGCGCGAGGAGATCGAAACCATCGCCCCCGCGGTCGCGGACCTTCGCGCCGAAGGCCTCGACGTGGTCGGCCCCCTGCCCGCCGACACCATGTTCCACGCGGCCGCGCGCGCGCGCTACGACGTCGCGCTGACGATGTATCACGACCAGGGCCTCATCCCCGCCAAGACGTTGGCGTTCGACACCGGCGTCAACGTCACCCTCGGCCTTCCCTTCGTGCGCACTTCGCCCGACCACGGCACCGCTTTCGACATTGCCGGCAAGGGGCTCGCGAGCCCGACCAGCTTGATCGAAGCGTTGCGGCTGGCGGCGCGTCTCGCGCCGTGAGCCTCGCCGCCGACGGATTGCCGCCGCTGCGCGAGGTCGTCGCCGCGCACGGGTTAGAGGCCAAGAAGTCGCTCGGCCAGAATTTTCTCTTCGACCTCAATTTGACCGGCCGCATCGCGCGCGCCGCCGGCCCGCTCGAAGGCGTCGTCATCGTCGAAATCGGCCCGGGGCCCGGCGGCCTGACCCGCGCGCTGCTGGCGCACGGCGCCAAGAAGGTCGTCGCGATCGAGCGCGACGAGCGCTGCCTTTCCGCGCTTGCCGAAATCGCCGCGCATTGGCCGGGACGCCTCAAGATCATCGCCGGCGACGCGCTCGCGCTCGACGCAGCGACGCTGCGCGCCGAGGCGGGCGACGCGCGCTTACGCATCTGCGCCAACCTGCCCTACAACATCGCCACCGCGCTGCTGACGCGCTGGCTCGAGGCCGAGCCGTGGCCGCCGTTCTACGACCGGCTGACGCTGATGTTCCAGCGCGAGGTCGCGCTGCGCATCGTCGCCACTCCGGCCGAGCGCGCCGACTACGGCCGGCTCGCCGTGCTCGCGGGCTGGCGCACGCGCGCGCGGCTGCTGTTCGACATCCCCCCCGCCGCGTTCACGCCGCCGCCGAAGGTGACCTCCAGCGTCGTCGAACTGATCCCGCGCGAAAAGCCCGAACCGTGCGAGCCGCAGCTGTTGTCGGCGGCGACGCAGGCGGCGTTCGGTCAGCGGCGCAAAATGTTGCGCCAGTCGCTGAAGAGCTTCGCCGCCGCGCAGGGGCTCGACCTCGCCGCGCTCCTCGCCGCCGCCGGCCTCGATCCGACCCGGCGCGCCGAAGAGATCGACGTCGCCGGGTTTTGCGCGCTGGCGCGAGCGGCCGAAGCGCTGGCCGGGCGCTAGCCCAAACCGCTACTCCGCCGCGACCGCCCGCGTTCCCGCCGCGCTCAGCGCCTGGTCGAGATCGGCGAGGATGTCGTCGATGTGCTCGAGGCCGATCGACAGCCGCACGTACCCTTCGGTGACGCCGGTGGCGATCTGGTCGGCCGGCGAAAGCTGCGAGTGGGTCGTGGTCGCGGGGTGGATGGCCAGGCTGCGCGCGTCGCCGATATTGGCGACGTGATAGAAGAGCTGCAGCGCGTCGATGAAACGCCGACCCGCCTCGCGCCCGCCGGCGAGTTCGAAGCCGACGAGCCCGCCGAAGCCGCCCTTGAGATATTTTTGCGCCCGCTCGCGCGCGTAGCCGGTCTGCAGCGAGGGGTGGATCACCTTCGTCACTTCCGGCCGCTTGGCGAGGAACGCCGCGACGGCCGCCGCGTTGGCGCTGTGGCGCTCGATGCGCAGCGGCAGCGTCTCGACGCCCTGCAAAGTGAGGAATGCGTTGAACGGCGAAATCGCCGAGCCGAGATCGCGCAGCAAGGTCACCCGCGCCTTGATGATATAGGCGATCGGCCCGAGCGGCTTGACCGCCTCGCTCCACACCGCGCCGTGGTAGCTCGGATCCGGCGTATTCAGCGCCGGCTGGCGCTCGGCGAAATCGCCCCAGGGGAAATTGCCGCCGTCGACGATGAGCCCGCCGATCGAAGTGCCGTGGCCGCCGAGGTACTTGGTCGAGGAATAGACGACGACCGCCGCGCCGTGGTCGAAGGGGCGCGTCAGCAGCGGCGCCGCGGTGTTGTCGATGATCAGCGGGATGCCGAGCGGCCGGCCGATCGCCGCCACTTCGGCGATCGGGAACGCGATCAGCTTCGGATTGGGCAGGGTCTCGGCGTAATAGGCGCGCGTGCGCGCGTCGGTCGCGCGGCGGAAATTCTCGGGGTCGGAGGGGTCGACGAAGCGGACCTCAATTCCCTGATCTTTCAATGTGTTGGCGAAGAGATTCCAAGTACCGCCGTAAAGGTCGGTGGAGGAGACGATGTTGTCGCCGACCCGCGCGAGGTTCTGCACCGCGAAAGCCGAAGCCGCCTGGCCGCTCGCCACCGCCAGCGCCGCGACGCCGCCCTCCAGCGCCGCAATGCGCTTCTCCAGCACGTCGTTGGTCGGGTTCATCAGTCGAGTGTAGATGTTGCCGAGTTCCTTGAGCGCGAACAGGTTGGCGGCGTGTTCGGCGCTGTGGAACTGGAAGGACGTGGTCTGGAAAATCGGCACCGCGACCGATCCCGTCGTCGGATCGGCGCGCCAGCCCGCATGGAGCGCGAGCGTTTCCGGCTTGAGGGGCGTTTGCGACATGAGAGGAGGCTCCAACAGGTTGACGCGACCCAGCTGATTTTCGCGCGAAATTCGCGCGAGCGGTCGCTGGGAAAGGCCGCTTTCGCCGCCCCGCTGCGACCGCGCCGCCAGAGTGGCGCGAGCGGCCTGATTGGGCGGCTTGGGCCATCAAATCTATCATTCTATTGAATTTGTCAACTGAATGCGTTCGCAACGTCGCCGCAGCCGGCGCGATCCCCGTTCGGCTAAATCTGCATCTGTGCAAAACCCGCCGCGGTCAAACGAATGCGGCCGAGTTCGACGTGAAGCCAGCCCCGCTCGACCGCGTAGCTCAGCGCCGCCTCGCAGTCGGCGGGTCGGCCCATGTTGCGAGACTGGAACTCGACGCGGACGCGGCTGGCTTGCAGGCTTTCGCCGGCCCGCACGTTCAAGATGGCGAAGATCGAAAGCATCGCCCTCGCATAATCTTCATCAGCCGGTAGCGTCGCCATCGTCGCCTCCTCCCATGGTAGGAGATTCGATTGCGCCGGTTCTAAGGCCGTCGGTGGCGGCGGACAGCGGCTCGAGCCCGTCAGGCGCGCCGCGCGCCGTCGATCGGCAATTCGAGCGTGACCGCCAACCCCGGTCGGTTGTCGGAAGCGGCCCAGCTCATGCCGTGCAGTTCGGCGATCGCCGCCACCAGGCTCAGGCCCAATCCGTCGCCGGGCGTCGCGCGGGCCGCGTCGAGCCGATAGAAGCGCTCGAAGATGCGGCCGCGTTCGGCCGGCGGGGCGCCCGGCCCGTTGTCGCTCACCGTGAGCCGGAAGGCGCCGGGCAGGCGCGCGCTCGCCACGACGATGCGCGTGTTCTCGGGCGTGTGGCGCAACGCGTTGTCGACGAGATTGGCGACCATCTGCGTCAGCAATTCCCGATCGCCCGACAACGGCAATGCGGCGGAAAGATCGGCGATGAGGGTCTTTCCCTCCTCGTCCGCGGCCGGCTGGAACGCCTCGACGACTTCGCGCGCCACCGCGGCCAAGTCGACCGGCTTGAACCCGGCGCGCCGCGCGCCCGACTCGATCTGGCCGATGCGCAGAATCGCGTTGAACGTCTCGAGCACCCCGTGGATGTCGGCGATCGCCGTCTCGATCGCGAATTCGGCGTCTTTCGCGCTCGCGCCCCCGCCGCGCGCCGCTTCCAGGCGATGTACGGTGCGCGCCAGAGGCCGACGCAAGTCGTGCGCGATGTTGCCGCCGACGGCCTTGTGCGCCTCCAGCAGCGATTCGATGCGGTCGAACATGCGGTTGAACGTGCGCGCCAGCTGCGCAAGTTCGTCGTTCGCTCCCGTCTCGGGAATCCTTTGCCGCCAATCGCCGGCGACGATCCCCTGAGCTGCGCCGCTCATCGCCTCGATCCGGCGCAGAACCTGCGAACTGAGGACCAGGCCGCCGAGCATTCCCAATCCGATCGTTCCCGCCAGCGCCCATAAGAAGGCGGTGACGACGGTGCGCGTCGCCCCGCGCGCGCCGCGCCATTCGTCGCCGACCACCAGCGCGCCGCCGTCGTCCAACCGGGTCACCAGCGCGCGCACGACCGCGGAAGGTTCGCCATCGACTTCGTCGCCGCGCTCAGGCTCGCGCAAGTTGGTCCAGCCGACCTCCCCTGGATTGGCCGCGAGCTCGCCGGCGATGAGGACGCCCTGGGCGTCCTCCAGTCCGTAGACGAACGAACCGCCGGCGCGGCTGCGCGTTTCGATGATCGTCTTGAGGCGGTCACGGCCGTGCGCGGCGAATTCGCGCGCCAGCGTCGAAGTCTCGCCTTGGATGTCCGCGTCGATTTCGCTCGCGATCTCGCGCCACACCACGAGATAGACTACGGCGCCGAGGATGAGCACGGAAACCGTGAAAAGAGCGAGGTAGATCGCCGCGAGGCGAAAGCTGCTGGTGCGAAAAAGGCTAGTTCGGGGCACGCAATGTATATCCGGCGCCGCGCAAGGTCTGAATGAGCGGAACCGCCTGCCCGCGGTCCACCTTGGCCCGCAATCGGCTGATGTGGGTCTCCACGATATTCGTTCGCGTGTCGAAATGGAAATCCCAGACTTTTTCCAGCAGCATGCTGCGGGTGAGGACGCGGCCCTCGCTGCGCATCAGAAATTCCAGCAACTGAAATTCGCGCGGCTGCAGATCGATCAGCTGACCGCCTCGCCGAACGGTGCGCCGAATGAGATCCATCTCGAGATCTAGGACGTTGAGAACGGTCGTCTCGGCGCCGAGCACCGGACGTCTGGCGAGAGCGGTCACGCGCGCCATCAATTCGGTGAATGCGAAGGGCTTGACGAGATAGTCGTCTCCGCCCGCCTCCAACCCTTCGACGCGGTCGTCGATTCCTGAGAGGTTGGTCAGAAACAGCGCTGGCGTCGACACGCCGGCCGAACGCATCGCCTTGACGAGACTGAGGCCGTCCAATTCCGGCAGCATGCGGTCGACGATCACGACGTCATACCGCCCTTCGCCGGTCGCCATCACCAGGCCGTCGCGACCGTTTCGCGCGACGCTCGCCTCATGGCCGCGCGCGGCGATCCCCTCGGCGAGAAAGGAAGCGCTGTCTTCGTCGTCTTCGACAATCAGGATCTTCATTCGGCGGGAACCGTTGCGTGGGTCTGGCGTCGCTTGACCCAGAACATTCGAGAAAAGATGTCGTCGCCGAGGGCATGATGAATGAGAGCGATCGACGCGTGTCCGATCAAATACGCCCACATCAGGTTGGCCGATAGCTTGTGCATGCCCATCACGATTCGTCCATAGGGCGTTCCGGCGAAAAGGTAAAACCACGCCGCGCCGCTCAGCGCCAGGAACGAGGCGACGAGCAGGCCCAGGCCATGCACCGCGCTGGCGAGAGCGTCGAGCTCCAGCGGCGGCATGCGGAACGAAAAGAGAGCGCGAACGAGCCTGGCGACGTCCTCGAAGACCGCGGCGACCCGCGAGGGCGAGAACCACGGCAGGAGCTTCGCCAGCGGCGTCTCCAGGGGATGACGGACGAGGGTCCACAGCCAGAACAGCGCGAGCACGCCGAGGCCGGCCACGCCCACCCATTCGTGCATGGCGTAGGGCCACGCCGGATCGTCGCCCGGCATGGGTCGCTCCATCACCGTGCTGCTGAGGAGTTGATGCAGGACTACCAGCAACAGGGACAAATGCAGCAGGCGCGTAACATGGGAACGCGTCGTCGACATGGGGCGTCTTCCTTCATTTTCTCAAGAGTGGTTTCAACAAGACGGTTCTCCCTCCCCAGGGTCGGACTAATTGGCGAAAGCGTCATGGCAGGATCGGCAATCGCCGCGCATGCGCATGAAAGGATTCTTCACCCGATCTTTGGCGCCGACCGATTGCAGCGTCGCGGCCGCGTCGGCCTCGAATTGGGAAAACCGGCTCTTGATCTCGAGCGCCTGGGCGCTCTTGCCGGTAATTCCAGCCGCGATATCTTGCGAATCCGTTACCAATACGGCGAGGATGCGGCGAAGCTCGGCTTCGTCGTACGGGGCCGCGCCCGTCAGCATGGGCTCCGCGCGCGCGACGTCCGCCTTCCAGCCGCGCATGAGCGGCTTCAATCGCGTTGCGGCGACGGCGACCGACATTGAGGCGGCGAGGCCGATGGCGACGAGGAGAACGGCGGAAGGTTTCACAAACGGCTCCGTGGCGTGATCGTTGGGCCATCCGTTTGCCAGCGGGCGGTGGCGGGAACTTGGCGGCCAATATACGCTTTGGTAATGCGGCATTCGTTCGCTTGCAGACGCCGCGGGCCGTCTCCGAGCTTGCGGTCGGCTTGCGCCGTTGACCGCGGCGCGGGGCCCCTCTAGAGACGGCGCGGCGGGAGCGAGGTTCATGACGGTCATCGTCGCCTTCGGCGATTCCAACACCTGGGGCTACGACCCGAAGAGCGCGACACGCTTCGAGCCGGACGTCCGCTGGACCGGCGTCATGCAACGAGAACTCGGCCCCGGCCATCGCGTCGTCGAGGAAGGCCTCAACGGCCGCACGACGGTTTTCGACGATCCGATCGAGCCCGATCGGCGCGGCGCCGACTATCTGCCGCCATGCCTGCGGAGCCACGCGCCGCTCGATTGTCTCATCATCGCGCTCGGCTGCAACGACATGAAGACCCGGTTTTCCGCGACGCCCGGCGACATCGCCAATGGCGCGGAGCGCCTCGTCCGCATCGCGCGCGCCGAAGCGCTCGGACCCGGCGGCGCGGCGCCCGCCATTCTCCTCGTCGCGCCGCCGCCGATCGGCGAGCTGACGGAACTCGCTGAAATGTTCGAAGGAGCGAGAGAAAAATCGCTCGTCCTCGCCCGGCGCTATCGCGACGTCGCCGAGCGTCAGAGGGTCGGCTTCGTCGACGCCGGGCAGTTCATCGCCTGTTCGAACCTCGACGGCATCCATTTCGAGGCCGAGGCGCACGCGATCCTCGGCCGCGCGATGGCCGAAGCCGTGCGGATGGTCCTCGGTTGAATTGCATTCGACGCCGGACGCGGTGTCAGCGCCGAGGCGCGCCATGACGCAGCCGCAAACTTTGGCAAAAGCCGCCTCGCGCCCGTGGCTCGCGCGCGAGATCGCCGCGACCCTGGCGTTGAGCGGGCCGATCGTGCTCACCAACATCGCGGTGAATCTCATGACGACGACCGACGTCATGATGCTCGGCTGGCTTTCGCCCGAGGCGCTCGCCGCCGGCGCGCTCGGTTACAATCTCTACGTGCCGTTGTTCCTGTTCTGCGTCGGCGTCACCGGCGCCGTCGCGCCGATCGCGGCGAGCCTGGTGGGCGCCGATTCCGGCGACGCGTCGGGGCTGCGCCGCGCATGCCATCAGGCGCTGATCAGCGCCTTCGTCCTCGCCGCGCCCGTCTGGGCGATCCTGTGGAACGCCAGGGCCATTCTGCTGGCGATCGGCGAGCCGCCGGACCTCGCCGCGCAGGCGGGGCTGTACATGCACGGCCTGCAATGGGCGCTGGCCCCGGCGCTGCTTTATTTCGCCACGCGATCGGTGTTCGCGGCGCTCGGCCGCACCGCGCCGACCCTGATCGCCGGGCTGATCGCGCTGGTCTTCAACGCCGGGGCCAATTACGCGTTGATCTTCGGCCATTTCGGCGCGCCGGCGTGGGGTGTGTTCGGCTCGGGCGTCGCCACCAGCCTGTCGCAGTCCGTCATGCTGCTGGCGCTGGTTGTCTATTCGCTCGTCGATCCGCATTTGCGCCGCTACCGGCTGTTCGTCAGCCTTTGGCGGCCCAACGGCGAAGCCTTCGCCCGGCTGTGGCGGCTCGGCCTGCCGATCGGCGCAACCATCGCCGCGGAAATCTCGATCTTCGCCGCGGCGGGATTGGCGATGGGGCTGATCGGCCCCGTTTCGCTCGAGGCGCACGCGATCGTGCTGCAGATCGCCTCGACCGCGTTCATGGTGCCGCTCGGCCTCGGCCAAGCGGCGAGCGTGCGCGTCGGCCACGCCTTCGGCGCGCGCGACAGCGCGGCGGTCGCGCGGGCGGGCTGGGTCGCGTTCTTCGTCACCATGGCCTATGTCGCGCTCTCCGCCGCGACGATGCTCGCGGCGCCGCGTCTGCTGATCGCGCCGTTCCTCGCCTCGGGGCGAGGCCAAAACGGCGAAATCGTCGCGCTGGCGCTTTCGTTCCTGCGCGTCGCCGCGATCTTCCAGATGTTCGACGGCGCCCAGGCCGCGCTCGCCAATATGCTGCGCGGCGTCCACGATTCGCGCTGGCCGATGATGATGGCGCTGATCGGCTATTGGGCGATCGGCGCGCCGATCGGCGTCGGCCTCGCCTTCTTCACCCCGCTGCGCGGCCTCGGCCTGTGGATCGGCCTCGCCTGCGGCCTCGCCGCCGTCGCGCTGCAATTGCTGTGGCGCTGGCGCGGCAGAGAGCGGCGCGGGTTTTTCTGAAGCGGGGCGAGCGGCGCAAAACTCGCGAAGCGCAACGAGTCGATCTTTGCCGGACTTGGTATTAATCCAGAGGCCGGCGGGATCCACGCCTGCCGAGGGAGGCCGCCATGCCCGCCAAACCGACGCCCGTCATCATCGACGTCGACACCGGCATCGACGACGCGTTCGGCCTGCTCTACGCCTGCGCGTCGCCGCAGGCGCGCATCGTCGGCGTCTCTACCGTCGTCGGCAACGTCGATCTATCCCAAGCGACCCGCAACACCCGCGCCGTGCTGGCGCTGGCCGGCCGCCCCGACATCCCTGTCTGGCCCGGCTGCGCGTCGCCGCTCTTGCATACGTCGGAGGACGGCCGGATCGTGCACGGCCCGAGCGGGCTCGGCTACGCGGTCCTGCCCGATCCGCCGCGCGCGGGCGACGCGCCGAACGCCATCGACGCGATTGTCGCTCAGGCCCATGCGGCGAAGGGCGAACTCGTCCTCGTCGCCACCGGCCCGCTCACCAATATCGCCGCGGCGCTGATGCGCGAGCCCGCCCTGCCCCGGCTCGTCGAGCGCCTGGTGCTGATGGGCGGCGCCTATCGCGAAGCGGGCAACGTCACGCCGGCGGCCGAGTTCAACGTCTGGCACGATCCGGAAGCGGCGCGCATGGTGTTTCGCGCCTTTAGCGGCGAAGGCGCGGCGCCGCTCGTCGCCGTCGGCCTCGACGTGACGCGCAAGACGCTGCTCTTCCCCGAGGATCTCGCAGCGCTCGCCAAGCGCTGCGCCGGCCTCGTGCGCGCGCCGGCGCTGCTACGCTTTCTCGACGACGCGACGCGCTACTATTTCGACTTCATGGAGAAGTCCTACGGCGCGCGCGTCTTCACCATGCACGACCCGCTCGCGATCGCCGCGGCGATCGATCCCTCGCTGGTCGCGACGCAGCGGGTCGCGGTCGACGTGGAGACGGCTGGCGCCTTGACCTGCGGCATGACCGTCGCCGACTGGCGCGGCGTGTGGAAGCGCCCCGCCAACGCCCACGTAGCGATCGCAGTCGAAGCGACGCGTTTCATCGCCGCGTTTCTCGACGCAATGGAGAGACTCGCGCGAGGTTAAGCCCTTCGCCCGCTCGCGCGAGACGGGCTCAACCTTCACCCCAACTGCCCGACGATGCGCGCATGATCGCGCACGGTCACGTAGCGCTTGCGGCGATCCTCTTCGATCGGCGCGGCGGGCGCGAGCGCGGGCAAAAAGTGATTGTCGCTGGCGTCGTCGTTGACCAGCGAAACCTCGCCGGCCAGCACGGCGCCGCCCTCCGCCCAGAACGCGTGCGCGACGAAGGGCTCGAGCGTGAGGCTCTCGCCTGGTTCGAGGCGGACGCGATCGCCGGGACCGAGGTCGAGCTTCTTGACGTCCTGGAGAACGTGGAAGCGCTCCTTGGTCGGGACGCCGGCGCGGTCGACCTTGAACAATTCGACGACGAAGCGCGCGCCGCCGCGGTTCACGATGTCCTCGGTCTTGACGATGTGATAGTGATGCGGCGTGCGCTGGCCGTCCTCGGCCATCAGCGCTTTCTCGGCATAGAGCCGCCCGCGCCCGTTGGCCAGTAGCCGCCAGTCGCCCATGCGAAGGGTGAAGACGCCGAGCCCGTCGCTGACGAACGCGCCGGGCTTGAATTCGACGATGTTCCAGCCGAGCCCCGCGTGCGCGATGCGTCGCGCGGCGTCGGCGTCGGCGCGATAATCGTCGCCGCTCCACAGCGCGAACGGCGGCAGCTTGACGCCGTGACGCTCGCACAGCGCCAACATCGCTTCGATCCTCGAATCCACAAACGAACGTTTCATCGCCCCGCCTACCTCTTCGCTTTGGCCGCCTTGGCGCGTTCGACGCCCTCGACGACGATCCGCCGCGCTTCCTCGGCGTCGCCCCAGCGGACGATCTTGACCCACTTGTTGGGCTCGAGATCCTTGTAATGGGCGAAGAAATGCTCGATTTGCTTGAGCGTGATCTCCGGCAAATCGGTGAAATTGGCGACGCCCGCATAGCGCTGGGTCAGCTTGGCCGTCGGCACGGCGAGCAGCTTTTCGTCGCCGCCCGCTTCGTCCTCCATGAACAGCACGCCGACGATCTTGCAGCTCATGATCGCGCCGGGAACGATCGCGCGCGTGTTGGCGACGATGACGTCGCAAGGGTCGCCGTCTTCCGACAGCGTATGCGGGATGAAGCCGTAGTTGCCGGGATAGCGCATCGACGTATAGAGGAAACGGTCGACTTTGAGCGCGCCGCTCGCCTTGTCCATCTCGTATTTGATTGGTTCGCCGCCGATCGGCACTTCGATCACGACATTGACTTCGCGCGGCGCGTCGGCGCCGATCGAGATCGCGTCCAAATTCACGTCTGCGCTCCGAAATCGAGGGGTCGGCTCCGCGAACCCCGGCGCGCTTCGCAAGGGTGCGCGATCCGCTCGCGAGACCTCTTAGCCGCGAATGGTCGGACAATCAAAGCCGAAAGCGACGCGTTCGCGGGTTTCCGACCCGAATTGCTCCGGCGCGCGCCGCACGATGCGCCCTCCCAAGCGGCGATAGAAGCCGAGCGCGCGATCATTGCCGGCGAGCGCCCAGACCACGAACGACGCATAGCCGTGCGCGGCAAGATCGCGCTGCGCCGCCTCGAACATCCTTCGGCCGAGGCCGCCGCCTTGATATTCGGGCGCGAGATAAAGCTCGAAGATTTCGCCGCCGTAGTTCAGCGACGGCATGCGATTGCGGCCATAACTGGCGTAGCCCGCCACCGCGTCGGCGAAATCGAGCACGATCAGCCGCGTGCCGCCCGCAATGGCGCGCCGCCACCAAACCGGGCCGCGGCGCACGATCATCCGCTCGAGTTCACGGCCCGGAATCACGCCGCGATAGGCGTCGCGCCACGCCGCGTCGTGGACGCGCGCGATGCCCGTCTCGTCGCCGAGGCGCGCGGTGCGAATGGATATGACCGTCTCGACCATAGGGCGAGGTTACGTCCGCCTGCGCCTGCGCCGCAAGACCTTGACAGCGAGCGGCCGGAACATTTTTGTTTCGCCGGGCCAAAGCGCGGAAAACGCCTTCGGCGCCATTTTGCTGTCGGATTTTCGCGAGACAGGTGCTAATTCGGATTCGCTTCAAGTCGGGAGATGGATGGATGTCCTTGCGGCGGACGGCTCTGCGCGCGTCGCGCGGCCTTGCCCTTGGCGCGGTCATATTGTCGTTGGCGGCGGTCGGCGCGCGCGCCGATATGCTGCGCGCGATCTACAATGTGTCGTTGATCGGCATGCCGATCGGCGTCGCCAGCGTCAACGCGACGCTGACGCCGAACAGCTACGCGATCGACGCCACGGCTAAGCTTTCCGGTCTGGCGACGATGGTCTCTCGCGCGCGCGGCGCCTCGACCGGCCAGGGGGCGATCGTCGACAACCATGTCGTGCCGGCTTCGTTCGCCACGACCGCTTCGAACGCCGTGATGACGCGCACGATCCGCATGTCGCTCGCCGCCAACGCGGTGACGGGCGTCGACATTTCGCCGCCTTTCGACGACAAGCCCGACCGCGTTCCCCTGTCCGACAAGGACACGCGCGGGATCGTCGATCCCGTCGGCGCCTTCGTCGTCCCTGCGCCGGCCAAAGGGCCGCTGGTCGGACCGGCCTCGTGCGACCATAAGATTCCGATCTTCGACGGCTACACGCGCTTCGACGTCGATTTGAGCTACGTCGGGGAACGTGAAGTTTCGGCCAAGGGCTATCGCGGCCCCGTCGCGGTCTGCGCCGTGCGCTACGTGCCGATCGCCGGCCATCGGCGCGATCGTCCGGCGACGAAATTCATGGCCGACAACAAGGATCTCGAAGTCTGGCTGGCGCCGATCGACGGCGCGCGCGTGCTGATGCCGTTCCGCGTCTCCGTGCGCACGATGATCGGCACGACCGTGATCGAGGCCTCGGAGTTCAGCGTCGCCGGGAAATAGCCGCCCCTCGACGCTTTCAGTTGAAGTCGTCGGGCGCCAAGGGCATCGGCAACACGCCGACGCCTTCTTCGAGCAGCGCCTCGACCTCGTCCCGACTCGCCTCGCCGCGAATCGCGTGCTCCGGCGTCTCGCCGCTATGGATCGCGCGCGCAACCTCGGGAAACTTCGCGCCAACGTCCTCGGTATTCGCTTCGATCTCGCGCCGCAACGCGCGCACCGCCTCGCGCAGCGCGCGTTGACGCTCGTCGACTAGCGCGACGGGAACCTGCGCCGCGCCTTCCTCGCGTTCCGGCCGGCCGCCACCCACCACGGCCGGCGCCATGATCGCCTTGTCGACCCGCGTCGAGCCGCACTCGGGGCACGCGATGAGGCCTCGTCGCGCCTGCTTCTGATAAGCCGCGCCGTCGGGAAACCAGCGTTCGAAGCCATGGCCCTTATCGCAGGCGAGCGAAAATTTGATCATGCGTCATCCCGTGAGCAGCGCATCGAGCCGCCCCGCGCTTTCCAGATCGTAAAGGTCGTCGCAGCCGCCGACGTGGTCCGCGCCGATGAAGATCTGCGGCAC
>JBEKFO010000005.1:0-29679 GCA_050013275.1 Roseiarcus sp. | reverse complement strand
TCGGACGCGCTCGACGCGCTGGAGCCCGACGCCGTCGCGATCGCCGCCTATACCGAGTTCCACGCGCCGATGGCGTTGCAGGCGCTGGAGGCCGGCGCGCACGTGTTCTGCGAAAAGCCGCTCGCCGACACGCTCGAAGCGGCCGAAAGAATCGTGGCGGCGGCGCGCGAGGTCGAGCGCGCGCTGCTGGTCGGCTACATCCTGCGCGTCCATCCCGCATGGACGCGTTTCGTCGAGATCGGCCGCACGCTCGGCAAACCGCTGGTCATGCGCATGAACCTCAACCAGCAATCCTCCGGCTCGTTCTGGGCCGTGCACAAGAATCTCATGCGCTCGACTTCGCCGATCGTCGATTGCGGCGTGCACTACGTCGACGTGATGTGCCAGGTCACGCGCTCGCGCCCCGTGGCGGTGCATGCGATCGGCGCGCGCCTGACCGACGAGATCGCACCCTCGATGTACAATTACGGCCATCTGCACATCGCCTTCGCGGACGGCTCGGTCGGCTGGTACGAAGCGGGCTGGGGCCCGATGATGAGCGAGACCGCCTTTTTCGTGAAGGACATGATCGGACCCAACGGCTGCGTCTCGATCGTCGCGAGCGAGGCGGCGGGCGAGGCCGCTCATTCGGCCGATCACGATACGCATACGCGCACAAACGCGCTGCGCATCCACCACGCCGCGCTCGACGCCAAGGGCGCCTTCGCAAAGCCCGACGAAATCCTCTCCACCGAGGAAGAGCCTGGCCACCAGCAGCTCTGCGAACGCGAGCAGCGCCTGTTCCTCAAGGCCATTCGCGGCGAAGTCGATCTGACCGAGCATCTCGAAGACGCGCTCAATTCGCTGCGCATCGTCTTCGCCGCGGACGAAAGCGTGCGGACGGGTCAGGTGATGCGGCTGTAAAGCTACTGCCGCGCCCCTCACGTCACGCGGCTGCGGAACAACCAGGTCGCGGCGGCGAGGCTGACCGCAGCGATCGCCGCCATCGGCCAATATTGCGCGGCGAGCGAGGATAGGCTCGCCCCTTCCAGGAACACGCCGCGCACGATGACGAGGAAATAACGCATCGGGTTGATGAGGGTGAGGTCCTGCACCCACACCGGCATGTTGGCGATCGGGGTGGCGAAGCCCGACAGGATGACCGAGGGCACCATGAACAGGAACACGCCGAGCAGCGCCTGCTGCTGCGTCGCCGAGAGCGCGGAGATCATCAGCCCCATGCCGGTGATCGCGATGACGAAGACGACGAGCCCGAGATAGAGCGGCATGAGCCCGCCGCGCAGCGGCACTTCGAACCACCACACCGCGGCGACGATGATGACGGAGGCTTCGATCACCCCGATCAGCACCCCCGGCAGCCCCTTGCCGAGCAGGATGTCGATCGGGCGCAGCGGCGTGACCAGCAACTGGTCGAAGGTGCCGGTCTCGCGCTCGCGCGCGACCGAGAGCGCGACCACCAGCAGCGTGACGATCTGGGTCAGCAGCGCGACGATGCTCGGCACGAAGAACCAATGCGAGCTCAAGGTCGGGTTGTAGCGCGCGCGGATGTCGAGCACCGCCGGGGCGTTCGCCCCGCCGTGCGCGCCGGCCCAGGCGATGGAGAAGTCGCTGAGAATGGTGTTGGCGTAGCCCTCGATCAGCAGGGCGCTGTTGGAGTTGCGGCCGTCGAGGATCGCCTGCACGGGCGCCGGCTGTCCGGTCAAGAGGCTTCGGGTGAAGCGCGGATCGATCACCAGCACCAGCGCGACCTCGCGCGAATCGATCAGCGCGTCGATCTCATGGCTGCTGTGCAGCGTCGCCACCAGCCGGAAAGTCGGCGAGCCGAGAAAATGGGCGATGAGGTCGCGGGAGGCCTCGCTCGCGTCTTCGTTGTAGATCGCCATCGGCACGCGATCGAGATCGTAAGTCGCGGCGTAGCCGAACACCATGAGCTGGATGAGCGGCGGCAGGATCAGCACCGAGCGGCTCTTGGCGTCGCGCAGCACCGCGAGCAGCTCCTTGACGATCAGCGCGAGAACTTGCCGCCACATGCCGGTCAGTCCAATCGTTTGCGCGCCAGCGCGCGCGCCGCGCCGAGGAAGATCGCCGCCATCACGATCAGTGCGGCGGCGTTGGGCAGGATCACCGACCAGACGTCGCCGGCCAGGAACGTCGACTGCAGGATGGCGACGAAATAACGCGCCGCGACGACGTGGGTGATGATCTGCACGATCCAGGGCATGGAGTTGATGTCGAACACGAAGCCCGAAAGGATGAACGCCGGCAGGAACGTCGCGATGATGGCGATCTGCGCGGCGACGAACTGGTTGCGCGCGAAGCTCGAGATCAACAGCCCCATTCCGAGCGCGGCGAGCATGAACAAGCCCGAGGTGGCGGTAAGCGCCCACAGCGAGCCGCGCAGCGGCACCTGAAACAGAAACACGCCGAGCGCCACCGAAGCCGCCATGCCGCCCATGCCGAGCACAAAGTAAGGGATCAGCTTGGCGAGCAGGATTTCCCTGACCGTGACGCGCGTGACCATCAGCGCTTCCATCGTGCCGCGTTCCCACTCGCGCGCGATCACCAGCGCGGTCAGCAGCGCGCCGCTCAGGGTCATGATCATTGCGATCAGGCCCGGCACCAGGAAGTCGCGGCTTTTGACCGCCGGGTTGAAGCGCACTTGCGGCTGCACGGCGACGGGCAGCGGCGCCGGGCGTCCCGCTTGCGCCGCCTGCGCGGCGAGCCAGCTCGCCCAGACCTGTTGCACGTAGCCCTCGACGATGCGGGCGTTGTTGGCGTCGACGCCGTTGACGAACACGCCGATCGGCGAATCGCCGCCGGAGACCGCGCGGCGGTCGAAATCGCTCGGCAGCCAGACGATGCCCTGCACTTCGCGAGCGGTCATCGCCCGCTCCGCGTCCTGGATGGCGAGGAACCGTTGCGGCCGGAAGTACGGCGACTGCTCGAACGCGCCGGTGAAGCTCGCGGCGAGCGCGCTCGGGCGCTGCACGACCAGCGCCACCGGCACGTTGCTGGCGTCGAGCGAAACGCCGTAGCCGAACAGGAACAGCAGAACAGCGGGCAGCAGGAAGGCGATGGCGAGCGAGGAGGGATCGCGCCAGATCTGCACGAATTCCTTGCGCAGCAGCCCGCGCAGGCGACGCAGCGAGCCCGCGGTCATGACGCTGGCGCCGGCGCTTCAGCCGCCGCCTCGATCATCGCGATGAATGCGTCCTCCATGGTCGGATCGGGCCGCGCCGCGCTCCTGGCGGCGGCCTTGATCGCTTCGGGGGCGCCCGCCGTCAGCACGCTGCCCTGCGCCATGATCGCGAGGCGGTCGCAATACTCCGCTTCCTCCATGAAATGGGTGGTCACCAGCACGGTGACGCCGGTCTCGGCGAGCGCGTTGATGCGCCGCCAGAAGTCGCGGCGCGCCAGCGGGTCGACGCCGGAAGTGGGTTCGTCGAGGAACAGGATGTCGGGCTCGTGCATCAGCGCGCAGGCGAGCGCGAGCCGCTGCTTGAATCCAAGCGGCAGATCGCGCGCGCTCGCCGACATCTGCGAGGCGAGGTCGAATTCGCTCACCGCCCAGTCGATGCGGCGGCGCTGGCGCGCCCCGTAGAGGCGGTAGGCGCTGGAGAAGAAGCGCAAGTTCCTCTCAACGCTGAGATCGCCGTAGAGCGAGAACTTCTGCGCCATGTAGCCGATGCGGCCGCGCGCCGGCGCGGCGGCGGTGCGCAGATCGAAACCGGCGACGCGCAGCTGGCCCTCCGAGGGCGGCAGCAGGCCGCACAGCATGCGGAAGGTGGTCGACTTGCCGGCCCCGTTGGCCCCGAGCAGGCCGAAAATTTCGCCGCGCGCGACGTGAAAGCTGATGTTGTTGACCGCGACGAAGTCGCCGAAGCGGCGGGTGAGGCGCTGCACCGCGATGATGTCTTCGGCGGGCGAAGCGGCGCTCGGCGTCGGCGCGCGCGGCGCCGCGGTGGGCGGGGTCGCGCCGTCGCGAGCGCGCAACTGGGCGACGAAGGCGTCCTCGAAGCGCGGCGGGGTCGGCGCGATGGTCAAGCCCGGCAGCTCCGAGCCGAGCGCGGCGACGTCGGGCGGCGTCGGCGCGGCGGTGACCACCCTGACCCGGCTGCCCTGGATCACCGCGTCGATCACGCCGGGCGCGCGCGCCAGCCGTTCTTGCAGTCGCCGCTTGCCGACGTCGGCGCTGGCGAAAAAGCTGCGCCCCGCCAATTCCGCGGTGAAGCCTCCGGGCGGGCCGGCGCCGAGCAGCTTTCCCTCGTGGATCAGCAACACGGAGTCGCAACGCTCGGCTTCGTCGAGATAAGCGGTGCTGAACAGCACCGTCACTCTTGCGTCGCGGGTCAGGTGGTCGATGATCTGCCACAACTCGCGCCGCGAGACCGGATCGACGCCGACGGTCGGCTCGTCGAGCAGCAGCAGATCGGGCGGATGAACCAGGGTGCAGGCGAGGCCGAGCTTCTGCTTCATGCCGCCCGACAGCCGTCCGGCGCGGCGCTCGGTGAAGGGGCCGAGCGCGGTCATGTGCATGAGCTCGGCGTAGCGCGCGGGGCGCTCCTCGACCGGCACGCCCTGCAGATCGGCGTACAGATCGAGGTTCTGCCGCACGCTGAGGTCTTCGTAGAGTCCGAAGCGCTGCGGCATGTAGCCGATGCGCGCCTGCACCGCGAGCGGGTCGCGCGCGACGTCGATCCCGAGCGCCTCGATGCGCCCGGCGTCGGCGCGCAGTAGCCCGGCGATCAACCGCATCAAGGTGGTCTTGCCGGCGCCGTCGGGGCCGATCAGCCCGGTGACGGCGCCGTGCGCGGCGCTGGCGGTGATCCCGTCGATCGCCGCGACGACGCGCTTGCCCGAGCGAAAGCCGCGGCGCACGCCCTCGAGCCGTAGCGCCGGCGCGCTTTCATCGGGAGGCGGCATCGCTCGCTCCGCAACCGGGCGGCGGCGCCTCAGCGGCCTGGGTCAGATCGATATGCACGGTGGCGGGCATCCCCAACCGCAGCTCGCCGTGCGCGTCGCAGACGTAGACCCTGAGCTGGTAGACCAGCGCGGTGCGCAGCTCCGGCGTCTCCACTGTCTTGGGTGTGAACTCGGCGGTCGGCGAAATGTAGCCGATCCAGCCGTCGTAGGCGCGACCGGGATAGCTATCGGCGGTCACGCTCGCCTTCATGCCGAGGCGGATGCGGCCGAGGTCGTTCTCGGGAGCGTAGGCTCTGACCCAGAGCGGGTTCGGCAGGGCGACGGTGAGGACCGGCGTGGCCGGAGAGGCCATGTCGCCAGGCTCGAGGATGCGGTCCTCGACCACGCCGTCGGACTGCGCGTAGAGGCGGGTGTCGTCGAACTGCCGCTGCGCCAGCGCCGTCGCGGCCTGCGCCGCCTGATACGCCGCGCGCGCGGCGGCGATATCCTCGGCCCTCGGCCCTTCGACCGCCAGAAGATAGGCCTGCCGCGCCGCTTCGTACTGTTGGCGCACCGACTCGAACGCCGCTTTGGCGTCGTCGCGCTGCTGGATCGTCCCGGCGCTGGTGGCGGCCAGGTCGGCGTAGCGCTTGTACGTCGCCTCGTCGTTCATATAGGTCGTCTGCAAGGCGTCCATCGTCGCCTTCGCCTGCGCGATCTCTTCGGGCCGAGATCCAGTGACCAGTTTGTCGAGCGTCTGCTTCAGGTTCTCCATCTGGCCCTTCGCCTGGGCGAGCGCCGCGGCGTAGCGAGTGTCGTCGAGCGTGGCGAGCAGGTCGCCGCATTTCACATGCGCGCCTTCCTGCACCGAGATCGTCGCGATCGGGCCGCTGTCGTTGAACGCCGGCTGCACCTCCCGGATGTCGACGTCGCCGTAGAGCGTGAGCTGGTCGGCGCTTCCGACGCCGTCGCGGTGCAGATAGAACCAGCTGCCGCCGCCCAGGGCGAGCAGGGCCAGAACGGCGGGGATGATGAGGGCGCGTTTCGACATGGCGGCGTCGTTTCGTCGTTGCGGCGTCTCGCCGATTCTTGCGACAGACGCGCAAATCTCACGTTACAGCGCCGGACAGTCTTGAGACAGCTCAATTGGGCGCAAATGTCGCAGTTGCACAGAGTGGATTCCGATAATCGAAAATTGGCGGACGATCGTTCGGTCCCCGACGATCGCGGTCGATGCCCGCCTTTTCAGAAAATCTTGCCGGGATTGAGAATGCCCTTGGGGTCGAGCGCCGCCTTCAGCGTGCGCATCAGGGCGATTTCCGCGTCGGTGCGGCTGATCGACAGCCACGGCTTCTTTTCCAGCCCAATGCCGTGCTCGGCCGACACCGAGCCGCGGAAGGATTCGAGGCCGCCGTACACCGCCGCTTCGATCTTCGGCCGCGCCGCCATGTAGTCTCGCATGGCGACCGGGACCATCACATGGAGATTGCCGTCGCCGAGATGGCCGAAAACGAAGTGCTTGTCGTCGCCGATCGCGCTTTGCAGCGCGGGGCCGAGGCCGTCCGCGAAGCGCTCCATTTCCGCGATCGGCAGCGAAACGTCGAACACCACGGGAATGCCCACGCGCATGACTTGCGCGACGTCGTCGCGCAGCGACCAGAAGGCGCGGCAGTCGGTGTCCGATTTGGAGATCGCCGCATCGACGATCAGCCCGCCCTCCGTCGCTTCTTCCAGCGCGGCCTGGAACCGTGCGGCGTCGGCGTCGATATCGGCGCCGAGGCTTTCGATCAGGACGTAGTAGGGATGGTCGTGGGAGATCGGCGGCCGGCCCTTGGCGGGCGCCGTCGTCACCAGCCGATAGAAAGAGCTCCACATCACCTCGAAGGCGGAAAGCGCGCCGCCGAGGCGGCGGTCCATGTGCTTGAGCAGCGCCGCCGTCGCGTCGAAACTCGGCGTCGCGACGATGGCGACGTCGTTGCTGATCGGCTTCTCGCGAAGGCGCAGCACCAGTCGGGAAATCACCCCCAGCGTGCCCTCGGAGCCGATGAAGAGCTGCTTCAAGTCGTAGCCGGCGTTGTTCTTGATCAGATGATTCAGCGACGAAAGGATCGTGCCGTCGGCGAGCACGACCTCGAGGCCGAGGACGATGTCGCGCATCATGCCGTAGCGGATGACGCGATTGCCGCCGGCGTTGGTCGCCGCATTGCCGCCCAGCGTCGCGCTGCCGCGCGCGCCCAGATCGAGCGGGAAGATCAGTTGGCGCTCGGCCACGGCTTCCTGCAAGGTCTGCAACGCCACGCCGGCCTGCACTGTCGCCGTGCGCTGGCGCTCGTCGATGTCCTCGATCGCGCGCATGCGTTCGAGCGAGAGAACGACGTCGGCGGGCTCGGTGTCGGCGCCGTGAACCAAGCCTGTCAGTCCGCCCTGGGTCACCACGGATACGCCTTCGCCGTGGCACCAGCGAAGAACGGCGGCGATCTCGTCGGTGGTCTTCGGCCGCGCCAAGGCTTGCGCCTTCAAGCGATCCGGCCGCAGAAATCCCGCCGAGCGCGTCGCCGTCTGCTTGGCGTCGAGCACGCCGTCCTCGCCGAGGATCGCCCTGAGGGCCGAAACGACAGGCATCGCGCCTCCTCCCTAAATCATCGCTTCGATGAGCCGCGGCCCGCGCTGGGCCATCGCCGACTGGTATTGCGCGGCGAATTCCTCCGCCGTCGTCGCGCGGCTCGCTTCGACGCCCATGCCGCCGGCGATCTTCGCCCAGTTCATCTCGGGATCGTGCAGGTCGAGCAGCGAACGCGCCTTCGCTCCGACCGCGCCGACGCCGAGGCGCTGCATTTCGTAATTGAGGATCGCATAGGAGCGATTGGCGAAGATCACCGTCGTCACGTCGAGATCTTCGCGCGCCATGGTCCACAGCGCCTGCAGCGTGTAGGCGGCGCCGCCGTCGCCGTGCGGGCAGACGACCTTGCGATCCGGGGCGGCGAGCGCGGCGCCGACGGCGAGCGGCAGTCCGCCGCCGATCGAGCCGCCGGCGATCGGCAGGTGGGTGTGCGGACGCGCGCGCGCCAGCGCCATGAACAGCGGCAAGCTGGAGGTGATCGCCTCCTCGGCGTAGATGGCGTTGTCGGGCGTCAGATGCGCGATGGCCTGCGCGACGCTGAACGGGGTCAGCGCCCCGCCCGGCAGCCCCGCCAATTGCAGCGGCGTGCGCGCGAGGGGTTGCGCCGGCGCGCCGACGGCGTCGGCGAGATCGCGCATCGCTCGAGCGCCGTCCTCGTCGGCGTGCGCGAGATAGGCGATCGCGCACGTCTCGGGCGCGCAGAAACTCGGCTTGCCGGGGTAGGCGAAGAACGACACCGGCGGCTCGGCGCCGACCAGAATGAGCTGTTCCGTGCGCGCGAGAAATTGCGCGATCTGCTCGCCGAAATAGGGCAGGCGCTCGATGGGCACGCGCCCGGCGCCGAGCTCGGCATGCGGCGCGAAGGTGTCGCACAGCAACCGCGCGCCGGTCCTGGCCTGGATGCGGCCCGCCGCCTCCAGCGCGTCGCCGACCATCGCCGCGCCACGCAACAGCAGGGCGGATTTCTTGCCGTTGGCGAGCAGGCGGGCGACGCTTTCAATGGCGTCGGTCGAAACCGTCGCCGGCGCGACATCCGGCAGCGGACCGGCGGCGCGCTCCGCCTCGCCCCATGCGCAATCGGCCGGCAGGATCAAGGTCGCGACGCCGCCGGGCGCGGCGCGTGCGGCCTGCACGGCGCGCGCGGCGTCGCCGGCGACCGACTTGGCGTTGGTCGATTCGTGGACCCAAGCGGAGACCGGCCGGGCGAAACCGACGACGTCGGAGGTCAGCGGCGCGTTATAGCGGCGATGGTAGGTCGCGTGATCGCCGACGACGTTGACGATCGGCGTCGCCGCGCGCCGGGCGTTGTGCAGATTGGCGAGGCCGTTGGCGAGGCCGGGCCCGAGATGCAGCAGGGTCGCGGCGGGCTTGCCGGCGATGCGTGCGTAGCCGTCCGCGGCGCCGGTGGCGACGCCCTCGAACAGGCAGAGCACGCCGCGCATCCCTGCAGCCGAATCGAGCGCGCCGACAAAATGCATTTCCGACGTGCCGGG
Source organism: Roseiarcus sp. (assembly GCA_050013275.1). Taxonomy (GTDB): domain Bacteria; phylum Pseudomonadota; class Alphaproteobacteria; order Rhizobiales; family Beijerinckiaceae; genus Roseiarcus. The sequence goes on along the minus strand of JBEKFO010000005.1, from coordinate 20,664 downwards.
ATTGGCGAAACAGACCTCGACGCCGCAATTCACCAACGTCTGCGCCAACGATTGCGCGCCATTCATTCTCGCTTCCCCGGGTGGTGTCGTCGCCGAGAGGGTTAAGGCATAAACGATCGGACCGCAAAGGGCGCGGACGCAAGCCGCCATGCGCGCGGCGCCCGGCGCGGGCGCGAATTGCGGCAGTTCCGGGCGAGACGGTCGGGCGTCGGGAACCGCCGTGACATTGCAATCGCCACGGCGCTTTGGTCGGCCCCCAATAGCGTGATCGACTGATTGCGTATCCGGTCGTCAGCCGGCCCGCTCGAAGCGGGCAAGGCCATTCTTCCTTTTCGACATGCCCAAGACGTCGTTGGCGGAGGTCCCGATCTCGATGTCGATCTCCAGCAAAGACATTGCCGCGCGCCGATGCATCTTCACGTCCACCTTATCCGGGTCGACATGAACATGCTTGGAGACCGCTTCCAGAACCTCCCTGTGTAGGAGGGCGATGAGATCGGAACTGCTGCCGCCGTTCCGCTCATGCGCCAGAAGAATTTGCAAGCGCTCGCGCGCGACTGGCGCCGACCCGCGCCGCCCGAAAATCGCCAGCAGCTTCATGCGGCCCTCCGGCCAAGCAGCTTGTGGAAGAAGCCCTTCCTTGTCGAGGGAATGCTCATGGGCACATTCACGCCGCGCAGCCGATTGGCCGCGTCCGCATAAGCGCGGGCCGGCGCGCTCTCGGCGTTGTGAAGGACGATTGGCGATCCGACATTTGACGCGCGCAATATGTCTTCGCTCTCCGGCACTATGCCGAGCAGCGGGATCGAGAGGATTTCGAGCACGTCGTCGACGCTCAGCATCTCGCCACGCGCGGCGCGTCCGGGGTCATACCGGGTGAGCAGGAGATGCTTTTCCATGCATTCACCCCTTTCGGCGCACATTGTCTTTGCGTCGAGCAGACCGATGATTCGGTCCGAATCTCGCACCGACGAGACTTCGGGATTGGCGACGACGACGGCGAGATCGGCGAAGCGCATCGCGAGGGTGGCTCCGCGTTCGATCCCGGCCGGGCTGTCGCAAATGATCCAATCGAACCATTTGCGCATCTCGTCTATGACCTTGGCCACTCCCTCTTCGGTCAACGCGTCCTTGTCTCGCGTCTGCGAGGCGGGAAGCAGAAAGAGATTGGGGAGGCGTTTGTCGCGAACCAGCGCTTGAGGCAGCCTCGCCTGGCCTTGCGCCACGTTGATCAAGTCAAAGACCACGCGCCGTTCGGCGCCCATGACCAGATCGAGATTGCGCAGGCCGACATCGAAGTCGACAACCGCAACCTTTTGATTCAACTGAGCGAGGGCGGCTCCGAGAGCCGCGGTCGACGTCGTCTTGCCAACGCCGCCCTTGCCCGAGGTGACCACCACTACCTTGGCCATGTCGTCATCCCTCTTAGTCAAGCCGTGCGATCTTGACAGTTTCATTCTCGAGCCAGGCCTGAACCGCCTGGTTGCGCACGTTCGCTTCGATCTCATCAGCCGTTATGTAGACGCCGCCGACTGCGAGAAGCTCGGCCTCGAGACGACGGCAAAAGATGCGCGAGCGCACCTCGCCGCAGACGCCGGCCATGACCCTGCCTCGTAAGGTCCCGTAAATGTGGACGGAGCCGCCGGCGATCACTTCGGCGCCGGAAGCCACGGAACCGATCACCGTCACGTCACCCTCGGGATGGGTAATGGACTGGCCAGAGCGAACCGGCGCGTTGACGATGAAAGGCGCGGCTATCGCCGGTTGCGCGGCCTCGTGAGAAGGCTGTCCCGAGCTTGCGCCGTCGGTCCCCGTTTTGGCGCGATCCGACGTTGGCCCATCGGCGCGGGGGAGGGCGCGGCTGCCCGTGAGAATTGGCGGCAAATCGGCCGAGGCCCAACTCGGCTCGACGCCGGTGAGCCCCATTATGCTTATGCCTCGCCCGGAGAGGTCTCTTATGAGCCCGCTCACGCCCGACCGGGCGAGACCGAGTCCCGAGACGTCGACCACGATCGACTTGTTGCGAAAGAAAGCAGGAGCGCGAGCAAGATGGGCGTCCAGCCGCTCCATCCATTCGGGGAGAGGGGACTCCGGCTCGAGCGCCAGAACGGGAAACGACCGGCCTCGAAAGCGGATATGGCAGCTGGGAGTTTCCGTCACGACAGCCTTGCTCGATTGCAAAGCGTCAGGTAACTCTCCTATCGTTAACAGGGCGTTAACCATACGACACCGCCCAGCGCGAATGTCCGCAAAGGGTCGATTGTGAAACGGCTCCGGATGCCGACGCTCGACCCGATATCGTCGAGGGCTCAGCGCGGCGATCGGCGTTGGGACGCTATGCCGACTTAAAGCGCCAAAACCTCGTTCGATCCCGAACGGCGGCCGCGCATTTGTTCTTCGCCACCGCAACGCCGATCCGGCCGCCAGCCCACGCGCCATCTCGAAGATGCGCGCTCGGCGCGGTCAGCTTGTTCGAAAGGGGATGGCGCCCAGGGGCGGACGCACGCCGACCGCAGTACTAGTTGATTCAATGATAATACATCGCGCTCATTGAGCTTAATTGTCAAGTGGTTTTGCTCTTATGCGCGAGTGTGTTCCGTAGTTTTATTACTCTTCACTGAGTTCAAGATCGGATAAGAGAACATCACTGTTTCGGTCGAGATCCCCGGGAGTCTGCTCGGTCAATCTCGTCGGCTCCTGGTCGTAAAGAATTCGCGCCGACGCGCTCGCGTGGTCTCAGGCGAATAGAGTTGGCCGATGAGTTTGCGAAAGCCCGTCTCGAGTTCCTCCACCGACATGAGCTGCGGCTGGAACGTCACGTCAAACAGCGTGTGTTTCTCCCACGCGTCCGTCGCCAATAGCCTGTCTTGCGTTTGCAAGCGCTCAAAGAGCGGCGTGCCCGGGAACGGCGTCAACAAGGTCACTTGAACTTCATAAAGTCCGCTTGAACGAGCGAATTCGGCGACCGCGGTGAAGCTCGTCGCGTCCAGTTCGTCGAGACCGAGGATGAAGCAACCGTTCACGGTCACCCCACGCTTCTGAATCCTGTCGATTGCCGTGAGATAGGTGTCGACGCGTTTGGCTTTCCAGTTCGACGTAGCCTCAAGGCCATCGAGCCCTCTCCGACTCGGCGCTTCCAGACCGATCAGCAACTGCTCGCAACCGGACTCGGCAACGAGATCGAGCAACTCCTCGTCGTCGGCGATCGAGACGTCGGTCTCGGTGAACCAGCGCACCCGTCGTCTCGCGAGTTGTCGCAGCAGCCTCTTGCCGTGCGCCTTGTTCGCGAACGTGTTGTCGTCAGCGAATTCGATGAAGGGTCGTGGCCAAATCTCAGAGATTCGATCAATCTCTGCCATCACGCGCGCGACGGGTTTGAACTTGAATTTGGGAGCCAAGCGAATCGAGGATGCGCAAAACACGCAGGAGAAAGGACAGCCGCGCTGGGTCTGCACCGTAATGCGATTGTAACGTTCCGGGGCCAACAATTCGAATTGCGGCATCGGCGCATTGGCGAGGTCGAAGCTTGCTCGGCGCCCATCGTACGTACCTCGAAGCTCACCCCTAACGAGATCGGTCATCGCCGCAGGCCAGACATTTTCAGCCTCACCCAAGACTAAGCAGTCCGCGTGCGCTCGGGCCTCATCAGGCAAGGCGCTGACGTGAAGCCCGCCCAAGACGACCGTTGTTCCGACGCGACGGTAGCGGTCGGCGAGTGCATAGGCATCTTTGATCTGAGCCGTGTAGCTTGAGATGGCGACGACATCGAATTCGCCTGGCAACTCGTTCGCCGGCGGCAGGACGGAGACCTCGACATAGTCGAGGTCGATTTCGGGCGGCGTTAGTCCGGCGAGCGTCAAAAGCGCGAGGCTCGGCAGGTTCGCGATCACGCGGCTACGCTCGACAAACCCCGGCAGCGTGAGCCCGAGCGCCATCAGTTCGGCATTCACGGCGCGAACGCCGCTCATCGCGATGAGACCGAGCCTCACTGTCTCGCCGGCGCGAGCTTGCGTCCCCTCATGAAGGCCGCGACGATCTGCCAGACATATCCGATGAGCAGAAGCGGCGACGCCCAGAATGACAGAACGACGATAATTACGAGCACGGCGTAGGCGTTGTCTTCGGGCGTCCCCGTCACCTTTCCGCCCATTGCGTCGAAGACTGCCTTGTCCAGATTCAGAAAGGCGAGCGTCGTCACGATCAGCGAAAGCGGCAACAGGGTTCCGATGAGGACAGCGAAGTCGCCGAGCTTCGCCGAGCGCGAGAGAAATTTTGACAGCAACCCGACGCGCCAGGAAGCTACGACGAGAAGCAGGAGGAGCCTTAGCGGGCGCACGCGCTGAGCTACGTATTCGGCATATTCGGAACGGTCGTACCAATGGGCGTCGACAACGAAATAATCGCCGCGCCACTCGCCGGACGGCCCGAGCAACCCAAGCGCCGGCGCCAAGCCATAAAGAATGGCGGGAGCGGCGGTCATCGTCACGAATATGAGGACAATGAAATAGCTCCAATTCTGAGGGCGCAGCGGCCAGACAATGAGCCAGAGGATCGCGGCGAGAATGAAGATATAGGCGACCGAATCGAACCCGAGATACTGCCATATCGTTAGGTTCGGCATGCCGATGTGGCGAACGATCCCAACCAGCCACACGACGGCGAGGCCGAGGGCGAGATAGAGTGGCCCCAAACGCTTGAGATCGGGGGTGGCGCTCCGAAATGCCAAGAATCGAGCGGTCGTCGTTACCACTTCGACTAAATCGCGTCGGCAATACACGCCTTGTCCCTCCATCGCCGCTTAGCGGTAAGCGCCCCAATGCCGCCGTTTATACCCGACATTCGCCGGAAAGTGGCGCGCTCGCGTTACGGTGCGACGTCATAACCACTAGCCGAGGGGTTGAAGCGATTGACGCGGCGGTCGTGGCGGGTGACGAAAAAGGTCCTCGCGTGAGACGGGCGCGCCGACATGCAATTCGCCGTGGCGCATTCCCACCAATCGAATAGAATCATCTCCCCTGGCGTGGTGTGGCTAAGGGCTGGACCACGACGATTTCCGGCATCGGCCGGATTGGTCAGATAGCCACGGCGGGCAATCCGACGACGGGTTCATCGCTCAAGACCGCCATGGTTTCCAGCGTCATGTAGCGAGCGCGCCGGACGGCCGACTTGAACCGAGCCGGCGCTCGGCGAGCGGCGTTGCGCGCGCTTCAACCCGGCGGGGGGCTAATCGAGGCCGATTTCCGCGAGGATCTCGGCGCCGTGCTCGCCCAGCTTCGGGGAACGACGGTCGAGCGCGAGCGGGCTTTCGCTCATGACGAGCGGGGCGCGAACGCCGGGCGTTCCGCCCGGAGCGATCAGCATTCCGCGCGAGCGGAATTGCGGATCGGCGAAGAGGTCGGCGATCGAATTGATCGGGCCGGCGGGGACGACGGCCTTTTCCAAAGCGGCGAGCAAAGGGTCGCGGCCCCACGCCTTGATCGCAGCGCCGAGCGCCTCGGCCAGCGCCGCGCGGTTTTCCACCCGCGCGGCGTTGGTTCGGAACCGCTCGTCGCCGCCGAGCGACTCAAGGCCGAGCGTCTCGCACAGGCGAGAAAACTGCTGGTCGTTGCCGACGGCGATGATGATGAAGCCGTCCGACACGGCGAAGGTTTGGTAGGGCGCAATATTCGGATGCGCGTTGCCCATGCGGCGCGGCGCGACCCCCGAGGCGAGAAAGTTCATTGCCTGGTTCGCGAGCATCGCCCCCATGGTGTCGAAAAGCGCGAGGTCGACATATTGGCCGCGGCCGGTCCTTTCGCGCTGGAACAACGCCGCCTCGACGGCGATCACGCCGTAAAGGCCGGTATAGAGATCGGACACCGCGACGCCGACCTTTTGCGGTTCGCCGTCGGGCTCGCCGGTGACGTCCATGTAGCCGGACATTCCCTGAATCAAGAAGTCGTAGCCGGCGCGCTGCGCATAGGGGCCGGTCTGACCGAACCCGGTCACCGAGCAGTAGATGAGCCGCGAATTGAGCTCGCTCAGACTCGCGTAGTCGAGGCCGAATTTCTTGAGCCCGCCGACGCGGAAATTTTCGATCAAGACATCCGATCGCGCGGCGAGCCGGCGCACGATCTCGCGGCCGCGTTCGGTCGCGAAGTCCGCCACGATCGATCGCTTGCCGCGGTTACAGCCATGGAAATAGGCCGCCGCGCGCTCGCCGTCCGTCTCCAGAAACGGCGGACCCCAGCGGCGGGTGTCGTCTCCCTCGGGGCTTTCGACCTTGACGACGTCCGCTCCGAGATCGGCGAGCGTCTGCCCGATCCAGGGACCGGCGAGAATCCGCGCGAGTTCGACGACGCGCACGCCCTTGAGAGCGGACATGGTCAGCAGAACGCCTGCAGGCCGGTCTGCGCCCGGCCGAGGATGAGCGCATGCACGTCATGCGTTCCCTCGTAGGTGTTGACGGTCTCCAGGTTGGTCGCATGACGCATGACGTGATAGCCGATCTGGATGCCGTTGCCTCCGTGCATGTCGCGCGCCGTCCGAGCGACGTCCAAGGCCTCGCCGCAGTTGTTGCGCTTCATCATCGAGATCATCTCCGGGGCCGCGCGGCCTTCGTCGAGCAGGCGTCCGACCCGCAGCGAGCCTTGCAGCCCCAGCGCGATCTTGGTCTGCATGTCCGCGAGCTTCTTCTGAAAGAGCTGCGTGGCCGCCAACGGACGGCCGAATTGCTTGCGGTCGAGGCCATATTGGCGCGCCCGCAGCCAGCAGTCCTCGGCCGCGCCCAGGACGCCCCAGGAAATGCCGTAACGCGCGCGATTGAGGCAACCGAACGGCCCCTTGAGACCCGAGACGTTCGGCAGAAGCGCCTCGTCCTTGACCTCGACGTTGTCGAGCGCGATTTCGCCGGTGATCGACGCCCGAAGGCTCAGCTTGCCCTCGATCTTGGGCGCGGACAGGCCCTTCATGCCCTTCTCGAGAATGAAGCCGCGGATCTGATTGTCGTGCGCCGCCGACTTCGCCCAGACGACGAAGACGTCGGCGATCGGCGCATTGCTGATCCAGGTCTTTGCGCCGTTGAGGCGATAACCGCCGGAGATCTTTTCCGCGCGCGTCCTCATGCCGCCGGGATCCGAACCGGCGTCCGGCTCGGTCAGACCGAAGCAGCCGATCAATTCGCCGCGCGCCAGCCCCGGCAAATACTTCTTGCGCTGGTCGGCGTCGCCGTAGGCGTAAATCGGATACATCACCAGCGAGCTTTGCACGCTCATCATCGAGCGGAAGCCGGAGTCGACGCGCTCGACTTCGCGCGCGACGAGGCCATAGGAGACGTAGCCGGCGCCGGCGCAACCGAATTCCTCCGGCAAGGTGACGCCCAACAGACCGGCTTCGCCCATCAAGCGAAAGAGCTTCGGGTCGGTCGTCTCGTCGAGATAGGCGCGCTCCACGCGAGGCGCGAGCTCGTTGGCGGCGAAACCGCGCGCCGAGTCGCGGATCATCCGCTCGTCTTCGTTCAGTTCGCTCTCGAGGAGCAGAGGGTCGTCCCACTGAAAAGGGGCGAGGCTGGGCCCATGACCGTCGTTCATCGCCTGGCCCTCACGCCGCATTCGCCGCGTGACCGGAGACGGCGGCCTCGATCGCGGCTTCGAGAATGGCCAGGCCTTCGTCGAGAACCGCGTCCTCGATCGTCAGCGGCGGCAGCAGGCGCACGACGTTGGCGCGCGTGCCGCACGAAAGGAGGATCAGGCCGCGCTTCTCCGCTTCGGCGACGACGCGGCTGGTCAATGCGGCCGCCGGCGCGCGCGAGGCGCGATCCTCGACGAACTCCATCGCCACCATGGCGCCGAGGCCGCGCACGTCGCCGATCCATTCCATGCCCTGACGAGCCGCGAGCGAGTTGAGAAAATCCGTCATGCGCGCGCCGATCTTCGTGGCCCTTGCGCAGAGGCCTTCCTCGTCGATGACCTCGAGCACGGCATGAGCGGCGGCCAGGCCAATGGGGCTGCCGGCGTAAGTGCCGCCGAGGCCGCCGGGGTGCGCCGCGTCCATGATGCGCGCCTTGCCGACGACGGCGGACAAAGGAAATCCGCCTGCAAGGCCTTTGGCGAGCGTCACGATGTCCGGCTTCACGCCGGAGTGTTCGATGGACAAGATCTTGCCCGTGCGCGCCATGCCGCCCTGCACTTCGTCGGCGATCAGCACGATGCCGTGCTCGTCCGCAATCGCGCGCAGCCGTTTGAGGAATTCGGCGGGAGCGATGTTGAAGCCCCCCTCGCCCTGAACCGGCTCGATGATGAACGCGGCTATGCGAGCCGCATCGACATCGGCGGCAAAAAGGCGCTCCAGGCCGGCGATCGCTTCAGCTTCGCTGACGCCGTGGAACGCGTTGGGGAACGGGGCGTGGAAAACCTCAGCCGGGAAAGGTCCAAAGTTCTTCTTATAGGGCAGGACCTTGCCGGTGAGCGCCATTCCCATGAGCGTACGACCATGGAAGGCGCCGGAAAAGGCGACGACGCCCGGCCGGCCGGTAAACGCGCGCGCGACCTTGATCGCGTTTTCGACCGCTTCCGCGCCGGTCGTCGCGAACATCGCGCGATTCTCTTCGCCCGTATCGACAAGCGCGTTCAGCTTTTCCGCGAGCGCAATGTAGCTCTCGTAAGGCGAGACGTGGAAGCAGGTGTGAGTGAAGGCGCTCGCTTGTTGTAACACCGCCGCCATCACCTTCGGATGACGGTGGCCGGTGTTGGTCACCGCAATGCCGGCCGCGAAATCGACGTAGCGATGGCCCTCGACGTCGAAAATGAGAGCGTTTTCGGCGCGCGCTGCGTAGACGCCCTTTGTCGCGACGCCTCCGGCGACGGCGGCGGCCTGTCGTTTCTTCAGTTCGGAATTGGTCGTCATCGCGCCCTTCCTTCTCTTGATGATTTCGTTTCGTTCACCCGATAGGCCCCGGCGGCGCGCTCGTTCTTCGACGCCGCCGCCGGACTTGCGTCCCGCGTCCAGGCTTGCGAACGAGGGCGGCCGCACAAGGGCCGCCCCGCTCTTCACGGACCCGACGATCAGTTCTTCAGCAACGTCGCGACGGGGATCGGCTCGGAAATCGTCCAACTGTCGACGACCTTCGGCTTGCCCTTTTCGACGTCGACGATCAGATAGCGGCCGCGATTTTGATGGTGAATTTCCGAGGTGAACGTGCGCGGGCCGAACAAAGTCTGCTCATCCTTCATCTTTTCCAACTCCGCGACAACCTTGTCGGCGTCGGTCGACTTGGCGCGCTCGACAGCCTTGGCCCACAGGTCGATCAGCACGTAGCCGGGATAGACGTACTGGCTCGAAGGATCGCCGCCGGTCGCCTCCTTATAGCGCTTGTTGAACTCCGTGACTTTCGGATTGGGATCGTCACCGTAGATCGAGCCCTGAACCGGCACGTAGAAGTTGGAGAGGTCCGGGACGGCGTTGAGCCAATAGCTGCCGTCGACGCCCGAGCCGTTGATGATCATCGATTTGATGCCCGCGGCGCGGACCTGCTTGATTGCGCTGACGACGCCGGGCATCATCGAGCACAGCATAATGGCGTCAGGTTCGTTGGGCAGGCTCTTGATGCGGGTGATCTGAGCCGCAATCGAGGCGTCATCGTTCTTGAAGGTGTCGCTGCCCACCAGCTTGGCGTCTTTCAGGCGCGGCATCATCCAGTCGAATCCGTCACAGATGCCCTTGTTGTATTCCGTCCAGGTGTCGAGCAAGCGATAGAACGTGCGCGCGCTCTTCTTGTTGTAGGCCCACTCCGCCATCGTCGCGCCCTGCACCGCGGCGAGAACCGACGCCGAGAACGAATGCGGCCCGACGCCCTGGATGCCAGCCTTGATCGATTCCGCGCAGAGGAAGAACGACACCTTGCCGGCGCTTTCCGCCGCAAGCGCAGCCGGAGAGCCGAAGTCGTAATCGCAGGAAACGATGACGAGATCGGCGCCCTTGTCGAGCACTTCGAGGCCGGCTTTGGCGCCTTCGGCGCGGTCCGTCTTTGTGTCGGCCGTCACGACTTTGATCTTGCGGCCGAGCAGTCCGCCCGCTTTGTTGATCTCGTCGATGCGGATCATCGCCGCGTCTTGCGCGGGCTTGTCGTAAGCCTGCATGAAGCCCGAGGCGGCGGTAGCGAAACCGACGACGATATCGTCGGCCGCTCGCGCGGCGCCGACGCCGATTGTGAGCGATCCCAACAGGATCGCCGTCCCCAATTTCAATACGCTATTCATTCTTCCCTCCTTGGCGCCACGCGCCCCCTGATCGCCGACTCCGGAAAGCCCTTGTCACCCCGGGTCGGCTTGTCGAGCGAACGGCCAGCGCCGCCACACGATTTCACGATTCCGCGTCAACCCCGTCGGACGGAACATGAGGATGACAATCATGATCGCTCCGATTGCGATCTCCTGAACCCCGTTTGGGATGGACAGCGTCGCAACGCCGACATCGATCCCCTTCTCCAACCACCGAAGCGCTTCGATGATGCTCGACAGCGCCACGACGCCGACCACCGCGCCGGAAAGGCTGTTCATGCCGCCGACGACCAGCATCGATAGTGTGATGAAGGTGAGATTCATGTAGAAGGCGTCCGGGTTCACGACGCCGAGAAAATGCGCGTAAAGCGCCCCGGCCAAGCCGATGATCGCTGCGCTGAGCACGAAGGCGACCAGTCGCTCGCGAACCATATCGACGCCCGATGCGCTCGCCGCCACCTCCTCATCGCGCGAAGCGCGTAGCGCGAGGCCCGAGCGTGAAATCGCATAGAGATAGGCGACGACGATCGCCGCCACGGCGCCGGCCAGCGCGGTCCAGAGTCCCGTTCTCATCGGAATTCCGACGATCGAGCTCGTCGCGCCGGTCACGGACTGCCAATTCGAATACACCGTGTTGATGACGGCCAGCATCGCGAACGTGGCGATCGACGCCGCGATGCCGCTCAGGCGCATGAGCACGCGCCCAAAGACATAGGCGACGGCGGCGGTGAAAATCGTCGCCAGCGCCAGCGAAACGGGAAACGGCAGCTGGTTGTGAGCGATGATGTCGGGCAGCCCGCGCAGAGAGAACCTCTTCATCGCCGGCGGGATGGTGAACCAGGCTGTCGCATAGGCGCCCAGGCACATGAATCCTATCTGGCCGAAACTGATCACCCCGGAATTGCCGATGAAGGTGTAAAGGCCGACGACGATCATCACGCGGATGAACATCTCCGTCACCGTGCGCGTCAGCGGGCCGCCGGCGAACGACGCGGCAGCGGCGGCGATGATGACAAGCGCCACGACGAGAATGACCGGCGTCGAGATCGTCCGGGCGAGCAGCGAGGGGCGGGCGCTCATCGTCAGACCCTCCGCTTGGCGGATTTGGCCGCGAACAGGCCGTCCGGCTTCAACAGAAGGGTGACGATCACGGCGCCGTAGACGAATGCGTCACGAAACGGACGCGCATCGAGCGGCAGCACCACCTGCATGAGCACGCTGGCGCCCCCGATGAGGAAGCCGGCGACAACGGCGCCGACGAGATTGCCGAGACCGCCTATCACCGTCGCGATGAAGGCGACGAGCATGATGGAGGCGCCCATCTGAATGTCGGCCGTGCCGGTCTGCGTCGCCAGAATCAGGCCGATCGTAGCCGCCAGCATGCCGCTGAGCGCGAATGCAAGCATGATCACGCGATTGGCCCGCACGCCGAGCATGCGCGCCATCGTGAAATTGTCCGCAGCCGCGCGCATCTCCAGGCCGAAGCGCGTGTGCTTGAGGAACAAGGTCAACGCGGTCAGCACGACGACCGTAATGGCGATCGTGACCACCTGCAGCAGCGGAATGTGGGCCCCCAGAAATTCCACCGGCAAGCTCAGGCTCGGCCAAAGCTCGATCGATTTCGGCCGGCTGGAGTACAGCATCAGCAACGCGTAGCGGATGACGAACCCAAGCGCGAAGGAGGTGATCATCATCGTGGCCGGATTGGAGTTTCGGAAGCGGCGGAAGACGACGACTTCCGACAACACCGAGAGCCCAGCCCCGATGAAAAGGATCAACGGCACGAGCACAATGGTGGGCAAAGCGCCAAAGAAGAGAATCGCGGTGGCGTCGATCGAGGGCCAGAGCAGCGCGAAGACGCAGAACGCGATGAAGTCGCCATGGGCGAAGTTTACGAGTCGCATCACGCCGAAAATCAGCGCGATGCCGATTGCGCCGAGAGCGTAGAGGCTGCCCAGGCTCAGCGCGTCGAATATGATCTGCAGCAGGGCGACCATGGCTAATCTTCGTATCCGAAATAGGCGCGCTTCAGCGCGTCCGCCTTGACGAGTTCGCGCGCGGCGCCTTCCATGACGACGCTGCCGCCGCGCAGCAGCAACATGTCGCCGCCGGTCAGCATGGCGCGCGCGGTGCTTTGTTCGACGATCAGCAGCGTCAGTCCGCGCGCGTCTCGCAGGCGCAATAAGCTCGCGTAGACGTCGTCGATGATTTGCGGCGCCAGACCGAGAGACGGTTCGTCGATTGCAATGACGCGGGGTCCGGCCATGAGCGCGCGACCGATGACGAGCATCTGTTGCTGGCCGCCAGACAGCAGACCGGCCTGGGTCGCCTTGCGAGCGCGCAGCATCGGGAATGTCGCATAAATATCCTCGAGATCGCGCGCGGCCCGATCGCGGTCCGCGCGCATCCCGGCGCCGACGCGCAGATTTTCGTCCACTGTCAGCGAGGTGAAGACGTCTCGCCCTTCAGGGACCATCGAGACGCCAAGGCGCGCGATGTCTTCCGGCGAGCGGCCGTCGATGCGCGCGCCGTCGAACGTGACTTGTCCCGCGCGCGGTCGGACCGTGCCCGCGACGACTTTGAGCAAGGTCGATTTTCCCGCGCCGTTGGGTCCTGTGACGAACAGCGTGTGTCCCTCTTCGAGCCGAAGCGACACGTCCCGCAGCGCGGTCAGTTGGCCGTAGTTGACGGCGATATGGTCGATCGAAAGAAGCGTCACGCCAACGCCTCCGCCGGTTCGGCCTGCGTGCCCATATAGGCGTGTCTGACGACCTCGCTCGCCTTGATGGCTTCCGGCGCGCCGCTTTCGATCACGCGGCCCGAATCGAGAACGTAGATCGCCTCGCACAGCGTCAGGACGAGGCCGATATTGTGTTCGATGAGCAGCACCCCGCAGCCGTGTTCGGCGACGATGCGGCGAATGAGCGTCGCGAGCTCGCTCGATTCTTCGGCCGACATTCCCGCCGCGGGCTCGTCCAGCAACAGAAATTTCGGCGAAAGCATCAACGCGCGCCCGATGGCGACGCGGCGCTCGTCGGTATAGGGAAGACCGGCGGCCATGCGCTCGCTGAGATTGGCAATCCCTATCCACGCGAGCGTCTCGCTCGCCTTGGCGCCGGCCTCGCGACGCGAGAGTCCCAGGCCGACGCCAGCCACTTCGAGATTGTCGTGCACGGTCAGATCGCCGAACAATCGGCCGGACTGAAACGTTCGCGCCACCCCCATGCGGCGCACCAGATGGGGTTTCACGCCGCTGATGTTTCGCCCGTCCAGCATGACTCTCCCGGCGCCCGGACTCTGAAATCCGGTGAGGATATTGACGAGCGTGGTCTTGCCGGCGCCGTTCGGGCCGATCAGGCCCGTCACGCGTCCGCGCGAAACTTCGAGCGTGACGTCCGACAGGGCCAGCAGGCCGTCGAAGGAGACGGAAACGTCGTCCGCGGTGAGGGGGGCGCCCATGAACCTCCTAATGCTTTGCGGATTTCTTGCGGGTGATGACGTAGGACCCGCTTCGGTGAAGATTCGCGACCCAATCCGGCTCGATGACGATTGTCGTCGTCACCTCCTCGATGACGGCGGGGCCTTCGATCTCGGCCCCGGCGCCGAGCGCGTCGCCGTCGTAAACCGGCGCGCGCACGCTCTTGCCCGAGGCGTCGAAGATCGCCTTGCGATGTTCCTTGAGGGCGTCCGGCGCCGCCTTGCCCTTGCCCAGGGCCGGCGTCTTCGGCTTGTCGATCAGGCCGTAGATCGTCGATTCGATGTTGACGACTTCGACTGTGCTGTGCCGTTCGGAGTAGGTGTAAAGCTCCTCATGGCGCCGATGGAACCCGTCCTTGATGCGATCGATGGTCTTGGCGTTGATATCGAAAGTGTCGATGTCGACGGTGCATTCGTGCACTTGGCCGACATAGCGCATTTCGAGGCTGCGCCGTACCTCGATCTGATTCTTCGCGAAGCCGTCATTTTCAAGATGCGCGACGCCCTTCGATTCGATGGATTTGAAGAGCGCGTCGATCCGCTTGTAGGCCTCCTCGTTGTCGAGGCGCGCCGGCGCGGTCGCCATGTAATTGTATTTCACGTCGGAGATGATCTGACCGAACGCGCAGAGCCCCGAGGCGAGCTTGGGCAGAATGATCGTTTCGACGCCGATCTCGCGCGCCAGCGCGGTGATATGCGCCGCGGTCGCGCCGCCCGCCCCGACGAGTACGAAGTCGCGGGGATCGAATCCGCGCTCGACGGAGACACGCCGAATGCCGTTCACCATGTTGTTGTTGACGATGGTGAACATGCCGTAAGCGGCTTGCTCCACCGTCAAGTGCAAGGGATCGGCGATCGTCTTGATGGCCGCGCGCGCCTTTTCGAGATTGAGCGGCAATCGGCCGCCGAGCAACCCGTCCGGACTGAGGTAGCCGAGGACGAGATTCGCGTCGGACATCGTCGGTTCCGTACCGCCTTGGTCGTAGCAGGCAGGGCCCGGCTGCGAACCGGCCGACTGCGGCCCGACTTGGAGAATTCCGAGCGAGTCGATCCAGCCGATCGATCCGCCGCCGGCCCCGAGCGTTTCGACCTGGATCATCGGCACGCCGATGCGATAGCGCAGAAAGTCGATGTTCTTGTTGAGATTGGTCTGCCCGTCCTTGGTCAGGGTGATGTCGAATGACGTTCCCCCCATGTCGACGGTGATGACGTTCCCTTTCTTGAAGGGAGCGCAGACATAGCGCCCCGCCTGCGGCGCCGACGCCGGGCCTGAGTTGATCGCGTAGACCGAGCGGTCGGTCATCACCTGGCCGATCGCGAGCCCGCCGTTCGACTGAAAATAGCGAACGGGCTGCTTGGCTCCGAGCGACTGGAAATACGCGTCGACCGCCTGCACGTATTTGCGCATGACCGGCGCGAGGTAGGCGTTGACCACCGAAGTCGAGGTCCGCGTGTATTCGCGCACCTGCGGATAGAGGTCGCTGCCGACCGTCAGGATCACGTCGGGAAGCATTTCGCGCACGATTTCCGCCGCGCGCTGCTCGTGCGCCGGATTCAGCACAGACCACACGAAGGAGATTGCGACAGTCTCGACGCCCTGTTCCTCGAAGGTTTCGCACGCCGCACGCACGTCCTCTTCATGCAGAGGCGTGCGGACGGAGCCGTCGGAAATGACGCGTTCGCGCACGCCTTTGCGCAAATAGCGAGGCGCAAGCATAACGGCCGCCGGATATTCCGGATCGTAACGGTAGCCGTCTTCCTTGTGGCCGTTGCGGATCTCGATCGAGTCTTCGTGTCCGGCGGTGCAGATCAGGCCCGTCTTGCCGCCGCGGTGGGTGATCAGGGCGTTCAGGCCGACCGTGGTGCCGTTGATGCACAGATCGCAGCTCGAAACGACCTCTTCGGGGCTCAGGCCGAGATCCTCCGATATCAGCTTCAGTCCATTTTCGATCGCTTTGGTCGGGTTCGACGGCGTCGACAGAGCTTTGAAAAGCTTGGTCACGCCGGTCGTCTTGTTCGCGATCACGAAGTCGGTGAAGGTGCCGCCGGCGTCGATGCCGAGACGATAGTTCGTGGTCATCTCTCGCATCCTCCTCAAGCGGTCCGCAGCTGCTTGGATGCAGCCAAATCGACGTCCAGCGTCTTCGCGTTCTTGAACACGACGCCGTAATCCTCTTTGGCGCCGTTGATCGAAACCAGGCCGTTGCGCACGTCGGTGACGACCATCTCGATCGGCCGCTCGAACGGATTGCCGTAGCCTCCTCCGCCGGGGTTCATGTTGGTGATCGTCTCTCCGGGTTTGATCGTTTCGAAGATGTTGGTGCGGATCACGTCGACCTTGCCGTCGCGCTTGAGCTCGACGCGGCCGACCTTGTCGTCGATCAGCTTCGATTTCGCGCCCGCGGCGCCCATCGCGGGAATGCGCCGCCCTTCGCCAAAGCCGATGCACAGCATCTCCTTGTCGAGCGGTTCAACCTCCCAGGCCGTCCCCGAACCTCCGCGGAATTTGCCGGCGCCGCCCGAGTCGGTCATCAGCGCGTAGCGGTGAATGATGATCGGATAGGAATATTCCAGCAGCTCGACGTCGCCCGACGTCAGCCCGCCGAAGCAGCATTCCGGCCCAACGGCGTGCCATCCGTCCTGCTGCGGCGTCGCGCCGCCGCCAGAAATGATCGTCGCCAGCACCATGGTCACGTATTCTTCGTTGGTGCGGCTGTCCCAACCCGCGACGTTCAGACCGTTGGCGTGGCCCCAGGAGGCGGCGACCTTCGAGGGCATCGCCTTCTCGAACGCGAGGCGCACGGCGTCGGTCAACGTCTCCATCGGCGTCGTCGTGCAGTTCATATGCGGCGCCGGCTCGAGCGCGTTGCAGATCGTGCCCTTCGGCCCGAAATCGACGGAGACGCAGCGATAGAGGCCTTCGTTGTACGGCGGCGGCAGCGCCGCGAACATCATCAGCCCGAGATACACGCCGGAATGCGAGTTGCCCTCGTAGGAATTGATGAAATAGGGAATCTGCGGCGGGCTGGAGATCGCGATGTGGCACGCATCGCTCTTGATCGTGACCTCCGCCTTGATCTCGAAGTCGCCGAAGCCGTGGCCGGCGTCCTCGAGGATTGCGACGCCTTCGTATGTTCCGTCCGGCACCGACTTGATCAACGTGCGCATATGGCGGTCAGCCATATTGAGAAGTTCGGCGACGCAGGCGTCGACCGTCGCCTCGCCGTATTTGTCGAGCATCGCGATAAGATTGCGTTCGCCGACCTGACAGGCGCCGATCAGGGCGTTGAAGTCGCCCTCCTGATCGCGCCGCGCGCGCATGTTCGTGAAGATCAAGTTGAGAACGTCGTTGCGCGGCGTGCCGCGATCCCAGATCTTCACCGGCGGAATACGCAGACACTCCGCATAAATTTCCTTTGCGCTCGGATTGTAGCCGGCGGGAACCGGGCCGCCGATGTCGGTCAAATGGCCCTTGCACACCGTCCAATAGACGAGCCTGCCCTTGTAGAAGACCGGCTTGTACATGCAGGTGTCGACCGCGTGGCTGCCGCCGTAAGCGGGATCGTTGTGCAGGATCAGGTCGCCGTCGTGGATGTCGTCGCCGAAGAAACGCGCGACCGCCTTCATCGCCGGCATGAGCGAGCCGAGATGAATCGGAATGTCCTGGCCTTGCAGGATCATCTCCGGCTTGGCGTTGAACAGCGCGGTGGAATAGTCGTGCGCGAGATTGAAGACGGAGGAGCGCGCGGTCTTCTCCAATGACAACGTCATCTCGCGTTGCGTCGTCTCCAGCACGCCGCGCACGACGGACAAGGTGATCGGATCGATTTTCGACGGTTTGGCCGCTCTCATGAGAACCTCGCTTTGCAGGCGCGCGCGAGGGTGCTCACCGTGGCTTCCGCCTTGGCGTCGTCTCCTCCCGGTTGACCTGCGTTGGACTGTCGCCCTTGGCAGTGTGAGGACCTTAGACAACCGGCGGAGGTCTCGTCTTTGCAATTGGCGCAAGCAAATTTGACTTTGCGCGTAGTGACGACAGAATGGGCGCAGAGCGCCCGAATTTTCTCGGTTGTCGGGCGCCAATGGATTAGGCGCCGTGACGCAAATTTCGACAGCCGCATGTGCGCCGAGGGATCGCAGCCGACACTGGCACGAGACGATCGCCTCGACGTATTTCCCGCTCGATCTAACATTTGGCGATGCCGACCGTTTCGCCGGCGAGTTGAACCTGTGGCGGCTCGGCGAGGTGTCTTTGTCGCGTCTCACCTGCCAACCGTTGCAGTACCGGCGCCTGCTTCATCACTTCAAAGCGGAGCGCGAGGAGCATTTTCTCGTCACCGTGCCGATTCAGTCGGAGGTGTTCTTTTCCCAATGCGGCAAAGACGTGCGCTGCCGCCCCGGCGGCTTGATCCTCGAGCGCAGTCACGAGCCGTACGTGTTCAGCCACGATCATCCGGCCGACCTTTGGGTCGTGAAGGTGGCCGGCTCGGCGCTGGGCGGTCGCATCCGCCAGCCCGACCGATTTTGCTCGATGCAATTCGACACGTCCTCCGGCAGCGGCGGCCTGTTCTGCGACATGCTCGGACTCATTCCGCGTCGGATCGACGACATGTCGGCCGAATTGCGCGCGACCGTGGGCCGGCAACTCGTCGATCTGCTCGTCCTGGCGCTCAAGGACGACGAAAGAACGCTGACGGCGGGCAACTCGGCGGTACGCGCGGCGCATTTGGCCCGCATCGAGAGTTTCATCCGCAGCCGCATCGGCGATCCCGATCTCGATCCGGAAAGGATCGCTCGCGCTTGCGGTATTTCGACACGCTATCTTCATGAGTTGTTCCGCGACACAAATCAGACGCTCGGCAGTTGGATTCGCGATCAACGACTCGAAGCCTGCCGCGAAGCGCTGGCCGATCCAGCGCAAAGACAGACCGTCGCCGAGATCGCCTACCAAGGCGGCTTTGGCGATCAGGCTCAATTCAGCCGCGCCTTCAAGGCGCAATACGGCGTGCCGCCGCGCGAGTATCGAGAGCTGGCTCTTCAGCGGCGCGCGACGAGCGAATGACCGTCACGCGCGCCGCAGACGGCGCACGCCCACGATCAGACTCGCGCCGAGCGCGAGTTTCAGCAGCTCGGCCAGCGCGAACGGAGCGAGCCCGTAGGCCAACGCTTTGCCCGCCCCGAAGAGAACCGCGAGCCAGCCGACGCCGCAGCCGAAGATGATCGCGTCTCCCGCCAAAACGACTGCGAAGGCGCCGACCAGCGAAGCGCGCGGACGCTGCGCGATCAAGGATCCGACGACGAACGCCGCCAACGCGAAGCCCACGAGGTAGCCGCCGGTCGGACCGACGAAATAGGCGGCGCCCCCGCCGGCGGCGAAGACCGGCGCGCCCGCTGCGCCGAGCGCGAGATAGGCGATCACTGTCCCCGATCCCAGCCGCGCGCCATAGGCGGCGCCGAGCATGAGGACCGCGAGCGTCTGCATGGTCATCGGCGCCGGCCAGAACGGAACCTGGAATTTCGCCGACGCGGTGAGGATCGCCACGCCCGCGAGGACGAGGCCGGCTTGCGTGAGACCCGTTGCGCGCCGCAATGGACGCGCTGCATTGAGGATTGCGTCGTTCATGAGCAAATCTCCATTCTAGAATGCGTTTCGTATGTCGTTGAGCAGCCTTTGCCGCTCGCGTCGCGCAGCCAGCGCCTGCTCCATCGTGACCGGCGCGAAATGCGCGGCCGCGTGGGGCTGCAATTGTCCGATCAGATCGAGGTCGGCCGAAATGACCGTGCCGATCATGAAATAGCCGCCGCCGGAAACTGCGTCGCGATGCAGCACGATGGGTTCCGTGCCGCCCGGCACCTGAATGGAGCCGTAGGGGTAGCAAGCGTCGACGATATTGGAGGGATCGGAGCCTGCGCCGAACGGCGGCTCGCGCGGAACGAATTCCAGCGGCCGGCCGCCGCGGAAGCGGTAGCCGATGCGGTCGGCTTCGGGCGCGACTTTCCATTGGTCGTCGAAGAAATGCTTGCCCGCCGCCTCGGTGATGCGATGCCAATAGAGTCCGGGCATCATGCGCAACTCGACCGGCGACGACGGCGTCCGGCGCAGATGCGGCGGAACCGTGCGCCCCTCGGGCGCGCCCGCGCCCGCGCCGAGCGCGAGCCTGTCGCCGGCCGCCAGTTTGCGCCCCTGGTGGCCGCCGAGCGCACCGAGCGTGTAGGTCGAGCGCGACCCGAGCACGACAGGCACGTCGAGGCCGCCCGAGACGGCGATGTAGGCGCGGGCGCCGCTCTTGAGAAAATCGAAGGCGAGTCTCTGACCCTTCTTCACCCTGAACGACGTCCAGGTCGCGCGCGGCGCGCCGTCGACCTTGGGCGGCAATTCCGCGCCGGTGACGGCGACGGTCGCCTCCGAAGTGAATTCCAGCTCCGGTCCCAGAAACGACGCTTCGAGAACCGCCGCGCCTTCGGCGTTGCCGACGAGCAGGTTGGCCGCCCGCAGCGCCAGGCGATCCATGCCGCCCGAGATCGGAATGCCGATGTGGTAATAGCCGGGACGGCCGAGATCCTGCACGGTGGTCGAAAGCCCGGGCGTGATGACTTCAATGGCCATGGAGAGCCCCCGTCAGCTTGGCGTTGGTTCCGTCGATGTCCCGGTGAAAATCGTCGAGGGAAAACGTGACGTTCGCCATGTGCGGAACGAATTTCCCGGTGGCGACGTCGGCGACGGTCTGATCGTATTCGGCGCGATCGATCGGGCGCCACTTGACGATGTCGCCGGGATTGAACAGGCACATGAATTCGCGCAGATACTTGATCTCTTGATTGGGGTCGTAAATCGGCATCGGCGTGATGCCGAACATCTGGTAGCCGCCCGCGCCGCGCACGGAATAGATGCAGCCGAAACAGCCGCCATGCCCGACAGTCAGTTTTGGCGTGT
>JBEKFO010000004.1:0-31793 GCA_050013275.1 Roseiarcus sp. | reverse complement strand
GCATCAAGGCCCAGATCGAAAGCAAGAACGTTTACTGGGACGTCGTCGAGGTTGGTCCCGACGATTGCGTCGACGGCACCGCTCAGGGGCTGTTCGAGGCGCTCGACTACGGCAAGATCCCGAACGCCAAGGACCTGCCCGCCGATTTCCGCAAGCCGACCTATTTGGGCTATATCGGGTACTCCAGCGTCTTGGCGTGGAACAAGAAGAAGTACGGCGAAAACGGGCCCAAGACGTGGGCCGATTTTTGGGACGTCAAGAAATTCCCGGGCCGCCGTTCGCTGCGCGGCAAGGCCTACGTCACGCTGGAAATGGCGTTGCTCGCCGACGGCGTGCCGAAGGACAAACTCTATCCGCTCGATGTCGATCGCGCTTACAAGAAGCTCGAAGAAATCAAGCCGAATGTGACCGCTTGGTGGAGCTCGGGCGCCCAGTCGGCCCAGCTCATCGCCGACGGCGAAGTGGACATGATCGGAATCTGGAATGGCCGCGTGGCGGGGGCCATCAAAGCCAACCCCGATATCGGCTACACCTTCAACCAGGGCATCTACCAGAACACCTGTCTGGTGATCCCCAAGGGGTCGAAGCACAAGGACGAGGCGTTGAAGGTGATCAACGAGATTCTGTCTCCCGATCTCCAGGCCGACATTCCCAAGTACATCTCCTATGGCCCGGCCAATCCGAAAGCCTATACCCTTGGCAAGATCAGCGACGAGTTGAAGGCGACCCTGCCGAGCGCGCCGGAAAATTACGACAAGCAGGTCCTGATCGGCGCGGCGTGGTGGGCGAGCCCGGATGGCGTCAAGGCGACCGAGCGTTGGCTGAACTTCGTTCAGCAATAATCGTGGGCTTCCCTGGGCGGGATAATTTCGGTTTGTGAGGTTATCCCGCTCGAACCTTCGTTTCTGGGAACTTTTGGATGGCGGCGAAACACGCATCTTACGAGACGGTGTCGGTGCGCTCGGCGACGCGAAACTATGACGCCGTCAAGGCCCTCGACAACGTGTCGCTGGAGGTCAAGGTCGGCGAGTTCGTCTCGCTGCTCGGGCCGTCCGGGTCGGGCAAGACGACGCTCCTCAACGTGTTGAGCGGTTTCACTAGACTGACCTCGGGAAGCGTCTTCTTCGGCGAGCGCAACGTGACGCTGTTGCAGCCGCACTTGCGCAACATCGGCGTCGTCTTCCAAAGTTATGCGCTGTTCCCTCATATGTCGGTCGCCCAGAATGTCGCTTTTCCCTTGCTAGCGCGGGGCGTTTCCAAGACCGACTGTCAAAAGCGGGTCCGCGAGGCGCTGGCCCTGGTGGAATTGGCCGGCTACGAGGATCGCGGCGTCGCCCAGATGTCGGGCGGGCAGCGCCAGCGCGTGGCGCTGGCGCGGGCGATCGTCTTCGACCCCGGCCTGATCCTGCTCGACGAGCCGCTTTCGGCGCTCGACAAGCAGCTACGCGAATCCATGCAGATCGAAATCCGCCGATTGCACGCCCGGCTTGGCGCGACGATGATCTATGTCACCCACGATCAGCGCGAGGCGCTGACCATGAGCGACCGCATCGCCGTTATGCGGGCCGGGCGCATCGAGCAGATCGCCACGCCATGCCAATTGCACGATTTCCCGGCCAATGATTTTGTCGCCAGCTTCGTCGGCGAGACCACTCTGCTGCCTGTGAAGCGGCAGAGCGCCAAGATCGTGACGCTCGGCGAGGCGGCGCTGCACACCGCGCGCGAGATTCCGGCGGCCGATCGGCTCGCCGTGGCCATTCAGGCCGAAAAGCTCATTTATGGTCCGGTCAACGAGAACGAAGCCTGGAATGTCCTGCCCGGGAAGGTGTCCGAGGCCATCTATCAAGGTGAAAGTTTCAAGATCTTCGTGCGGATCGGCGGCGGGCAAACCGTTTCCTTGCGGATCCCTTGTCATCACATGGGCGCGCGAAGCTTGCCCCAGGTCGGAAACGACATCACGCTGCGCTTGCACGTCGAGGACACGATCATCGTTCCCGTGTTGGGCAATTGCGGGGAGGCCGAGGCGTGAGCGCGTCCGCACCCTTCGCCGACAATGCAAAAGCCCTGCGGGCCATGGAGCGGCGGGAGCGTCTGGCGCTGTTGGCTTTGACCTTGCCGGCTCTGGCGGTGGTCGCGCTGTTGCTGGTGGCGCCGCTGTGCCACTTGTTCTGGCAGTCGCTCGTCGACGCCAAGACGGGCGAGTTCAGCCTCATCAACTATGCGCGCATCATGCAGGATCCCGGCTACGCCTTGACCTTCGGCCGGACCTTTCTGACCGCTGCGTTGGTCACGCTGATCTGCGTGACGCTCGGCTACCCCATCGCCTTCTTGGCGGCGATCAGCGGCCAACGCTCCGCCATGCTGATCCTCGCCATGGTCCTGATTCCGTTTTGGACGTCGGTATTGGTGCGCACCTACGCGTGGTTGGTGCTCCTGCAGCATTCCGGGCTGGTCAATCGCGGTTTGCAGGCGATCGGCCTGATCGATGAACCGCTGGCCCTCGTTCACAATTTGACGGGCACCGTCATCGGCATGGTCCACGTCATGCTGCCTTTCGTCGTCCTGACTCTCTACGGCAACCTGAAGCAGATCCCCGAGGATCTCGGACGGGCGGCGTCGAGCCTCGGGGCGAAGCCGATGCGGGTGTTCCTGCAGGTAATCCTCCCGCTCTCGGCGCCGGGTCTGATGGCGGGGGCGGTGTTCGTCTTCGTCCTGTCGCTCGGCTTCTACATCACGCCGGAACTGATGGGCGGCGGCCGCACGATCATGGTCGCCATGCTGGTGCAGCGGAACATCGACATCTACTCGGAATTCGGCGCGGCCAGCGCGGTGGCGTTCGTGCTCCTGGGGTTGACGCTGTTCATTCTGTGGGCGGCCGATCGAATCGTGCCGATCGAGCGCATCCTGGGCGAGAAGTGAGGGCGCGGCCGTGATCCTTCTCGAGCGTCGCCACTATTTCTTGCTGGTCGCCGTGGTCAGCCTGCTGCTGCTGTTCCTGATCTTCCCGATCTTCATCATCTTTCCGGTGTCCTTCGGCGACAGCGAGTTCTTGCGCTTTCCGCCGCCCGGGTGGTCGACGCGCTGGTATCAGGCGTTCTTCGGTTCGGCGCAGTGGATGCGGGCCACTCGCTTCTCGGTGGAAATAGCGCTGGCTACCGTCGCGCTTGCCGTGCCCATCGGCGCCGCCGCCAGTTACGGCATCATGAATTGCGGCTGGCGGCGGGCGCGGGCGCTGCAAATGGTGCTGATGACGCCGATGATCGTGCCGATCATCATCGTGGCTATTGGAATATTCTTCGTTTTCAGCCGGCTTGGCATGATCGGCAGCATGCCGGGGCTGATTCTGGCCGACGTGCTCCTCAGCGTTCCCTACGTCATGTTGACGGTGGGGGCGGGTCTGCGCTCGTTTGACATGACGCAGGAGATGGTCGCCCGCAGCCTTGGCGTGAACCGCTTCAAGGCGTTCATGCTGGTCACCCTGCCGCAAATCCGCACCAGCGTCATCGTGGCGGCGATCTTCACGTTTCTCGCGTCTCTCGACGAGGTCATCGTCGCCATGTTTGTGGCCCGTGGGCCGCTCACCACTTTGACGCGCGAGATGTATCTCTCCATCCGTGAACAGATCGAGCCGACGATCGCCGCCATCAGCTCGCTTCTGATTTCCATCACGCTTCTTCTGGGCGCCGTCGCCTATGCGGCGCAGACCGCCAAGAAGAGCCGCTGAGGGCCCGCCGTGCTCGATTTCGATCCCTCGCAGGTCGCCATTCCCGCCGCCCACTTCATTGGCGGGCGCCGCATAGTCAAAGGCTCCGACGCCCTCGCCGTCCGCCGTCCCTCCGATGGCGCCGTCCTGGCCGAGATGCGGATCGCCGATGCGACTGTCGTCGACGAGGCGGCGGCCGACGCCAAGCACGCCTTCCAGTCTTCGGGCTGGGCGCGCCGTCCTCCGCGCGAACGCGGAGCGCTCCTCCATCGCTGGGCTGATCTCATCGCGCAGAACCGCCTAGAATTGGCGCGGCTGGAGGCGGTCGGCTCCACCCGGCCCATCAGCGACGCCTACAGCTGGGACGTGCCCTATTTGGCCGACACCATTCGCTTTTTCGCCGAATACGCCGACAAGCTCGGCGGCGACGTGGCGGCGACCCGATCGGACAATCTCGGCATGATCGTCGCCGAGCCCTATGGGGTCGTCGGAGCGATCGTGCCGTGGAATTTCCCCCTGACCCAGACCGGCTGGAAGGTGGGGGCGGCGCTGGCCGCCGGGAATGCCGTCGTCGTAAAGCCGTCGGAGATGACGCCGTTCTCCGTGGTGCGGATGGCCGAGCTAGCGGTGGAGGCGGGCGTCCCTCCCGGCATTTTCAACGTTGTGCAGGGCGCCGGAACGGTGACCGGCGAAGCCCTGGTGCGCCATCCCGATATCGCCAAGATCACCTTCACCGGTTCGACGCGCACCGGGGCGGCCATCATGGCCGCGAGCGCCGATGCGGGGGTGAAACCGGTCACGCTGGAACTGGGCGGCAAGAGCCCGCAACTGGTGTTCGCCGATGTGCCCGATCTGGACAAGGTCGCGGCGACGGTGGCCCGTTCCATCCTGTACAACGGCGGTCAGGTTTGCGTCGCGGGATCGCGACTGGTGGTGGAGCGCTCCATCGCCGACGCCTTGCTCGAGCGCATCATCGCGATCGCCGCCGCCGTCAAGCCGGGGCCGACGTGGTCGAGCGCCACGACCTTCGCCCCCATCATTTCGGAGCCGCAAGCCCAGCGCATCGACGGCATCGTTCAAAGAACCGTGGCGAGCGGAGCGCAAATCGTCACCGGCGGGCGCCGTTTGCCGGCGACGGCGGGCGGCGCCTTCTATGCCCCCACGCTCCTCGCCAACCTCACCTGCGACATGGAGGCGGTGCGCGAGGAGATCTTCGGCCCGGTGCTGACCGTGCAGACCTTCGCCGACGAGGAGGAAGCCTTCGCCCTGGCCGATCATCCCCGCTACGGGCTGGCTTCAGGCGTTTTCACCGCCGACCTCAACCGCGCCATGCGGGCCATGCGCAGGATCGAGGCGGGAACCGTGTGGATCAACCGCTATGGCCGCAGCAACGACATGAACCTGCCGACCGGCGGGTTCAAGCGCTCGGGCGTCGGCAAGGATCTCGGCCGCCACGCCGTCGAGGCCAATTTGCGGCACAAGACCGTTCTCATCGACTTCAGCTGACATCGCGAGACAAAAGGAATGACCGTGTCCGACCCGAACCCGAAGTACATCACGTTCGACTGCTACGGCACGTTGATCTATTTCGAAATGTCCAATGTCGCCCGCTCAATCTATGCGCCCACCTTGGCGCCGGAAGAGATGGAAGCCTTCGTCAAGGTGTTTTCGGCCTATCGCCTGGATGAAGTTCTCGGCCCCTGGAAGCCCTACCGGCAGGTGGTGCGCAATGCGGTGCGGCGCACGTGCAAGCGGCAGGGCGTTCTGTATCGTGAGGCCGACGCCGACCAGATCTACGCGGCGGTGCCGACCTGGGGGCCGCACCCCGATGTCCCCGAGGGCCTCGTCCGTCTCGCCTCGCGCTACAAGCTGGTGATCCTCTCCAACGCCGCCAACGAACAGATCCATCGCAACGTGGAGAAGTTGGGCGCGCCGTTCCATGCGGTGTTCACCGCCGAGGACGCGCAATCCTACAAGCCGCGGATGCAGGGCTTCGAGTACATGATGGACAAGCTGGGGTGCGGCCCGGAGGACCTGTTCCATGTGTCGTCGAGCTTACGCTACGACCTGATGACCGCGCACGATCTCGGCATCAAGAACAAGGCTTTCATCAGCCGCGGTCATGAACCGTCCACTCCCTATTATGGCTATTACGAGGTGGCGACCATCGGCGAACTCGCCACCCTTCTGGGCGTGTAGGCCAAGGCGAGCAGCGGGGGCCGGCGATGAATCTCAACTCCTATTGGCTCGACACCGCGCCGCGTTTCGGCGCGGGCGCGCAAGGCCCGGTGGAAGGCGCAGCCGACGTGGCCATCGTCGGCGGCGGGCTCACCGGTCTTTCGGCGGCCCGGGCACTGGCCAAGCAGGGCGCCCGAGTCGTCCTGCTTGAGGCGGGCGCCGTCGCCGGGGAAGCGTCGGGGCGCAACGGTGGTCAGTGCAACAACGGGCTCGCCCATGATCTGACCGCTCTTGCCGGGTCTCTGGGAATGGAGCGGGCCAAGGCATTGTATTTCGCCTTCGACGCCGCGGTGGACGCCGTCGAGGCGCTCATCGCCGAGGAGCGGATCGACTGCGATTTCCGCCGCGCGGGCAAGATCAAGCTGGCCGCCAAGCCAGGGCATTTCGCCAAATTGGCCAAAGCTTTCGAGGTGCTGGCCCGCGAGGTGGAGCCCGAGGCGCGGTTGATCGAACCTGTCCGCATCCGCGACGAAATCGGCAGCGACAAATTGTACGGCGGCATCGTCCACCCCAAGAGCGCCAACATGCATGTGGGCCGCTTCGCGATTGGTCTGGCCGAAGCGGCGGCGCGGCGCGGCGCGCGCATTTTTGAGCAAACGCCGGTGACGCGGATCGAACCGCTGTCCGGCTACGCTCACCGGCTGGTTACGCCGCGCGGGGCGCTGCAGGCCGATCGGGTGTTGATCGCCACCGGGGCCTCGCGCCGCGTGCCGGTTTCCTATTTCCGCCGCCGGCTGGTGGCGGTGGGCAGTTTCGTCATCGCCACCGAACCGCTGAGCGACGATCTGGCGCGCCGCATCATGCCGACGCGGCGCTCCGCCACCACCACCAAGAACATCGGCAACTATTTCCGCCTCGCTGCTGACAACCGGCTGATCTTCGGCGGGCGGGCGCGCTTCGCCATGTCCAGTCCGACGTCCGACGTGAAGAGCGGCAAGCTCCTGGAAGCCAGGATGCGCGAGCTGTTCCCGGAATTGCGGGACGCACGGATCGACTATTGCTGGGGAGGGCTGGTCGACATGACCGCCGACCGGCTGCCGCGCGCGGGCGAGCACGACAAACTGTTCTACGCGATGGGCTACAGCGGCCATGGCACGCAAATGGCCGTCCACATGGGGCAGATCATGGCCCGCGTGATGAGCGGAGAGGCCTCGGCCAATCCGCTGTCCGGACTCCGTTGGCCCGCCGTGCCTGGCCATTTCGGCCCGCCCTGGTTCTTGCCGTTCGTCGGCGCCTATTACCGCTTGCAGGACTGGCTGCATTGACGGGAGCAAGCGCGATGTCCTCGCCCCTCGCCGAGATCGACGACCTGCTCGCCCAGCTCGTCGTCCTGCGACGCGAACTGCACGCTCACCCCGAACTCGGCCGAGCCGAGTTCCGCACCGCGGCGAGGGTGGCCGACGAATTGCGGGCGCTGGGCTTGCTGGCGTTCAGCGGGATCGGCGGCACGGGCGTCGTCGCCGTGTTGAAATGCGGCGGATCGGCTCGTCGCTTGGGCTTGCGCGCCGACATGGACGCGCTGCCGATCGTCGAAGCGACCGGTCTCCCTTACGCCAGCCGGACGCCCGGCGTCTTCCACGGCTGCGGGCACGACGGACACATGGCGATGTTGCTGGGAGCGGCGCGTCATCTGGCCCGGACACGACGTTTCGACGGCACGGTCGTCTTCATCTTTCAGCCGGCGGAAGAGGGCATGGCCGGCGCCCGGGCAATGATCGAGGACGGCCTCTTCGAGCGATTTCCGGTCGACGAAGTCTACGCCCTGCACAACTGGCCCGACTTGGCCGAAGGCGACATCCAAACCCGACCCGGTCCGATCATGGCCGCCGCCGATCGTTTCGATATCGAAATCGTCGGGCGGGGCGGGCACGCGGCGCAGCCGCAAGGCACTCCCGACGCCATCCTGGCCGCCAGCGATCTCGTCGGGCAACTGAACGCCATCGTTTCGCGGCGCATCTCGCCGATGCAGTCCGCCGTTCTCTCGGTGACGCGGATCGCGGGCGGCCACACGCACAACGTTTTGCCGGCCTCCGTGCAGGTGACGGGGACCGTTCGCACCTTCGACGTCGGCGTTCAAGACCGCATCGAAGGCGCACTGCGGGCTATCGCCGCTGGGGTGGCGCTGGCCTCGGAAACACGAATCGACGTGGCCTATGATCGCTATTATCCGGCGACGCTCAACGATCCCGCCTGCGCCGGATACGCCCTGGCGGCCGCCCGACGGGCGGCGTTGCGGGCGGCCGTGGCTTCCGAACCGTCCTTCGCCTCGGAGGACTTCGCCTTCATGCTGCAAGCCAAGCCGGGCGCCTACCTGTGGCTTGGCCAAGGCAAAGACGGGGCGGGCGCGCCGTTGCATCACCCGGCCTACGATTTCAACGACGACGTCATCGGGCGCGGAATCGCCTTCTACACGGCGCTGGTCGAACAGCGCTTGTCCGCCTGATGCGCGGGAAAGGATGCTTCAAGTGACGGCCCAATTCGTCCGCCTCGGCGAGACCGCCCGCTCGCCGGTGACCATCGAAGTGGACGGCGTCGCGCTGGAAGCGCTCGCCGGCGACACCCTGATGGTCGCGCTGCTGACTCATGGCAAGCGGCTCAGAATGTCCGAATTCGGCGATGGTCCACGCGCCGGCTTTTGCCTGATGGGCGCTTGTCAGGACTGCATGGTCTGGACCCCCGAGGGGCGAAAGCTGCGCGCCTGCGACACGCCGGTTTCGCCCGGTTTGAGAATCGTCACGTCGTTGCCGGAGACAGCATGGCCAGCCCTCGTATCCTGATCGTTGGCGCCGGTCCGGCCGGCGTTCGCGCCGCCGAGGCGATCGTCGCCGCCGGTTTGCGTCCCACCGTCATCGACGAAGGCGCGGCTTCGGGCGGCCAGATCTACCGTCGCCAGCCCGCCGGCTTCACCCGCTCCGCCCGGCAGCTTTACGGCAGCGAGGCGGAAAAGGCGCGCTCGATCCATCGGGCGTTCGACGCGCTGAAGGACCGCATCGACTACCGCCCGGGAAGTCTCGCCTGGAACGTGCGTGACAACGCGCTTCACGTGGCGTCGGGCGACATCACCGAGGCCGTGCCGTATGACGCCTTGCTCATCGCCTCCGGCGCGACGGATCGCCTTTTTCCCGCGCCTGGATGGACGCTCCCCGGCGTTTATTCCCTCGGAGGGGCGCAAGTCGCCCTGAAGGCCCAGGCCTGCGCCATCGGTTCGCTGGTGGTCTTCGCCGGGACGGGCCCGCTCCTCTACCTCGTCGCGTGGCAATATCTGCAGGCCGGGGCCAAGGTCGCCGCCGTACTCGACAGCGCCACGACATCGCAGCAAATGTCGGGCCTCGGCGATATGGCGGCGCGTCCCGACTTGCTCTTGCGCGGTCTCGGCTATGTCGCCGGATTGGGTCTCAAAGGCGTGGCGGTCCGCGCCGGCGCGACGCTACGCGAGATCGTCGGCGGCGAGGACGGCGTTCGCGGCGTTCGATATCGCACGTCCAACGGCCGCGAGAGGGCCATTGCATGCGACGCCGTCGGCATCGGGTATCACTTGCGCGCGGAGACCCAACTGGCGGATTTGGCGGGTTGCCGCTTCGACTTCGACCCGCTCCTCGGCCAGTGGCTGCCTTGGATCGACTCTCGCGGCCGCAGTTCGGTCAAAGGCGTCTACCTCGCGGGCGACGGCGTTCGTCTTGCCGGGGCGGACGCGGCGGAATGTTCCGGGGCGTTGGCCGCCTACGCGGCTTTGGCCGATCTGGGGCGCCCGGTTCCCGCCGACGCGGAGCGCGCGCTTCTCGCCCGGCACGCCAAGATGCTGAGGTTCCGCAACGGCGTGTTCAAGAGCTTTCCCTGGCCGGGCGCGCGCCTGGCCGAAGAATTGCTCGACGAGGCCATTCTTTGCCGTTGCGAAACGGTGACCGCCGGCGCCTTGCGGCGGACGGTCAGCGAAGCCGGCGCGTCGGAAGTCAATCGCGCCAAGGCTTTCAGCCGGGTCGGGATGGGCCGTTGTCAGGGCCGCTTCTGCGGGTTGGCGAGCGCCGAAGTGGTCTCGCACGCGCTCGGCGTTCCCTTGGAGGCGGTCGGGCGGCTGCGCGGCCAAGCCCCGGTCAAACCTCTTTCCGCCAGCGTGAGGGCCAAGTCATGACCCACTCGGCGGCTGATGTCGTCATCGTCGGCGGCGGCTTCATGGGCGCGGCGGCGGCCTTTTTCCTGCGGCGGCGGGGACGCTCGGTCATTCTGCTCGACAGCGACCGGATCGGCCGCCAAGCCAGCGGAACCAACTTCGGCAACGTGCGCCGGCAGGGCCGCCCGCTCAATCAGCTGCCGCTCGCCAATCGCTCGCGCGAAATTTGGGGGCGTCTGCCCCAATTGGTCGGCGAGGATTGCGAGTTCGTCCAACGCGGCCACGTGCGGGTGTGCTTCGACGAAGACATGGCGGCGGAGCTGGAAGCCTACGCCCGCTCGGCTCGCGACTATGGCCTCGATCTCAACCTCATGACCGCAGCACAAGTCCGCGAGCGGTTCGGTTTCCTCGGCCCGAAGGTGGTCGCCGGGTCTTTGGCCCCGGTGGACGGTCACGCCAATCCGCGCCTTGCCGCTCCGGCCTTTGCACGCGCCGCGGCGCGGGCGGGGGCGGCGATCTGCGAGAACGCCAAGGTCGTCTCTGCGGCCAAGGTCGGCGACGATTTCGAGGTTGTCGTCGAGGATGGACGCGCGTTCCGCGCTCCGGCCCTCCTCGTCACCGCGGGCGCTTGGGCGGCCCCCTTTGCAGCGGCCTTCGGCGAGATGGTCCCTTATCAGGTCAAGGGGCCGCAAATGTCGGTCACAGAACCGGCACCCTATTTCCTCGGACCATCCGTTGGCGTGGCCACGAAGATCGCCGACGAGGTCGTCTATTTCCGTCAAGTGACGCGCGGCAATATCGTCATCGGCGGCCCGCGCCACGGCCCGGCCTCGGTCGAGACCCGTCACGCCAAGGTGCTGCCCGAGAACACGCTGGCGCAACTGTCGCAGATGCGCCCGTTGCTGCCGTTGCTCGAACGGCTGCGGATCATCCGGGTGTGGAGTGGGGTCGAATGTTATCTGCCCGACAGCCAGCCGGTGATGGGGCGAAGCGACCGGGTATCCGGCCTGTTCTACGCCTTCGGCTTTTCCGGGGCGGGGTTCCAGCTTGGTCCGGGCGTCGGCGATGTCATGGCCGAACTGATCGACAGCGGCCGCACCAGCACCCCTATCGACGCCTTTTCGATCCGCCGCTTTTCCAACACCGCCTGCGCTGGCGTTGCGTGAGCCGATCGGGATCACGCCTTTAGGTTGTCGATATGGAAGCTCTTGAGCTCGAGGTATTCCTCGATCCCGGTCGGCCCGCCCTCGCGTCCCAAGCCCGATTGCTTGACGCCGCCGAACGGCGCCACTTCCATCGACACCGAGCCGGTGTTGAGGCCGACCATGCCGAATTCCAGTTTCTCCGCGACGCGGAACGAGCGCTTGAGGTTCTCGGTGTAAAAATACGAGGCGAGACCGAACGGCGTTGAATTGGCGATTTCAATGGCCTCGTCCTCGCTATGGAAGCGGAAGATCGGCGCCACCGGACCGAAGGTTTCCTCGTTGGCGAGACGCATTTCGCGGGTGGCGCCGGTCAACACGATGGGGGCGGCGAAGCGCTTAGGATCGCCCGCAACCGGCGCGCTCGCCGCCACGCGCGCGCCGCGCGCCAAGGCGTCCTCGACATGGGCGGCGACCTTGGCGATGGCCGCCTCGTTGATCAGCGGGCCGATGGTCACGCCGGGCAAGACGCCGTCGCCCACTCTCATCGCCGAGACGGCTTTGGCCAGTTTGCCGACGAAAGCCTCGTGAACGCCCTCCTGAACCAGGATACGGTTGGCGCAAACGCAGGTTTGACCGGCGTTGCGGAACTTGCTGGCGACCGCCCCGGCCACCGCCAAATCGAGATCGGCGTCGTCGAACACTATGAAGGGGGCGTTTCCGCCCAGCTCCAAGCTGAGGCGTTTGATCGTGTCGGCGGATTGACGCATCAGCAGCGCTCCCACTCGCGTCGATCCGGTGAACGACAATTTGCGCACCACCGGACTGGCGGTCAGAGCGCCGCCGATGGCTGCAGGCAATCCAGTGACGACGTTGACGACGCCCTTGGGAAATCCGGCGCGTTCGGCCAGCGCCGCCAGCGCCAGCGCCGAGTAAGGGGTCAAGTCCGAGGGCTTGACCACGATGGGGCATCCGGCGGCCAAGGCGGGCGCGCACTTGCGGGTGATCATGGCGATGGGGAAGTTCCACGGCGTGATCGCCGCCGAGACGCCGATCGGCTCCTTGAGCACGAAAATGCGTCGCTCCGCCGTGGGGGCGGGAATGGCGGCGCCGTAAACGCGTCGCGCTTCCTCGGCGAACCACTTGATGAAGGTCGCTCCGTAGCGGACTTCCCCCTCCGCCTCGGCGAGCGGCTTGCCCTGTTCGAGGGTCATGATCCGGGCGAGATCGGCGACGTTTTCCAGCACCAGAGCGTGCCAGCGTTCCAGCAGCGCCGCGCGATCCGCAGCAGGGCGTCGGCGCCAGGAGGCAAACGCCGTCTCGGCGGCGGCGATGGCCGCATTGGTGTCCATCTCGCTGCAATCGGGCACAGTCCCGAGCGGCGCGCCCGTCGCCGGATTGAACACGGGGATCGTCGCGCCGCCGCCGGCTGCGGTCCACTCGCCGCCGATGAAGGCTCGCTCGGAGAAGAGCGTCGGGTCGTCGAGACGAGCTGTCGGCATGGCGTTTCAGTACCCTTGGCTGCGATTGACGAGGCCGATCAGGGGCAGGCCCCGGCGGTGGCGGTCCAGGTTGTCGAGCACGGCCGCAGCGGCGGTTTCCGGCTGGGTCTCGCCGGCGATGTGAGGTGTGAGGAGGATTTTCGGATGCGTCCAGAAGGGATGATCGGGCGGCAGCGGCTCGGGCTCGGTCACGTCGAGCAGCGCTGCGCGCAGATGGCCGCAGTTGAGGGCCGACAAGAGATCGTCCTGCGCCAAGTGGCCGCCGCGGCCGGCGTTGATGATCGCGCTTCCCTGTGGCAGACGCGCGAACAGCGACGCGTTGAGGATGCCACGCGTTTGCGGCGTGAGCGGCAACAGACAGAGCAGGATGTTGGTCTCGGCGAGAAACTCCGTCAATTCGCCTTCGCCGGCGAAGCACCGCAAGCCTGAGATTTCGTGACGGCTCCGGCTCCATCCGGAAACAGCGAAGCCGAGGGTCAGTAGCCGTCCGGCGACGGCTCGTCCCAACTGGCCGAGGCCGAGTACGCCGACCCGGGTCTGCCCGCTCGGCGCGACCGGAAGGGCTTGCCAAATTCCCTCGCGCTGTTGCGCGACGTAGGCGGGCAGATCGCGGTGAAGGGCGAGCGCCGCCAGCGCCGCGTAGTCGGTCATGCAAGCGACGAGACCCGGCTCCGTCATGCGGATGATCGGCAAGGCGGCCGGAAGGGCGGAAAGATCGAACTGGTCGATCCCGGCGCCGATCGAGAACAGCAATTCGAGATTGGGAAAGGCCGCGCCGAGATCATCCGGCGGCTCCCAGGCGGCGAGGTAGCGGACATCCCTCGGGTCGCCCATGTCGGGCCACTGACAAAACGCGATTTGCGGCGCCTTTTCGGCGAACACCCGGGCCCAAACAGCGCCGCGCGCAGGATCGGATTTGTAGAGAAAGGTCATGCGTCCAACCCGACGTTCCGTTTCCTCATCCCAAGGCCTGACTGACGACGGCAAAGAGGCGGGTCGCGCCGCTGCGCAAGGGAGCCTTGCCGCGGATCATCGTGACAACTGATGCGACAGGGGCCAAGCCCGACCCGGCGAGCCACTCTCCCAGCCCGACGTCGCCGCGAGTGTCGATGCGCAGGAATTGACCGGGATAGCGAGCGAGCCAATACCCGATCAGCGCCTTGGCGCCGTCGACATCCGGGGCGACGACCGGGCCGATGACCTTGCCGCGGCCGAAATCGCGTACGAGGCTGAAACCGGCGACGCCGCTTTCGTGGGGAACACGATCGCGCAGGAGAACGACGCCTTCCGAGAGAGAGCGAAGCGCGCCGAGCGTCGCCCGACGGTCCAGGCCGGTCGCCGCGCGGTCGAGCGCCGCGACGCAATTCCAATCCTCTTCGTCCATCGGGCGCAGAGTTTCAGCGCCGTCGCCCGCAACCGAAACGACAGCGCGACCCTGATGTTGTTGAATTTCGCCGACGGCGACGAAGCCCAGCTTCTCATACAAGGGTTGCCCAGAGGCCGTCGCGTTGAGAGCGATGGAGCGCGGTCCGGCGGCGTCAAGAACCGCGCGCATCAAGCGCCCGCCGATCCCCGCCCCCTGTCGATCAGGGGCGACGATGACCATGCCGAGCGTGGCGAAGTCGTCGCCAAAAGGCCACCACATGGCCGTCCCGATCAAAGTCTCTCCCTCGAACGCCGCCTTGCCGCGCCCGAGAGCGAAGAGGAGACGCCAATCCTCCTGCCGATGCGGCCAGGAGACAGCCTTGGAAAGCGCGTGCGCGGAGGGCAGATCGTCTGCGGACAAATCGACGACCGCGTTGACCGCAGCGTTGATTCTGGGGGCCGAACGATCGGACACAGGCTTCTCCGCGGGCTCTTGCTGATTCTTCGTCATCGTCGCGGGGATGCGCCGATGGACCAGAGCAGCCCGACGAATGGCAGGATTGGTCCGTCGCTTCTAGGATGATCTTGGCGTCGCCGCCGCGCTGACAAAGGAGAAAGGGACGACAAAATCGTCCTAGAGACGTCAGCACGACGCCGCCAGCTTGAGTCGCGCCGCGCCGCCGATACTGCAGCAGATAGACGCGCGACCCCTTCGGGGTGATTTTGCAACCAAATCCCGGGATCTCGGCATTCCAAAGGAAGTCGGCACGGACGTTCGATTTCAGTCCCTCGACCGATCGCTTTGTGAGTTTTCCGCGCCTGTCCGCCGCACCGCTCGTTGGTGAAACGCCGAGATTCGCGTGGGGCTGATCGGCCGAGATAGCACGGCGGCAGCACGGCCACAGCGAGGACCGGAACTCGAGCAATGGGATAGTCTGGAGTGCGGAATCGTGGCCCAGGCCCAATTCGCATGGGCCGTAAGCGACTGGTCAGGCGATATTTTTCGTAGCTTGGAGGGGAAAGGTTGTGGTGCCAGGGGCGGAATCATATTTTCTTCTAAGTCATTTGAAGCAAAGAGGTTATTTCGAACGCAAGAACATTGTGCACGCAACGAGTCCGAATTCCCTAGTGGCGATGGTTTGGGTCAGATTTACCACCTCGCGGTTGCGGCGCATCGTTCATGATGTGACTGCCCGCGTGCGAAATGCTGCGAGCGCCGTGCAGTCGACCAGGTGGGAGAGGTTCTGAAGCGTGAACACTTTGCCGCGGGTGGCAAGAATGAGCTTCTTCATATCCTCGCGGCGGACGCCAAAGCCACGGCCGGCGATGCAGGCGACCACCTCAAAGAGCGGCGGTTCAGGCGGTTTGCGACCCTTCATACTTAAAGCACCGAGGTGCTGCACGCGAGTGATCTTGTCGCGCGCCGTGCCGTCGTCCTCAGTGATCTTCGCCTCTATGACAACCTGCGGATTGAACTCGTTGGGCACGATGAAATCCGGGGCCTGGTCGAAGTTGGTGACACGCTCGGCACGCTTGGTCTTGCGCGAGCTGATTCCAGCGGCGGCGAGAGCCGCCTCGATTGCCGTCTCCAGCACATCGCCGACAAGCTCGGATACGGAATCGCGATGTCCGGCAAACGGGCGGCCGAGAAAGCGTTCGTAGAGCACCATAGCGTACGGCACGCCCAAATCCGCCAAAGGCTGCAAACTCTTGAGTCCGTGTTTGGTGTCGGCCTTGTCGAGCCTGTGAATGAGGCCGGGTGATTCTTCCGGCGCACCTTGCAGTAAGAATTGGCAAGCGGTCGCGATAAGGGCGCGCAAGCGGTCGTCGGTTACACCGCCATTGGATTTCAGAGAGGTGAGTGGTGCCATTCGAATGCGACGATCAATCGACCGCACGGCGCTCTGTGTAACCTCAATCGCCCCGCGCTGCGTCGTCAAGTAAGCGAGTTCCGGCGGGGTGAAGCCGAGCATTGTTCGCAACACGATGAACGCGATCGGCACTTGATAGATCGTCTCGATGATGGAATTTGGCGTCAGGTTTCGGAAGCCTTTCGTGTTGCGCTTCAGCGCCTCGTAGCCCTGCTCAAATATGGGGTAATCGATAAAGCCTTCGCCTTTGGGCAATGTCAGAAACGACGATTGCAGCGCGCCGAACACCTCGTCGACATACGTGTCGAGGTCGGCTTCCACCTGCTCAAAGGGAACCTCAAAAGGAAACGACATCGGGCAGGTCCAGAGAGAATAGAGGCGTAGTCGTAACGGGGGCGGCGGCCGGCAACTTGGTGCCGGCGAGCGCGTCGATGATGGATTTCGGATCGCCAAAGGCAGCAACGGTTCGGGCAAAAAGGTTGAGCTGCGCCGATGTCGCGAGGGTGGGATTCCAGCTCTTGCGCAGCCTCCAAATCGCGATGCGGGTGAGGTGGCCGAATACGATGCATCGGATATCGCCAGCGGTTGGCTTCATCCCGGCACAGCGAAGTTGGATAAGTTCCGCCCGCACAATGCTTGCCAGCTCGCCAAAGTCTTCGAAAAGCTGACCGCGTTTTGTGCGCCCCTCGGCTCGGCATACGAAGACGGTGTCGACGATCGATGATCCGGTGCCGTGAATATGGATCGAGCCGCCCATCTCGGCCGGGCAAGGCAGGGTAGCCGAACAGGTGAGGCCAGATTGTAGGATCGCAACGCCAACAGCGTGGTAGACCTCGATGCGGTTGTGATGGAATGTGAAGGCGAGCGGCGCGCCGGGCTTCAGGGCGCGCGCCATGGCAGAATAGACGGCGGCAAGGCCTTCGGCGAAATGCTCTATGCCGCGCGATTCGGTCGCGTTGCCCGTCAGCTCATCGGCGGATCGGGTAGAGGCGCGATCAAAGCCTTCGCTCTCGGCCCCGACTAGGCGGCGAAGCCAAACGTAACAAAAATCCATCAGCTCGCCGTACTGAACATTGCCGAAATACGGCGGGTCGGTGAATACCGCGTCGAGGCTGTTGGGTGCCAATTCAAGCGCGGTCGAGCTGCCGCAATGGATGGTGACGGTTCGCGTTCGCACGCCGTTGCTGCGTTCCCCGATCCACTCACCCTTGACCGGGACGACGCTCTTGCGTGCCCCGGTGTTCCTGACCTCGAAAGGCTCGTCGCAGTAGAGTTTGGCTTTCTCGTATTTGTCGGCGATGTTGGACCACCCGCCGGACCCGACATTCGTGCCGTTGCCATTGACGATGCCGAGCAGATTGGATTCGCACTGAACGAGTCCGACGGGGAAGCCGTGGATCGAAAAGATGTCGAGCGACTTCAGCGCCATCGTGTCGTATCGGCACAGCATGTTCTGATAGCGAAGCAAATCGGACAGGTTGGTCGCCAACGCATGGCGCACGCGTTCGTTCTTCACGGCCGCGATGCGACGGCAGCTCAATTCGAGCCCGACGAGCTGACGTTCGTTGAACAGGTCCCGATAGCGCTGGTAACCCCATCGGTGTAGCCGGTCCGTCTCGTCGCCGGCGAGGATTTCCTGCTCCGGCACGAATGAGGGGGTGAGGCTACGCCAGCGCTCGGCAACGGCGGCGTATCGCGCAAGGTCTGCGGCGTCGGGCTTCTTGAAGAAGCGGCCCTTGTGCTGCTCTTTGCGCTGCGGATTGAAGTACTCGATCGCAAACATTCGGTGCCGAGGCGGTCCAGCCGACGCTCGCGGATAGGCGTTGATGTGATTGCAGCGCGGACAAGCACAGCGACTGCGGCGCGCCGGGCCTTGATCGGTGAGCTGGGTCGCGCAGCTTTGGCACTTGCCGGGATTTTTTGCGTCAGCGACTTCATTCAATTCGCCGCATTCCGCGCACACAAGAACATTGCTGGTGTGACGAGTGTCATCAGCCAAGAGGTAGCCTGGAAAGAGGTCGATCTCGTGCCCGCAACGCTGGCAATCGAGCGTCTTGACCCACAAGAAATATTTGACGGCGACATTGCGGTTGCCGTAGCGCGGGCAGTCAGTCAAATAGGCTGTGCCGATCTCCGCCGTCAGCCTCTTGATGAGGGCGTCAGCTGCCGCGCGATAGGCCTTTCGGTCGAGGTGCTCGATCTCCTCGCGGACGATCCAGGCCGACATGGGATTGATGTCGAACCCCTGCACGTCGCACCCGACACGGTTGGCTTCCAACAGTGGAGTGCCACCGCCCATGAACGGATCGCCGACGGTCTTATTTGGAAAATCATTCGCCTCGAAAAAGCTCTCGCTCAAGGGGCGGTCGCCAAACTCGGAAAGTACCAAGCCACGGAACAGCGTACCGGGTCGTCGCGCGAACCATTTGTGCACGGCGATGATCGGCCGGTAATTCTGTTGAATCTGCTTCTCCCTCAGCGCCAAACCCGCAATGAGGGGAATATCGAAGAGGGTCTCGATGCTCATGGTTGCGCCACCCTCAACTCGGGGCGGTCACGAATCGGGCCATCCCAGAAACCAAGTAGGTGCTAGCGTACCGAACGACTGATTGCGAGGGATAGTTGGAGGCAAGTCAGCGCACTGCGCTCGTCGTGGCGATTGGCGACCTGTCGCGTTAGGCCGGAGCTGGTCGCTTGATTCGTTGTTCCCGGTTTGTTTTCATCGTCCGGTGAACACCCTTGGGACATTTCCGTACGTTGTGGTGCGCGTCGCGTGCCGCTTCTGCGAACGCAACGGGTCATATCGGCTCGCGCGTCTGGACCGCCTCGGCCGCCCGACATTCCGAGCCCGAAATTGCGGGTGGTGAAATGAAGAGGGGAGCCCGAAGGCTCCCCGCAATCATGTCGTCTGGTTCTTGTCCGGCCGCTCGGGACAGGTCAGCGCGTTGTGGCCTTCGCCGTCACAGATTTTGCAGCGCCGCGGTTTCTTCGTGACCGGAGCGCCGCCGAAAAGCGCGGCGAGCTGCTCGTCGATCTCTTCGCGCTTCGCGATGAGTTCCTTGATGCGGGCGATCTGGGTGTCGATGTCCATTGAGAGTCCTCGGTTGGAGAGGACTTTCAATTGTAGCAATGCAACTCGCGTGTAACCGTGCGCTGTGCGCAACGATGTAAGGCATGCACGTGTATGTGACGCGGTGTTACGTCATCACAATTTCAAACGACCGCTTCTCTCTCTTCTCGGCGCAACCTATCTTCGGCACATGAGCTGGTACATCGTCATCAAGACCATCAAGGGTCGCCGCTATCGCTATCGCCAGCGAACATGGCGCGAGGGCGGGCGTATGAGGACGAAGAGCGAATACATCGGGCCTGTCGGTGAAGGGAACCGTGGCGAGCGCTCGCGGGTTGGTCTCGAACAAGCGACGACGTTGGGACGGCATCGGGACGTGGAACACCGTTCAGCCGGGCAGGGGACTGAGACGGAGAGGACGTCGCGGCGCGTTCGTCGGCGCGCGAACGGCGTCAGTGAGTTCCTGAAGGAGTTGGTCCGGAAACGCGATCGCGCCGACGACTTTGGTGAGACAGAAGCCCAGGCGCGCGAACGCGTCGCGATCGAAGATGCGGAGCGCGCGAAGGACGCGCGCGTGAATGATCTGCTGACAGCGCCGACGATCTCGCTCGACACGGTCGAAGAAATCGCCGACATGCAAGCGGACGCGCAAAGCGAAGGGGAGCCCGAAGGCTCCCCGGATGGCTCAGCCGAATAGGCTGAGCGTTTCGCATTTCCTCTCGTCCATCAGCGACGACAGCATTTCGAGCTGCTGCGCCGTGACGGCCTCGGTGAGAAATGCGACGACGTTTTCGATGCCGTTCTCAAAGGCCCGCATCACTTCGAGCGGATCGCGCACCAAGTGCAGCTCGCCCTCCGTCACGCGATCCGCGCCGAAGATGAATTCGCTGGGCGACAGTCCGTTCGGGAATGACAGCGTCGGCGACTCCTCGCCTACGCTGCGGCCGGCGTAGCCGACGATTGCGCCGTCCTTGGAGGCGATAGGGAAGGCCAGGCGGCCGCGGTTGACGCCCGAGGTCGCATAGCCCGCCTTCCACGCTCGGAAGGTCTCAGCGGCAATGCCGAGCGGCGCGAGCGCCGCGTGAGCCGGATCGAGACCCTTGGCGTAGGCCTCGGGATCGAAGCCGCGCCTTCTCTCGTCCCTGGGCTGGGGGGAACTGTTACTGTTCCCTGGAAGTGTACGGTTCCCGGAACTGGTACCAGTTCCCTCGGCGATGAAGCGCGCGGCGTCTTTCTGTTCGCAGCCGCGCACCTTGGCGACGAGCGCGATCATGTCGCCGCCGCCACAACCGCCGAAGCAATACCAGACGCCCTTGGCGGGGGTGACGACGAAGCCGCGCGGGTCGCTGCCCTTATGAATCGGGCAGCACGCTCGGAGCTGCGCGCCGTAGGCTTTGGTGGTGATGCCCAAGAGCGGCAAGACGTCGGCAATATTCACGCGCGCTTTGAGGTCCTGGAAGTCGACGAAACTGGACATGGTCCTCTCCTCTATTTCCTGAAATGAATTATACTTCATAAGGATGTGAAAAGAGGAGATGTCCATGAGTGCAACGACGAGTGAACAGCCGCCGACCCGCAAGGCGCGGGAGAGGGAAGTCCGCCAACCGGATTTCGTCGTGAGGGCGAAGACCGGACCCGGCCGAAAGGATTGGACGACGCTCGGCTACGCCTGGGCTCGGGAGAACGGCGGCGGCTTCTCGGTGAAGCTCAACGCGTTGCCGATCGGCACCGAGTGGGGCGGCGTGCTGAAGCTGCTGCCGCCGTTCGCGGCGGAAGACGACATTCCCGACGAGGGGCGTGTGTGAATGCGATGGGCTGCGTTTCGGCGCGGCCCATTTTGTTTTTGGGAATCGAATTCCGGTTTTGCAGAATTGGACTCGCTCCGGGCAAAGCGTAGGACTACTTTGCTTCCCAACGCGGGGGGATGGGGACGGGCATATGGCCAAGCGACTAGTAGTCTTCAATCACAAGGGCGGCGTTAGCAAGACGACATCCGCATATAATATCGGCTGGATGATCGCGAAGAATCACCGTGTGCTCTTGGTAGACGCGGATTCGCAATGCAATTTAACTGCGTTGATATTGGGCGATGATTTCGAGAAATACTACAGTGAAGATGAGACCAAAGCGCAGAATATAAAGGACGGAGTTTCAGCGGCGTTTGATGGTAAGCCCATTCCAATTAGCGCCGTGTCATGCTCGAGTCCGGTGCGCTGTCCGAATTTGTGTGTGCTCGCTGGCCACGCGAATTTGTCAGAATACGACGCGGCATTGACGTTTGCTCAGACGTCAAATAACGCGATAACAACGCTACAGAACTTGCCTGGCGCGTTCGCAGAATTAATTCGGCTTACAGAAATCCGATACGATATTGAATTTACAATAATTGATCTCAATCCAAGTCTTAGTTCTATCAATCAAAATTTGTTTTTAATCGCGAACGCATTTATTATCCCAACAAATCCGGACCCGTTTTCAATCAAGGCTTTGGAGACGCTAAAAGCAGTTCTTCCTCGTTGGGTTCTTTGGAAGCGTAGCTCGATTGAACTGTTTGAAAATTCCGCGTATCCAATTCCCGTCGGAACGCCAAAATTCTTAGGTACGCTGATACAACGTTTCAATATTAGAAAAGGTAAGGCGGCGCGACCCTATCGAGACAACATCGCCGAAATCAAAGCAACAGTGAGCAACGAGGTATTTGCCGCTTTTTCCGGCGCGGGAATGACGCTCAGCGCGGCAGAGTACGGCGCTCTCGTGGGCGAGAACTACTGTCTAGGTGAAATTCCTGATTTTCAAGGTCTTCTGCCAAAGTCGTACGAAGCTGGTGTGCCGGTATTCGAATTGACTGATGAAGAAATTAGAGAGACCGGGCCGATTTTGGAAGGATTTCAGGAAAGGCGAGCTTTCTTCCTGAAACAGTTTGAAGAAATCAGCGAAAAAGTCGTTTCTGGTATGGCTCATGCTTAGAGCCGTTGCAATATTCGACGCGAGCATAGTCGAGGCGCGGAACCTCACAGCGCTTCACGGTTATCTAACTCAATCGGTCAGAGCGCCTTACCCGTTCGATGATCTCCTACGTTCGCAGGTCGTTTACGCGGTAAGCGCATTCGACAAATTGCTGCACGACCTTATCCGCGTCGGTATGGTCGAAACATATGTAGGACGCCGCGTGCCGACTGACCGTTACCACTCCGAGTCTATTACGATTCAATTCCACGGCGAGCTATTGGCCGCGACCGTGCCGCCGAAAGAATACCTGTTTGAACAGGAGATAATAAGAAAGCTGGGGCGCTTGTCGTTCCAGGACCCCGAGAAGGTAGCCGAGGGCCTATCGCTGATTTGGGATGAGAAGCACAAGTGGGCGAAAGTTGCCGACGCTATGGGTCAGAAGCCTGACGACGTCAGGACGACACTCAAGCTGATCACGGGGCGTAGGAACGCGATTGTACACGAATCCGATATGCATCCACTGACCAATGTGAAGACGCCGATAACAACGACGGACTGCAATGACATCACAGACTTCTTG
The DNA here is from genome assembly GCA_050013275.1 of Roseiarcus sp. Classification (GTDB taxonomy): domain Bacteria; phylum Pseudomonadota; class Alphaproteobacteria; order Rhizobiales; family Beijerinckiaceae; genus Roseiarcus. The sequence continues at coordinate 9,265 of JBEKFO010000004.1, read as the reverse complement.
CAGCTATGCGGTAGAACAATCGGAAACTTAGTTACTTAGGGTCGTATTCGATGAAGTTGCCTGTATCGCCCCATGGCGGAGGTAGCCAGCGGGGTAGTGTCCTAATTTGATTTTCGGAAAGTGACGGTTCGATCGCCAATATGAGGAGTAGCGTCGTATCCGGCCGCCCGCCAAGAGCGACATTGGGCGTGTCGGGTTGTGGCAGGGTCCTCGTTGTCCCACCACCACGAGTAAGTTTGTGCGGAAGTCGGTAGATGTCGTCCGATGAGCTTCTCTATGCATTCGAATGAATAGGTCACTTCGGCGCGCGTCTCGCCCAAAAGGGAATCGCGCAAGGGGTCATAGATGCTCATCGGAGCAGCCTCTTAGTTGGTTGTCCGCTCGGCAAATTCCTCAAGCAACCATAGCCGAGAACTGATGTTCGCCGCCATCGCTGGGCTCGTCCACGTCTTCGACCCCGCCGGCCATCCCAAGGCCACGCGCGCCAATGCGCGATCATTTCCGATCGAAGGAAACGATAAGCGTCGGTTTCCTGCCGTGGTACATATTGGGGCAATCAAATTGCAAATAGAATCGGCGCGGGCTGCGATCGGGGGGAGCACCGGCAAACGCCATGAGCGAAATTGCGGACGTTGCAAAGAAGAAGAAACGAAGGTCGGGCATTCCGACCGGAAATGCCGGCGAATATCTGGTCATGGGCGAGCTGCTCAGGCGGGGTTTTGATGCGCAACTCGCCGATCGAAACACGAAGGGCTATGACCTTGTGGCGGGCGCGCACGACGCGTCGGCGCTCAGAAGGGTTCAGGTGAAGACGGTGCGGGCGCAACCGTGGTTCGTGCGCCGCTCTAGCTTCAAAGGCGAATTGCTGGACCAGATTACGGTGTACGTGCTTCTCGGGCCAGAGAAGAGCGAAAAGCCCGTCCGGTTCTTCATGGCGAAGAATCGCGATCTAGAAAAGCACGCCCATTATCCAGAAGGCTGGGCGGAGCATGGCTTCATGTCCTTGAAGGCGATTGAGGAATACGAAAACCGGTGGGATATATTGGCCCAGTGAAGTCAAATTGGGACACCGCCGCCGGCGGCGCTTACGAGCAGAGGAAGACGTTGTCCTCGCCGATGCGGCGATAGCATTCCGTCAGGATGTGCCCGCTCACCGGCGGCTTGTTTATCCTCCTCCCCAGCGCCGGCACCGCCTTGAACAGAAACGGATGCGCGCCGGAGAGATGCCGCGCGCCGTCGGCCGTCACCTTCTTCAGGTGCGCCATGATGTTGTGCAGGTGCGTCTCTGAGACGGTGATCGTGAGCACCTGCATGTTCGGCACTCCGTAGTGCGCCTTGTAGAGTTCGTTGCGCAGCGCGTAGCGGTAGCCTTGCAGGTGCCGGGCGTATGACGATCGCGTGAGCTTCGACGCCTCGATCGGCTCGTTGTTCCGGTCGGCCTCGATCGCATAGAAACTCACGCCGCGCTCGCGGTGCGCGATGCCGCACAGGCCGTCGGGAACGAGCGCATGTTCGGCGTTGTCGAATTCGTAGGGAATGAGAAGGGGATTGCGCGCGGCCTTCGTCGCGAGCGGACATTTTTCGTGGCTGAAAATGTCGAGCCAGGAAACGAAGCGCAGGTTCTCGTCTTGCCGGCAACCGAGGTCGAGCGACGCGGAAAGGTAAGCCGCCATCGTGTCGTGCTCGTAGGTCTTCCGATTCTCATTGGTGCCGACATACCACGCGGCCTGCTCGCGCGTGATTCGCGCACGCTCAATGAGAAGGTCGACGCCGGTGGGTGACAACGCAACGACGAGATGATTGTAGTTGGCGTTGACGGCCGCGCGCTGTTGCCACGGCTGTTCGACGAAGCCGTTCGGTTTGCGCTTCAGATTTTTCAGTCGTTCGGTGACCACCCATTGCGAGACAGTCGGCGCGACAAGCGCGCGGAGCATCGCAGTCGAGAGAGGGCCGTGAACGAAGAGTGCGAACAGGAAATCGAGGTCGCGCGGCGTGATGACGATCGCCCTGCCTTCGGCTTTCGCGTCCCACCGCGACGCCCGTTTATGCAATTCTGGCGAGAAGACATTCATACCTCGATTAAGGGCGAAAACGTCAATAAAATCAATACTCTGTATGCAACTCCATATTACAGTCTGTTACCAGTCCTTGCTCGGGTTGCTGTGGGTAGTGTCGTCCGGCGGGTCGTCTTTCCGCTCTCGCTTCCATTTTCTGAGCTCGGGCGGGTCAGGGCGTAGCTTGACGATCGGCTCGTGTGTGGGGCCGCCGGGTGGGTGTGGCGGATCGTGATCCCCGTTCGTTTCTTGCGTCGAGTAGCGCGCGCGGTTCGCCGCGCGAAGTTGCGCATATTGTTCCTCGCTCATCGTCGGAACGTTGAGCGTCCAGAACTGCGGAACGGTCATGCGAACGGCGGTCCCGGTTTTTCCGCGTACGTATGCAGCGAACTCGGTGGCCGTTTCGGAGCGAGACATCGACATGAGAAAATCGGGGCTTGTGCGCATGCTGCGAGACATGACTGACGCATCGTGGTCTTCGACGCCGCCCACGAGCTTCACGGCCGTATTCTGAATGACGGAATTCAGCATCGGTATCTGCTTGGTTTCCTGAAAGGCCATGAGGCAGCCGACGTTGAACTGACGCACCTTTGAGAGAATCTTTTCGAAGGTTTGATCCACGTAGTCGCTCGCTTCGTCGACGAAGACAAGCGTGCGGCGCGGGTCGTTGACGGCGACGCGCTCGTAGGCGGCGCGGATAAGGAGGCTGAGAAACCATCGGCCGAAGAATGCGCTGCCGCCGTCGCCGAGCAATTTCTTGCTCGTGTTGACGAGGATGATGGAGCCGCGCTGCATGAGGGTGAAGAGGTCGAGCTTGTTCTCGGACGATCCGAACATGCGGCGAAACGCAGGACGGTTGACGACACGGTACATGCGCTGCCCGATCTGCTGGCGCGTCTCGGTGAAGCTCTTCGTGAAATACTGGTTGCGGAAGAACCCTTGCGCCGTGAGATCGAGCTTCGCGATGTCGGGGGCGTACTTGCTGTCTTTGCCGGACGGGTCCTTGGTCGTCTCCTGGAGAAGCTCGGCGAAGGTGTTGAAGTTGCCGCCGGGAATCGAGAGGACGAGGGATATCAGGTATTGGAACGCGGTGGTCTGTTTGCTCGTGAGTTCGCTCGCGACGCTGGAAAATAGATACTCGAACGTCTCGATCGTGCCCGCCTCTATCTGCTCGCGATCGTTGCGCGAGTAGGACTTCATGCGCGCGGTCGGCATGGAGAACATGTTGAGCGCCGGCGGAAGATCGTCTTCCGGATCGATGATGACGAGGCGGTCGGACAGCGGCTCTCCGGGAGCGAAGATGGCGAGGCGCTGGATGCGATCGAGCATCGATCCTTGCGAGTTGAGAATGATGATGGTCGGCGGGTCGGGCTGCTGCGCCAGGTGGTAGGTGAGCGACTGGATGATTTGCGATTTGCCCCAACCGGGCGGCGCAAGGAGGAGCCCATGCTCCTTAAGCATGTCGGTGAAGTTGAAGGGAATTCTCGCTTGAAAGAGGTGCCAAAGCGCGGTGTCGCGGAGATAGGCGTCGACGATCTCGGCTCGCGTTCCCTTGAATTGGTTAGGGGCGATGAGGTCTCTCGTCGCGTAGGGGTATGTTTGGCCGGAGGCCGCAAATGCGTTGCGTTCCCAGGTGTGATTGAATTCATCGAATAGACCGCGATTGCGGGTCTCTTTGCGCAAGAGCGGGGCGGCGACGTCGCAAACGGCGACGCCGACGTCCGGAATGGTTTCCAAGAGATCGATGTGCGCGAATGGTTTTTCGATGTCTTCGTCGAACGCGTCGTTGGGGAGGTTCCTGAAGTAGCCCTGCCAGACTCCATGGAGCGCGCGCTCGAATGCCGGCAGATTGAGCGCGAAATTCTTGCTCCGGTTCAGGGACGCGAGGACATAGTCGCGGTCGGTGCCGTCAGCGATGAGGACGTTCTGAGAGGGAACTACGGGGCGAATTTCGGTCTCTTGTTTGAAGAGATTATCGATGGCGCAACCGATCTGATACAGCACCCGGTTGCACGGCACGCGGGGGCGAACTCTCCCCAAGATTTCCCGCATGTGATCTTTGAAGAACGTGTCGGGGTGCGGAATCTCTTCGTGCTTTATCGCGTTGATGTGCTCGCTGTAGAGGTCAGCGGTCCGCGGTTTGTAGCGGGCCTGAAGGCGCAGATGCTCGATGAACGGCCGGGCGGCAATAGCGGCGGCACCGACGATGATGAGCAAGACGAGGAATGTCATAGATCGTACACTTCGTCGCGGCCGACGTCTTTGTCTGCGAGGAGCCTGTTTTTGAGTTCGACGAGAGACGCGCGTGCCTCGGCTTCGACCTGTTTCGCAGAGTTCGCGTCGGCAAATTTATATACGAATGTCTTGTAGATAAGTAGTTCACGGGCTAGAACGCAATACGGTCGAAAAAAGAAGAACCCGATGTAGGGAAGGTTCTTGAGAAACGGATTCTTCTTGATACGCGGGCTGACTAGCCATGGGTCGAGCGGTAAGCCTACGATGCGTATATTTTCCAAATTACGCTGGCGGATCGTTTGTCGTTCTTCGTCGGAAAATTCGATTGTAAGAATCAGATATACGTCAGTACGCCGGGCTCCGCTCGGCTGCTCATCATACTTGACGGAAACGCGCATGAGTTCCCCTCCGACGGCAGGGAAATATTGAAGCGCTCATCTGTCAAGAAGCGTTTCGTATGAATTTTGCGATGCGCTTCTCCACATGCGCGCGTTGGCTCGCATACTGAGATCGAGACGACTGGCGTATGAGGCGCGGGGAAGCGGTGTAACGGCGCTCCGGTGCAGGGTCCATGCGGAGCTGGTGGGTGCGTGCGCCGATGTTGATGTAGGCGGTGTGGGGCTCCAGCGACGACAGCTCCTCCGCCTTTATGTTGAACGTCTTCGAAAGTCGCTCGGCGTCGTTGCCGCCGAGCTGGAACGCGAGGGTCGCGCCGATCGTTCCGATCATCGCATCCGCAAGGTCGTCGTCGAGCTGCGCCAGGAACTGGTGGCACAGCGTCAAAGTGACGCCGAACTTTCGGATACCGGATAGCATCTCGCTGAAGCCCAGACCGAAATTGTGGAATTCGTCCACGGTGACGTGGAACGGCGTCCGGATATCGCGCCGCTGCAAGGCGGCCGTGTGGAGCGCTGAAATCAAGAGCGCACCGATGAGCGATGATTTCTGAATGCCGAGTTCGCCCTGGGCGAGACGCGCGATGAAAATCTTCCGGCCGTCCATGATCTCGCGGAAGGACAACCGCGAATGCGTCTGGCCGATGATGTTGCGAACGGTGGGATCGGTGATGAGTTGTCCGATCTTGTTGAGCGTCGAGAGCGTACGCTCGCGCTGCTCCTTCTCCGGCATGTGCGTCGCGAAGTCGGTCTTCCAAAAATCGGCGACGGCGGGATCGCGGACATGCCCGAGCACGCGCGCGCGATATTTCTTTGACGTGATGATGTGCTTAAGGCCGAGCAAGGTGCCGTCCGGGAAGTCCAAGAGCGCGGCCGACGCCGCGTAAAGGAACATTTCAAGCTGTGGCCCCCACGATGTGCCCCAGATCGCCTTGAAGCAGTCGACGACCGACGATGCGACAAAAGGTCGCCGGTCGACGGGGACGTTGTCGAAGATGTTGAAGCCGACGGGGAAGTCGCGATCGGAAGGGTCGAACAGTACGACGTCGTTGCGCCGGCGGCGCGGAACGAGTGAGAGCACGGCGTCGGCAAGATCGCCGTGCGGGTCAAAAACGCCGATGCCGTTACCGGCTCGAATGTCTTGCGAGATCGCGTTCAAGAGAAACGTCGATTTGCCGACGCCGGTTTTCCCAATCACCCAGAGATGCCGTGAGCGCTCGTCATCGGAAATCGAAAAGATCGGGCGCGAGCGTCGCTTCCTTCGTTTGAAATCGTAGCTGTCGTGCCGAGCTCGTCCGATATCCATGGCAAGGCAAGCGTCCCACGCCCGGACATCCTTATGTCGGAGGAGAAGGGGAGTGAGTGCCGCTTGCATTGGCACAGGAAAGCGTCGCTATGCCGTGAAGAGCTGCCTGCGTTCATTATACGCGATGTAGTGTTAAGCGCGCCCCGATGCGAACGGGCAACCCGCCGTGCGCGAGGGGCGTCGCTGTAGTGTTAATCGCGCGGAGTCGGATGGAATTGTCCGATAGGAATGGCCGCGTCGCGCGGAACCGGTGAACGGTTCCGCCACCAGTCAGTCAGTGGTCGCGCAGCGCCATGACCTCCCGCTCGGGCCCCAAAAGGAACGCGCGCGACGGAATTTTCTATTCCGTTCGCGCGTCGTGCTGCTGGTGGATTTGCTGATGTAATAAGTCTCAGCAAAAGAGGGGGAGGTCATGGCGCTAGCCTGACTGACTGTGTGGTCGGAATATGTTGAATCGTCTGGGTTTTGCGGCCTTCGGCCTACCAGTACAGGGTACCAGTACAGTACTGGTAGGGCTACTGGGTGGGCTACTGGTAGGGGGTTGGGCGTGTCCTTTAGACGGGAAGAGGCCGGCTTGGACCCCGGCCTCCCCACCCCTATCAGAGAGAGTGACTCTCAGTTGCTCGCTTAGGCCATCCAAGCGGGTCGGCAAGCCAAGCTTCGACATCAGCGCACCTGAAGGCGACACGGCATTGGCCAAGGATCACCTGAAGGGGAAACTTGCCAGCGTCCTGCAACCTCCAAATGTGCTGTCGCGAATATGGGATACCGTACACCGTCTTCAGTTCCTTCATCGTGCAAAGCTTGAGCGGGTGCGACATCGTGACATTCCCTGATTAGGGAACATTCGCGAAGTCCCAGAGGCCCTTGCTAGCGGGCGAATGAAGCTTATTCCGACGCTTTCTCTGGTCAAGCGCGGGCGCGTCGCAGGTGCGTGGAAGGCGGAAATTGCCTGCGAGGCTCTCGCCTAGTGGCGCTCGTTACGCGGCAATCCGCGCCTGGAATTCATCGCGCTCGTCCGGTACAGGCAGGCCCAGCTTTTGCAGCGGCAGATAGTGAAAGTAGTATTGGCATCCGACCGAAATCACGTAGTCGAGCACGTCCTTGTATTCCGCCTGCCGGAACCAATCGTTCAGGATGTAGACGTATTCGACCTCGAAATTCAGGGGCGCGAGCAGCTTCCGGTACTGCTTCTTTTTGAAATCGCAGGTCTGCAATTTCTCGTCGACCGATCCGGCGGTTTTCTGGAACTTGAGCTCGATGATGAACATAGTGTTGTTGACGATCACGTAGATCGCATCGTCCGGAAGCAGCTTCTTTGAAAGGTGGTCGCGGTAGTCGACGCCGCGCTCGGCGAGCATCCGGTAGAGCGCGTGCTTCTTGTAGCTGCGGGCGACTTCGCGGCCTCGGTAGTAGATAACGGAGCCGGCGACGCTGTAGCCCGGCGCGTGCGAAATCGCAGTTAGGAGGTCGCGCTCGTTCTCGAAATTCAAACCCGTGCGCGTATTGCCGCCGCCGATTCCGCCAGTTTTCATGCAGCAATGGGGATGGCGACGCTCCACGCCGATTCGCGCGCGCCAACGATGTCGCGATGGCGCTTGATCGAAAGCTCGATATATTTCTTGTCGCGCTCGATGCCGGTGAACTCTCGATCGCCGACGAGCGTCGCCGCGATGCCGGTCGTGCTGCTGCCGGCGAAGGGATCGAGGATCGAAGCGCCGGGCGGGGTCGAGGCGAGAATGACGCGACGCAAGAGCTCGATGGGCTTCTGCGTCGGGTGCTTGCCGTGAATCTTTTCGCTCGGCTTGGGCGTGCCGATCGCCCAGACCGAACGCATTTGCAGGTCGGGCTTCTTCATCATGTCGCCCGGCCATTCGCCATTCTTCATCGCCTTGTAGTCGAAATAGTGCCGCGCTCGCTTGTCCTTGCGCGCCCAAATCAGCGTCTCGTGCGAGGCCGTGAACATACGGCAGGAAAGATTGGGCGAGGCGTTCGGCTTGAACCAGGCGATGTCGTTGAGGATGTGAAAGCCCGTCGACTGGAGCGCGTAGCCGCATTGATAGATCGAGTGATAGGTGCCGGAGATCCAAATGGTGCCGGCAGGCTTCAAGAGGCGATAGGTCTCCTCAACCCATGCCTGGTGAAAGCTCATGTCCTCGTCGACGCCGCGCGACTTGTCCCATTTGCCTTTATGAACCGACGCGCGCTTGCCGGCGTGCACGGTGAATCCGCCGTTGGATAGAAAGTAGGGCGGGTCAGCGAAAATCATGTCGAAGGATTCGGGCGGCAGCTCGCGCATGATTTTCAGCGCGTCGCCTTGCAACAAACGAAACCCCTCTACATCATACGCGAACTCCATAGGTCATTGAAATATAGCACGCGCAAAATGAATTCTCCTAGAATGGCTGTACTATTGACTTTTCCAGACCATATGTCGCGAAACTGATCTTGTGCGACCATGAAATAACGGCTCTGTCAAGCGGTTGCCTCTTTCAATGGTGGATTTCTGATTGTGCATTTGCCGTATTCTTTATAAATCGCATTCCTTATCTTAGTCTTTTTCTTTTCATCTATTAAATGCGTCTTCTTATATAGAGTGACCGGAAGTTTATGTCCGCTCTAGGCCGGACGCTTTCTTCCGCTCTAGACCGGAAGTTTTCTTCCGGTCTGGATTCTTGGTCGACGATCGCGCTGTGAGATTGAGTTCGTAGATATTGGTCTTTCCCTGCCCTCGACGTTTGATAACCAAGAGCCCTTGCTCCTCCAGGGCTTTCAGATTGGTGCGCACGCTGCGATCCGTGACGCCGAGGTCTTCGGCCAAGCGCTCCTGGCCGGGAAAGCAATAGTCGTTCTGCCACGCGTAGGAGAGAAGCATGGCGAACGCCATCTTGTCGCCGCTGCTGAGCTTCTTCGATTTGAGGATGAAATTCGGAACTTGGGTGAAGCCTTGGCGGGTCGCTGCGTCGGCTCCCTTGAGGATGATATTGCGCTCTTTGAGGATGTCGCCGATGTGCCGATCGGTTGAGAAGTCCATGCACGAATTATAAGGCCTCGCGGGCTGTCAAGAGCGCCTTATCCCCTATTCCTTCGTCGGCGACGATCGATCCGCTACTGGCCTTCTCCGGCGTGCTGGTCGCCGTCCGTGCGATGATTGGCGTTCTCTCCCCTGCCGAGCAACGGCGCAAGCATCGTCTGCAATCCCCTGACGATGTAATTTGTTTCCTTGTCGCGCTCCAAGAGCGCGGCGATCTGCGTGTCCTTCACTTCGATCTGAT
>JBEKFO010000003.1:0-33982 GCA_050013275.1 Roseiarcus sp. | reverse complement strand
TCTATCTCGGCCATGCCGTCGAGATCGGCTCGCGGGAAGCGATTTTTTCCCGCCCGCAGCATCCCTACACACGGGCGCTTTTATCGGCGACGCCGATCGCCGACCCGTCGGCCAAGCGCGAGCGGATCATCTTGAAGGGCGAGCCGCCCTCGCCGATCGCGCCGCCGCCCGGCTGCCCCTTCAATCCGCGCTGCCCGCTCGCCTTCGAGCGCTGCCGCAGCGAAAAGCCGCAGCTCGAGACCAAGCAGGGGCGCCAGGTCGCCTGCTGGGCGGCGCCGCCATGAGCGCGAACGAGGCGTACGACTTCATCGTCGTCGGCGCGGGCTCGGCGGGCTGCGTTCTCGCCAACCGCCTCTCCGCCGATCCACGCAACCGCGTTCTGCTTCTCGAGGCGGGCGGGCGCGACAATTGGATCTGGCTGCACATCCCCGTCGGTTACCTCTACGCCATCGGCGACCCGCGCGCCGACTGGTGTTTCAAGACGGCGAGCGAGCCGGGTCTGAACGGCCGCTCGATCGCCTATCCGCGCGGCCGCGTGCTCGGCGGCTCGTCGGCGATCAACGGCATGATCTACATGCGCGGCCAGGCCGCCGATTACGACGGCTGGCGCCAGCTCGGTCTCGAGGGTTGGGGCTGGGACGACGTGTTGCCGTTCTTCAAGCGTCACGAGGACCATCACGCCGGCGCCGACGCGCTGCACGGCGCCGGCGGCGAATGGCGCGTCGAGCGCCAACGCCTGTCCTGGCCGATCCTCGACGCGGTGCGCGAGGCGGCGGCCGAAATCGGCATCCCCAAGATCGACGACTTCAACCGCGGCGACAACGAGGGCAGCGATTATTTCGAAGTCAATCAGCGTCGCGGTCGGCGCTGGAGCGCGGCGCGCGGCTTTCTCAAGCCCGTCCTCGATCGGCCGAATCTGCGCCTTGTCGCCGGCGCGCAAGCCGAACGGCTGATCTTCGAGGGACGGCGCGCCGTCGGCGTAAGTTACACGCAGCATGGACGCAGCTTCGAGGCGCGCGCCCGGGGCGAGATCGTCCTCGCCGCCGGCGCGATCGGCACGCCGCAGCTCTTGGAGCTGTCGGGCGTCGGCCGTCCGGAGATCGTCGCCAGCCTCGGCCGGCAGGTCGTGCACGCGCTGCCGGGCGTCGGCGAGAATTTGCAAGATCATTTGCAGTTGCGCACGATCTTCCGCGTTTCCGGCGCGCGCACGCTGAACGTGGAGTCACGATCGCTCCTCCGCCGCGCCGGGATGGCGCTCGACTACGCGTTGCGGAGGCGCGGCCCGATGACGATGGCGCCGTCCCAGCTCGGGCTGTTCGCCAAGACCTCGCCCGATTTCGCGACCGCCAATGTGGAATTCCATGTCCAGCCGCTTTCGCTCGATCGTTTCGGCGAGCCTCTGCACGAATTTCCCGCAATAACCCTCAGCGTGTGCAACTTGCGGCCGACAAGTTGTGGCGCGTGCCATACGGCAAGCCCAGACCCGCGCGCCGCGCCGACGATAAAGCCCAACTATATGTCGTCCGATCAAGATGTTCGCATCGCCGTCGACTCGATCCGGCTGGCGCGTCGCCTCGCCGCCGCGCCGGCTTTGGCGCGCTACCGGCCGGAGGAACTACGACCGGGAGTTGCGGCGCAAAGCAACTTGGAGCTCGCAACGGCGGCGGGCGAGATCGGCACGACGATCTTCCACCGCGTCGGCACCGCGAAGATGGGCCGCGACGACGATCCGGGCGCGGTGACCGACGCGCGGCTGCGCGTGCGCGGCCTCGAAGGGTTGCGCGTCGCCGACGCCTCGGTGATGCCGCGCATCACTTCCGGCAACACCAATTCGCCGACCATGATGATCGCGGAGAAAGCCGCGGCGATGATTCTCGCCGATGCTGGAGGGCGGTGAAATGCGCGAGCCGCCGCCTGCGCTCGCCGACGGCCGCCAGTCCGAGACGGCCTTGGGCATCGCCCGCGGGGTGCGGCGGCTGCTTCGTGCGCGGGGCTTTTCCACGGTGACCGAACTGCCGCTTCTCGACGGCCGCCGCGCCGACGTGGTCGCGCTCAACGGCGAGGGCGCGCTGCTGATCGTCGAGATCAAGTCGTCGGTCGCCGATTTTCGCGCCGATCATAAATGGCGCGACTACGCCGCCCATTGCGATCGGCTTTATTTCGCCATTTCCGCCGAAATTCCCGCCGCGATCATGCCCGAGGACGCGGGCCTGATCGTCGCCGACCCCTACGGCGCGGAAATCCTGCGCGAGGCGACGCCGCGCGTCATCGCCCCCGCCACCCGCCGCGCCGTAACGCTGCGCTTCGCGCAAGCCGCGGCCGACCGGCTGCATCGCCTCATCGATCCCGCCGGGGCGGCGGAGCTTTAGCCCGTCCGCTCCCTGGCGCCCCGGACACGGGCAAAGCCGCTATCGGCTCGCGCGCTTGTTCTGCGGGCAGGCCTCGTCGAACAGCAAGGTCGCGTCGTCGGCGCCGATGGGATCGATCGTTACCGGCGGCTGGCCGGGCTCCGCGGCGCCGTCGGTCCTGGCGGGGGTTCCCGCGCTCGGTTCGACGAAGCTGACGACGGCGCGCCCGACACTGTTCAGCCGACAGAACGCGCCGACGGGGATCGTCACGCGCATCGGCTCGCCCGCCGCGGGTCTTGCCGCGCGAAATTCGGCGCCTTCGGGGTAGAGGATCAGGAATATCCCCGAGCCGGGGCCCTCCAGCGGCGCCCCGCCGACAGAATCGCGCGCGAGGAAGCTCGCAAGCACCGTTCCGCCGCCACGCCGGTAGGCGAACGACGCTTCGAGCGCCGCCGGCCGGCCCTCGACCGGGCGTTCGAGCGGCGAGGCGACCTTCGCCGTAAGCAGGGATGCGGCGCCCGACTGCGCGTCGATCGGCTGTCCTCTCAGGCCGTTCGCCCCGGCGTCCTCGATGACGGGCGAAGCGCCGTCGACCCAGATGGTCGCGAGATGCGAGGCCGCGAGTTCCTCGGCGGTCAGCCAGCGGACGTCCTTCGCCGGCGTCGCCAGCGTCAGCTTCATCACGGGATCGACGACGCCCATCTCGGAGAGATAGCGGCCGACGCTGTCGTCGACGCCTCGATCCGCGGCCTGCCTCGTCGTCTCGGTCGAGCGTCGCTCGGCGACGAGCTTACGGGAGAGTTCGAGCTTCACGCCGGCCAGCACGAGATAGCGCACCGCGTACGCGCGCTTGACCTCGGTCTTGGTGATGAGCTCGGTCAATTGATGAACGCCGACAAACGACAGCGGGCTGACGTAACGCTCGATTCCGCCGGCGAGCACGAGCGTGCACGCCGAAGCGCAGTAGGCGCCCAACGACATCGCCGAGCCCTGCGCCTCGCCGCAATCCCGAGCGCTCCCGGCGCAAGGCGCGATCGCGGTATGGGCGACGACGACGGCGAGACGCTTGGCGCGAATCAGGCGGCCCATCGCCATCGCGTCCTGCACCGAGCCGCCGGCCGAATTGATGAAGATCGGCAGGCGGCGATCGTCCGCCGCCGCGAGCACGCGCGCCAGGGCGTCGGCCGTTCCCGTGACGATCTTGCCCTCGGCCGATATCCATTCCGGGCAGTCGGTCTGGCAGGCGGAGCCGCCGCTCCGGACTCGGACGAATCGCATCGGCGCCAGCGAAGTCGGCGCGGCCTGAGGCCTCGGCGCGGCGCGGGCCTCGGCGCCCGCCGCGCTCGCGGCCGCGAGCAGCGCGGCCGTCGCGACGACGCGCGCCGCTCGCGCGAGGGCGCGGCGTACGCCAGCGCGGGAAAGTCGCTGGGAAAGCATGTTTGCAATTATCGCGGCGGATGTTTCGTCTGTCGAGCCCCGCATTGGTTTCCCTCGCGTGCGCGCTTGTGCTAACGAGCCGCGCATGAGCACTCGCATCGACCGCCGTTTCGCCGCCCTGAACGCCCAGCGCCGCGCCGCGCTCGTCACCTTCGTGATGGCGGGCGATCCTGATGCGGCGACGTCGCTGGCGATCGTCAAGGCATTGCCGAAGGCCGGCGCCGATGTGATCGAGATCGGCATGCCGTTCACCGATCCGATGGCCGACGGGCCGGCGATCCAGGCCGCGGGCCTGCGTGCGCTTCACGGCGGCCAGACCCTGCGCAAGACGCTGGCGCTGGTGCGCGATTTTCGCGTCGAGGACGCGGACACCCCCGTCGTGCTGATGGGCTATTACAACCCGATCTACGTCTACGGCGTCGACGCGTTCCTGCGCGACGCGGACGCCGCCGGGGTCGACGGGCTGATCGTCGTCGATCTGCCGCCGGAGGAAGACGAGGAATTGTGCCTGCCGGCGTTGAAGGCCGGGCTCAATTTCATTCGGCTGGCGACGCCGACCACCGACGACCAGCGCCTTCCCGCCGTTCTCGCCAATACATCCGGCTTCGTCTATTATGTTTCGATTACCGGCATTACGGGTTCGGCCGCGCCCGACGCGTCGCGGGTCGGCGAGGCGGTCGCGCGCATCAAGCGGCACACCGATCTGCCGGTCGCGGTTGGGTTCGGCGTCAAGGACGCCGCGAGCGCGGCCGGCATCGCCGCCAAGGCCGACGGCGTCGTCGTCGGATCGGCGCTGGTCGACGCCTTGCGCGCCGCGCTCGTCGACGGCAAGGCGGGGCCGGGCGCCGTCGCCGCGGTCGCCGAGCTGGTGGCGAAAATCGCCGCGGGCGTGCGCGGCGTCGTCAAGGCGACGCCGGAGTTAGTGAGGGAAAGCCGATGAACTGGATTTCCAACGTCGTCCCGCCGAAGATCCGCTCGTTTCTGCGCCGCGACACGCCGGAAAATCTGTGGGTCAAATGTCCCGAAAGCGGCCAACTCGTCTTCCATAAGGACCTCGAAGCCAATCTCATGGTGGTGCCGGGCTCCGGCTATCACATGGCGATCGCGCCCAAGGCGCGCCTCGCCGCGCTGTTCGACGAAGGCCAGTTCGAAGAGTTGCCGATGCAGGAGACGCTGGCCGATCCGTTGAAGTTTCGCGACGTGAAGCGTTACGCCGACCGGCTCAAGGAACACCGCGCCAAGACCGGATCTCAAGACGCGATCACGCTGGCGGTCGGCCGCATCGAAGGCCTCGCGGCGACGGTGGCGGTGCACGACTTCGCGTTTCAGGGCGGCACGCTCGGCATCGCGGCGGGCGAAGCGATCGTCGCGGGGATGACCGAGGCGGTGACGCGGCGCACGCCGTTCATCATTTTCACCGCCTCGGGCGGGGCGCGCATGCAGGAAGGCATGTTCGCGCTGATGCAGATGCCGCGCACCACGGTGGCGGTCCAGCGTCTGCGCGCGGCCAAGCTGCCCTATATCGTCGTGCTGACCAATCCGACCACCGGCGGCGTCACCGCGTCCTATGCAATGCTCGGCGACGTGCAAATCGCGGAACCCGGCGCGGTGATCGGCTTCGCCGGCGCGCGCGTCATCGAACAGACCGTTCGCGAGCGCCTGCCCGAAGGCTTCCAACGCGCCGAATTCCTCCAGGCCCACGGCATGGTCGACATGGTCGTGCCGCGCCCTCAGATGCGCGCGACGCTGGCGCGGCTGTGCCGGATGCTGACGAAGACGCCGAGCGAGCCGGCGGCGGCTTGACGGGTCGAGCGCGGAGCGCCGCATGAGCCCGACCGACGCGATTTCGGCGCGCTTCGCGCCGCTGCACCCCAAGCGCATCGATCTTTCGCTCGGCCGCATCGAGCGCCTGCTTCGCGACCTCGGCGCGCCGCACAAGCGCCTGCCGCCCGTCATCCATGTCGCGGGAACCAACGGCAAGGGTTCGACCATCGCTTTCATGCGCGCTGTGCTGGAAGCGGCGGGAAAAAGCGTTCACGTCTACACTTCGCCCCATCTCGTGCGCTTCAACGAGCGCATCCGTCTCGCCGGCGCGCTGGTCGACGACGAGCGCCTCGCGAGAGCGCTCGACCGCTGCGAGGCGGTCAACGCGGGCCAATCGATATCGGTGTTCGAAATCACGACGGCCGCGGCGCTGCTGCTGTTCAGCGAGACGCCCGCCGATTATCTGCTGCTCGAAGTGGGCTTAGGGGGCCGCTTCGACGCCACCAACGTCGTCGACGCTCCGGCCGCTTCGGTCATCACGCCGGTTTCCCTCGACCATCCCGAGTTTCTCGGCGCCACGATCGAAAAGATCGCCTACGAGAAGGCCGGCATATTGCGGCGCGGCGCGCCGGCGATCATCGCCGAACAGGAAGAGGACGCGCTTCGCGTCATCGAACGCGAGGCGTTGCGCGTCGGCGCGCCGCGCATCGTCGCGAAGCGCGACTTCTTCGCCCGCGCCGAACACGGCCGCTTCATCTTCGAAGACCACGACGGCCTGCTCGACTTGCCGCTGCCGCGCCTGGCCGGCCGCCACCAGCGCGGCAACGCCGCGACGGCGATCGCGGCGTTGCGCGCGATCGAGCCGGAGTTGCCGACGCGCGCGTTCGAACAGGGAATGGCGGAGGCCGACTGGCCCGCCCGCCTGCAACGGCTGCGCAGCGGACCGCTCGTTGCGCTCGCCCCCGCCGGGGCCGAAATCTGGCTCGACGGCGCCCATAACGAAGCGGGCGGGCGAGTTCTTGCCGAGGCGATGGCCGACTTCGAGGATCAGTCGCCGCGCCCGCTGGCGTTGATCTGCGGCGCCTTGACGACCAAGGACACTGCCGGCTTCCTCAGCCATTTCAAGGGGCTCGCGCAGGAGACGCTCGCCGTGCCGATCGCCGGCGAACACGCCGGCCGCCCCGCTGAGGAGGTCGCCGCGATCGCGCGCAGCGTCGGCCTTTCCGCCGCCGCGTGCGACAGCGTCGCTTCGGCGCTGCGCTTCCTGGCCGCGCGCGACTGGCCGAGGCCGCCGCGCATCCTGGTCGCCGGCTCGCTCTAACTGGCCGGCGACGTTCTCGAGGCGAACGGCGCCGCGCCGCGCTGACCGCCGGTCGGCCGCGTTCGCGTCAGCCGACGTCCGGCTCGCCGCATCGCGCGAGCACCGCCTCGCGCGCGGCGTCGCGCAGCCGCAGCACCGAGTGAAAATCCTGTCCGCTCGGTTGGATCGGCTCGGCGACGTCGACATCAATCGCCGCCCAACGCGGAAACCATTGATCGCTGCGCAGCACCGTCCGCGTTCCCCGAATGGCGCCGGGAATGACGGCGAGCCCAGTATCGGCCGCCGTCTTGAAGGCGCCGAGATGGAACGTGCAAAGCCCTGGCTTGCGCGTGAATCCTCCTTCCGGGAAGGACACGATGACGCCGCCTCGCCGGGCGGCGGCCGTCACCCTCTCGGCGTCGGCGAGGCTGCCCATGACATCGGTCCGCTCGACGAACAACACACCCAGACGCGGCAGCGCCGCGCCGGCGACGAACTGGGCGGCGAGTTCCTTCTTGGCGACGAACGCCGGCTCGCCGGGCAGGATCGCGGCGAGGACCAGAGCGTCGGCGTAACTCGAGTGGTTGAAGACCAGGATGGCGTTCGGGGAGGACAGACGCTCGCCGCCGGCGACCGTCACCGGAATCCCCATCGCGGCGAGCGCCGTGCGCGCCACGGCGCGTAGCGCGCGCCACCGCCAGTCGAGCCGCGGCAGGATCATCACCGCGACCCAGCCGACGAGGAAACCGCTCGCCAACACCGCCCACCACCATCCCGCGTAGAGATTCTCGGCGAACGAGCGCCCCCAGCGGCGCAGCGTCGGGGCGACGCCGGCGAGCTGCAGCCGCAGCATCTGCCGCCACACGGCGGCGTTCGACGGAGCGCCGAGGCGACCAGTCTCGTAGAGGCTCTTGGCGGCGCTGCGCCGGATCTTGCCGCTCGACGTCTTCGGCACGGAACGCGGGGGCGCCAGCACGATCGCGTCCGGCGCCACGCCGAACCGGTCGGACGCGACGTCCAGCGCGCGCATGCGCAACGCTTCGCGCGCCGTCGCGTCGGTTTCCCGCGTCTCCGCCACGACGATCAATTGCTCGGTGCCGAGCCTCGGGTCGGTCACGCCGAACGCGGCCACCCCTCCCTTCCGGATGCCCTGAATTTCGCCGACCGCTTCCTCCACTTCCTGCGGATAGATGTGGCGCCCGCCGCGAATGACGATGTCCTTGATGCGGCCGGTGACGAATACCTCGCCGTTCGCCACATAGGCGCGGTCGCCGCTGTCGAGCCAGCCCTCGTGGAACAGCGCCTTGGTCTGGACTTCGTTGCGAAAATAGCCTGAAGTCGCCGATGGGCCGCGGAACTCGAGCCGACCCTCGCGCCGCTCGGGGACTTCCCGTCCAGCCTCGTCGACGATGCGGATTTCGTGATCCGGCAAAGGCCGGCCGCAGGCGACGACCTCCAGCGGCTTTGCATCGTCCGGCCGAGCCGACGCCGCCAGGCCGTCGCGGCTCAGCGCCTCGCGGTCGACCCGGTCGATGAGCGGGCCGCGTCCCATCGGCGGGAACGCCAGTCCCACGGCGTCCTCGGCGAGCCCATAGACCGGCGCCATCGCCCCCTTGCGAAAGCCGTAACGACCGAAGCGATCGATGAACCGGCGCAGGGTGTGGACGCTGACCGGCTCGGCGCCGTTCGCCACCATCCGTAGCGAACTCAAGTCGAGGCCTTGCAGGTCGGCGTCGTCGATCTTGTTCAGGCACAGCTCGTAGGCGAAATTGGGCGCCGCCGAGAGCGTGGCGCGGCAACGGTGGATCGCCCACAGCCAGCTCTCGGGGCGCGCGAGGAAGCTCAGCGGCGACATCACGGTGAGCGGCGCGCCGAAATAGAGGCAGCCGAGCCACGCCCCGATCAGTCCCATGTCGTGATAGAGCGGCAGCCAGCTGACGAAGACGTCGGCCGAACTCGCCTCCATGACGGCCCCCATAGCGCGGATGTTGGCGAGCAGGTTGGCGTGGCTGAGGACGACGCCCTTGGGATCGCCGGTGCTGCCCGACGTGTACTGAATGAGCGCCGTCGCCGCGGCGTCGATCTTCGGGGCCGGGAATTTGGCGCTGTCCGCTCTCAACCCCGCCGGGCTCTCGACCGTGCGCAAAGTCTCGACCTGGGCGCGCAGCAGGCGGCCGACGCCGAGCCCCTCGGCGACGGTCACCAGCATGGCGGCGCCGGCGTTGCGCAGAATTCCGGCCTGCCGGCGCAAATGATCTTCGATCTGGGACATCCTGGCGGGCGGATAGATCGGAACGGGAACGGCGCCCGCGAACAGGACCCCGAAGAAGGTCATGAAGAAATCGAGGCCCGTCGGCAGCATCAGCGCGATGCGGTCGCCCGGCATGACGTCGCGCGCGATCAGGCCGGCGGCGACCCTATGGGCCGCGTCGGCGAGATCGCCGTAGGTCAGGCGATCGGGCTCGGCCGCGTCGTCGCGCAGCAAGCTCAAATGGACCCGCTCGCGATGGTTCGCGGCGTGCCAGTCGAGCGCTTCGGTGAGGGTGGCGGCCTCGGAGGCGGGCGCAACGAGCGCAAGCGGCCGCGCTGGCTCCGGAATATTGGCCGTCCCTTCACGCGGGCGCGCTCGCTCGAGCGCGCGCGCCACGTCGGCGAGCGTTTCCGCTTCGCTGATGGCGTCGATCGGAAGCCGGACCCGGAACGCGCGCTCGATGCGCAGGATCAATTCGGTGCGGCCGAGGCTGTCGATCCCCAGATCGCGATCGAGCCGGCTCGCAAGCGCCACCTCGACGCCGGACGCCTGTCGCCCCCGCAGCTCATGGACCAGCCCGCGGACGACCTCGACAAGCTCACGGCTTCGCGCGAGCTCGCCGGCGGATTCAGGATCGGTCGCGGGCGATGGGGTATCCACGTGCGTATAGTAATGACGCCAACCTGCGGCGCTTTGACGCGGATCATGCCGAGCGGCCATTCGAAACGATTGCCCCGCGGCGACGGCGTTTCGTGAGGGCGCTCCAGAACGCCGAGTTGATCGATCGTCCGCCACGATCCATTGTGCCGGCCGGATGCCGACTTGGGAGGCGCATCATGAGCGCACAACATCGCGTCGCCGTCGTTCAGGCCGCCTCGACGCCGTTCCGGGCCGAGCCGGCGGTCGACAAGGCCTTGCAGTTGATCGCCAAGGCGGGCGCCGAGGGGGCGAAGCTCGCGCTCTTTCCCGAGGCTTTCGTCGGCGGCTATCCCAAGGGATCGACGTTCGCGACGCCGGTGGGAACGCGCCTGCCCGGCGCGCGCGACAGTTTCCTGCGCTATTTCAACGGCGCGATCGAGGTTCCCGGCGTCGAAACGGCGCGGATCGCGCAAGCCGCGGCGGAGGCCGGCGTATTCACGGTGATCGGCGTCATCGAGCGCGGCGGCGCCACGCTCTATTGCACGGCGCTTTTTTTCGATCCCAAGCTCGGCCTCGTCGGCAAGCACCGCAAGTTGATGCCGACCGCCGCCGAGCGGGTGATCTGGGGGTTCGGCGACGGCTCGACGCTGACCGCGGTCGACTCGGCCGTCGGGCGGGTCGGCTCGGTGATCTGTTGGGAAAACTATATGCCGATGCTGCGCATGGCCATGTACGCCAAAGGCGTGCAAATCTACTGCGCGCCAACTGCCGACGACCGCGACACCTGGGTCCCAACCATGCGTCACATCGCGATCGAGGGGCGCTGCTTCGTCCTCAGCGCCTGCCAGCACATCCGCCGCGCCGCCTACCCCGACGATTACGACTGCCTCCTCGGCAACGCGCCGGAGACCTTGCTGATGCGCGGCGGCAGCCTGATCGTCGGCCCGCTCGGCGAAGTGCTCGCCGGCCCGAACTATGAAGGCGAGGCCATCCTCTACGCCGACATCGACCTCGACGACGTCGCGCGCGGCAAGTTCGACCTCGACGTCGTCGGCCACTACGCCCGCCCGGACGTCTTCAGGCTGGAGGTCGATACGGCGGAGAAGCCGGCGGTCAGGTCGGCGGGCTAACCGAGACTCGCAACCATGAGATCGTCGCGCCCCGGGGGCGGCGAGCGCCGTCGTCGACGGCGCGGGACTCACCCCCGCTGCCGCCAGTTCTCGCGCACCGCAAGCCAATTCGGCTCGAAAGACGGCGGCGACCAGATCGGGAACCCGGCGATCAGCGTCGCGATGAGGACGAGGCCCGAAAGGGTCGCGAACGCCAGTCCGGAAAGGCCAACGAGCAACGTCGCCTTGCGGAACCCGACATGGCGCTTCAGCGTTTCAAGCGCGATCACGCCGCCGTCGAGTCTGAAAGCGGGGATGAGATTGACGATCGCAAGGCCGATATTGAGCAGGCCGGCAACGTAGGCCAAATGTGGCAACGGCGGCTCGGCGGACAAGACGACCCAGCCTCCGGCCAAGATCGTCGGCGCCGGCTCGGGCGTCGCCCAATAGGCGGCGAAAAAAGCGGCGCCCAAGGCGAGATTCATCGTCGGCCCCGCCAAAGCGATCGCAATCACCGAACGCTTTCGCGTTCTGTCGGCCGCCAGCGACACCTCGCCGCCGAGTGCGTGGATCGCGATCGACGCGCAGCGCACGTCGCGACGCGCAGCCGCAATCATGTGCCCGATCTCGTGAAGAAGGATCGAGGCGAACAAGATGAGGGCGAACAGCGACGCCAACGCGAAGGCGCCCCTCCACCAAAACGGCTGTGTGAGTAGAATCGCGGGAACAAGAAACGACCAATGGACGAAAACGGGGACGCCGTTGGGAAGCGCGAGTTCAACGACGCCGTTCTTGCGGTCGAACGCGATGTGGCCGATCCCTTTCGGCACGGGCGCCCTCCACCCTTCTTCCGTCGACGCGCCGGCCAAGTGGCAAGATCGTTAGGCCGATCGGCGCCTTTCTTGCCCGCAATACGGCGTCAGAAGAAATGGGGCCTTTCGTCGCGGAGCTTCGCGCCCCCACCCCTACCCCTTCGCCTTGGCCATGAACGCCATGAACGCGGCGCGCGCTTCGGGGGAGCGCAGGCGCTCGTGGAATAGGGCCAGCTCTTCGTCCATGCGCTGCAGCAGCGCCGTGGGATCGCCGCGCAGCAGGCGGCGGGTCGCGAGCATCGCTTCGCGCGGCTTGGCGGCGAGCGCCTCGGCCTTGGCGAGCGCGTGGGCGAAGAGCGCGCCCGGCTCGACGATCGCGTTGACGAGGCCGAGATCGCGCGCCGCCTCGGCGTCGAAGGGCTCGGCGAGCAACAGAACTTCGGCCGCCTTGGCGGCGCCGAAGCGTTGCGGCGCGAGCAGCGAAGAGCCCGCTTCCGGCACCAGGCCGAGATTGACGAAGGGCATCTGAAAGCGCGCGCTCGGCGTGGCGTAGACGAGATCGCAATGGAAGCACAGCGTCGTGCCGATGCCGACGGCGGGCCCTTCGACCGCGGCGACGAGCGGCTTGTCGAAGGTCGCGAGCGCGCGGATGAACTTGACGCCGGGCGAAACGACGTTCGACGCCGCCGCGGCGAAGGCCCCGGAGAGAAAGTCGCCGATGTCGTTGCCGGCGGTGAAGACGCCTTGCGAGCCGGCGAGCAGCAGCGCGCCGACGTTTTGGTCGCGGCTCGCCTCGGCGAAGGCGGCGACCAGGCGTTCGTACATGGCTCCGGTCAGCGCGTTCTTTTTCTCGGGCCGCGCCAAAGTGACGCAGGAAACTCCGCCCTCGCGTTCGATCCGAACCAACTCGCTCATGCCGTCTCCGTCAGAATGGATTCGTAAGGATCGAGCGCGCCGGCGCCCGAAAGGATCGACCGCGCCAATCCCGGCGCCGCGGTCGCGAGCTTTTCCGCGAAGAAGCGCGCGAGGCCGATGCGTCCGCGCTGGGTCTCGTCGCCGCGCGCCGCCAGATCCTGCGCGGCGAGCCCGGCCTTGGCGAGGCACGCGCCGCCCAGCGCGAGGCCGAACAGTTTCAGATAGGCCGAGGCGCCGGCGAGCGCGGAATTGGGATCGGCGCCCAGCGCCTCGCGCATGAAGCTTGTGGCTCGCTCGAGCGCGTCGACCGCCTCGCCCAACATTTCGGCGCAGGCGCCGAAGCCGGCCTCGCCGCGCTGGCCGAGCTCGGCGACGATCGCGCGCATCCCAGCGATTTCGCGCGCCGCGACCGCGCCGCCGGACAGCGGCAATTTGCGTTGCACGAGGTCGA
Source organism: Roseiarcus sp. (assembly GCA_050013275.1). Lineage (GTDB taxonomy): Bacteria > Pseudomonadota > Alphaproteobacteria > Rhizobiales > Beijerinckiaceae > Roseiarcus. The sequence continues at coordinate 20,956 of JBEKFO010000003.1, read as the reverse complement.
TCGCCTGCACGCCGTTGGCGCCTTCGTAGATCGCTGCGATGCGCGAATCGCGCATGTGCTGCGCGGCGCCGGTCTCTTCGATATAGCCCATGCCGCCGTGCACCTGCACGCCGAGCGAGGCGACTTCGTCGCCGACGTCGGTGGAGAACGCCTTGGCGATCGGCGTCAGCAGCGCCGCGCGTTCGCCCGCCGCCGCGCGCGCCTCGGCGCTCGCCGCGTGCAGCGAGCGGTCGATCGCGACCGCCGTCAAGTGGCAGATGCCGCGCGCCGCCTGGACGAGCGCTTTCATCGTCATGAGCATGCGTTGGACGTCCGGGTGCTCGATGATCGGGCTCATGCCGGCGCCGCCCTTGGCGCTGCGCCCCTGGCGGCGCTCGCGCGCGTAGGCGAGCGCCTGTTGCAGCGCCCGCTCGCCGATCGCCACGCCTTGCAAGCCGACGGCGAGCCGGGCGCTGTTCATCATCACGAACATCGCCGCCAGGCCGCGATTCTCCTCGCCGACCAGCCACCCCTTGGCCCCGCCCGCGTCGCCGTAGATCATCACGCAGGTCGGCGAAGCGTGAATGCCGAGTTTGTGCTCGACGCTGGCGCAACGCACATCGTTGCGGGCGCCGAGCGAACCATCGGCTTCGACGAGGAATTTCGGCGCCAGAAATAGCGACAGGCCGCGCGTTCCCTGCGGCGCATCGGGCAGGCGCGCGAGCACGAGATGGACGATGTTGTCGGCCATGTCGTGTTCGCCGTAGGTGATGAAGATTTTCTGACCGAAGACGCGATAGGTTCCGTCCTCGGCGCGCTCGGCGCGGGTTTTCACCGCGGCGAGGTCGGAGCCGGCCTGCGGCTCCGTCAGGTTCATTGTGCCCGTCCAGGCGCCGCCGACCAGCCGCTTGAGATAGGTTTCGCGCAGCGCTTCGCTGCCGTAGGCGTTGAGCGCGCCGATCGCCCCTTCGCTGAGCAGCGGACACAGCGCGAAGCCCATCGAGGCCCCGCTCCACATCTCGCCGCAGGCGAAATTGACGGAATGCGGCAGTCCCATGCCGCCGTATTCGGGCGAGCCCGTCACGCCCGCCCAGCCCGCCTCGGCCCATTGCCGGTAGGCTTCGCGAAATCCCGGCGGGGTGAAGACCGCGCCGTTCTCGTAGCGCGCGCCGACCTGATCGCCGATGCGGTTGAGCGGCGCGATTGCTTCGGTGGCGAAACGGCCGGCTTCCGAGATCACCGCGGCGACGGTGTCGGCGTCGACTTCGCCGAACATTCCGGATTCGATCGCTTCGTCGAGTCCGGCGACGTGCTTGAGCGAAAACAGAATGTCGGCGACCGGCGATCGATAGGACATGGCGCTCCTCAAATGCACGCGTCGGCGACGTCTTGGCGTCGCGTCGCTTGACGGCTAGCTTGTCGCGCCGATAACCGCCCGGCAAGCGGGAAGAACGTTTACGTATAAACCAAATGCCGCGCAAGGCGGCGAGGCCCCCTCATGCCGTCGAGCCATCGTCGCACCACCCGTATAACTCCGGCCGACGCCGCGAGCGTCGCTGAGGCCGCCGCGTGCCTGCGGGCGGGCGGTCTCGTGGCGATGCCGACCGAGACGGTCTATGGCTTGGCGGCCGACGCAACGTCGGACGCGGCGGTCACGGCGATCTACGCCGCCAAGGGACGGCCGGTTTTCAATCCGCTGATCGCCCACTTCGCCGACCAGGCGAGCGCCGAGCGCGAGGCGGTTTTCGACGAAAACGCAAAGAAACTGGCGCGGGCGTTCTGGCCGGGGCCGCTGACGCTCGTCGCGCCGGTTTCCGCGACGTGTCGGGTCAGTCTTCTCGCCCGCGCCGGCCTCGACAGCCTGGCGCTGCGGGCGCCCGCGCACCCGGTCGCGCGCGCGCTGATCGAGGCCGCCGGCGTTCCGCTCGCCGCGCCTTCGGCCAACCGTTCGGGCCGCGTCAGCCCGACCACGGCCGAACACGTCGCCGCGGATCTCAACGGGCGGATCGATTGGATCCTCGACGGTGGCGCGACGCCGCTGGGACTGGAGTCGACGATTCTCGCCTGCCTCGGCGGGACGCCGCGCCTGCTGCGCCCGGGCGCGGTCGCGAAAGAGCGAATCGAGGCCGAGCTCGGCTTCGTGATCGCGGGCGGATTCGCGGCGGGCGCCGGAGACGGGCCGGTCGCGCCGGGACTGCTCAAGTCGCATTACGCGCCCCACGCCGCGCTTCGTCTCGCGGCGAAGCGGGCCGCGAGCGAGGAAGCGGCGCTCGATTTCGGCGGCGCCCTTGCGTCGAGCCCGGCTCGGGCGAGGCTCGATCTGTCGCCGGCCGGCGATCTCGACGAGGCGGCCGCCAACCTGTTCGCTTATCTACGCGCGCTCGACGCCACGGGCGCCGCGCTCATTGCGGTCGCGCCGATCCCCGAAAACGGCCTCGGCGCGGCGATCAACGACCGCCTGCGCCGCGCCGCCGCGCCGCGCAAGGGGGAGACCTAGACTTTCGGCGCGCGCGGCCTATCGCCGCGGCGCCGCCCAATTCGTTCTTTCCTGCATATTCGACTTGCGCAATTGCACATCATCGGAGAATCTTTACGCCGTCACGCAGCGTGATTCACGGATCCCGGAAATATGAATTCCGCCTTGGACTGGGATGAGTTTCGGCTGGTCAAAGCCATAGCCGACGCCCGCTCCCTCGTTGGCGCCGCGGAGGCGCTCGGCCTCAACCACTCGACAATCTTTCGTCGGCTCGGCGCCATCGAAACGGCGATCGGCGCACGGCTGTTCGAGCGTTCGCGCACCGGCTATCAGCCGACCGCCGCGGGCGACGAAATGATCGGATTGGCGACGGCGATGGCCGATTCGATCATCGAGTTCGAGCGTCGCGTCGCCGGCCGCGACGTCAAGCCGACCGGCGAATTGCGCGTCACCATGGTCGACGCCTTCGCGGTTTCGCTGTTGCCCCCGATCATCGCACGTTTCCGCGCCGTCAATCCTGGCGTCCAGCTCGACCTGATGGTCGCGGCGCAAACCCTCAATCTGTCGCGCCGCGTCGCCGACGTAGCGATTCGCACCACCAAAGAGCCGCCCGAGGCGCGGGTCGGGCGGCGCATCTGCGTCTGTCGGTGGGCCGTCTATTGCTCCGCGGGCGTCGCGGCGGAGTTCGGCCCACGTGTCGTCGCGGCCGCCCCCTGGATCGGCTTCGGCGAGAATTTCGCGCCGCCTTTGGGCAAACGATGGATCGATGAAAACATCGGTCCGCGCCGTCAGGTCTGCCGAGTCAATTCCGTGCTCGGAATGGCCGAGGCGACGGCGGTCGGCGTCGGCGCCGCGATCCTGCCGTGCTTTATCGGCGACCAGCGCCCCGAATTGACCCGCATCGGCGTTCCGCAGCCCGAACTCGACGTCGATCTGTGGATTCTGACCCACGCCGACTTGCGCCATTCCGCGCGCGTGCGCGCGTTCATGGAACTGGCCGGCGCCGAACTGGTCAAGATGCGCAAGGTCATCGAGGGCTCCGTCGGAGAGGCGGGCTAAGCAGGTCTTCGCCCCGTTCCGGCCGCCGCCGCGCCTGCGGTCTTTGCCCGTTCGATCCGGGCGGAGCGCGTTCGCATCGTCACCAGTTCCTCGGCCGCGGTCGGATGGACCGCCATCGTCGCGTCGAGGTCGGCTTTCTTCGCCCCCATCTTGATCGCGACGGCGAGGACTTGAATCATCTCCGCCGCTTCATGGCCAAGGATGTGCGCGCCCACGACGCGGTCGCTCGCCGCGTCGACGACGAGCTTCATGATCGTGCGCTCCTGGCTACCCGAAAGCGTCGCCTTCATCGGCCGGAAATTGGTTTTGTAAATGTCGACGACTTCATAGCGCTCCGCCGCCGCGGCCTCGGTGAGGCCGACCGAGCCGATCTCCGGGGTGGTGAACACCGCGTGGGCGACATCGGCGTGATCGACGACGCCCGAACCGCCGCCGAACAAACGATCGGCGAGCGCATGGCCCTCGCGGATCGCCACCGGCGTCAAGTTGATTCGGTTGGTCACGTCGCCGACCGCATGGATCGAAGCGACGTTGGAGGTCGAACCGCCATCGACGACGATCGCGCCGGCCTCGTCCAGCGCCACGCCGGCCGATTCGAGTCCCAGGCCCCTGGTGTTCGGCTTGCGGCCGGTGGCGACGAGAACCTGATCCGCCTCGACCGCGTCGCCGTCGGACAGGGCGACATCGAGCCGCGCGCCGCGCTTTTCGATCCGCGTCGGCAAACACCCGAACCGCAGCTTCACGCCGGCGCGCGCGAGTTCGTCGCGCAAGCCTTCGCGCATGTCCTCGTCAAAGCCCCTGAGGACATTGCTGGCGCGCATGACTTGGATGACTTCGGCGCCGAGCCGGGCGAACAGCGAGGCGAATTCGACCGCGATGTAGCCGCCGCCGACGACCAGCAGCCGCTGGGGAAAAGTCTTGAGGTCGAAAATCTCGTTTGAGGAAATGGCGTATTCGAGGCCGGCGATCGAGCGCGGGAATTCCGGCCTCGCCCCGGTCGCCACCAGGATATGCCGCGCGCTGACCGTTCGCCCGCCCGCGAACCGAACGCGATGGGCGTCGATCACCTCGGCGCGCTCCTCGATCAGCTCGGCGCCCGCCTTGTCGAGGCCTGCGCGATAGACGGCGGACAGGCGCGAAATCTCGCGTTCTTTGGCCGCTGTCAGCGTCGGCCAATCGAACCGCGTCGGCCCGCCGCTCCAGCCGAATCCTTCGGCGTCGGCGAAATCGTCGGCGAAACGGCTTGCGTAGACCAGCAGCTTCTTGGGGACGCAACCGCGGATCACGCAGGTTCCGCCGACGCGAAATTCCTCCGCGACGACGACTTTCGCGCCGTGCCCGGCCGCGATTCGCGCCGCTCGAACGCCGCCCGATCCCGCTCCGATGACAAAGAGGTCGACATCGAACGCCATGGCGAGAACCTTTCCTTGGCTTCCCCAGTGCGCCGCCGACGCTCCCGCCGAAGCCGACCGCGCCGCTCGGAACGACTCCTGCGTCGCTCGGCGCGAGAATCCGCCGGCGCCGCTCGCGCCGGCGGACTAGAAGTCGGCGCCCTTCTTCTTCATTTCCTCATGGGCGCGGGCCAGAATGTCCGTCGACAATTGCTCGCGCCAGGCGCGCGCCAAACTGCCGACTTCCTGAGCCAGCGCCGGTTGGGTCGCGATAAACTTCTTGCCGCTCGGGGTCTCGAAAAAGGTCACGGTGTCCTTGAGTTCCTGCTCGCTCATCCGGCTCGCGAGAAACTTTGCCGATTCCGCGACAACGCCTTGCTCGGACTTTAGGAATTCGGGTTCGATGGCCACCAACGTATCCCGCAGGGCGTCCTTCAACTCCGGCCGGGTCGCCGTGATGCTGCGGTCGAGACCCGACAGCATTTGCGGCACGACCAGATCGAGCGACGGTTTCATGCCGATGTCGACCAGGATCTGGTTGGCGTAGTTGAGCGCGGCTGGCGTCGGCTCGTCGGCGCGCGCGCCGGCGATCGCAATCGCCAGAACGACAACGGCGCCGAGCGACGCTTTGACTTTCGACTGGGACGAGGACACGATTTCACTCTCCATTACAGTTGCAACGATCAGGCGATCGCGCCGATGGTTTCGACGCCGTTCGGGCCCGCGAAGACAGCGGCGGTCGCCAGGTCGAGGAACAGCCCATGGTCGACGACGCCGGGGATGAACGCGAGCGCGCGAGCGAGCGCCTCGGGGTCAGAGATGGCGCCAAAGGCGCCATCCAGGATGTAATGCCCGCCATCGGTGACGAAAATCCGACCCTCGCGCCCGCGCAGCTTGATTTGTCCGGTCAGGCCGAGAGCGGCGCACGCGCGTTCGACGCGGCGACGCGTCGCAGCGAGGCCGAAAGGGACGACCTCGATCGGCAGCGGAAAGGCGCCCAGGCGAGCGACGCGTTTCGTCGAATCCGCGATCACCAGCATCTGCCGGGACGACGCCGCGACGATCTTCTCGCGCAGCAACGCCCCGCCGCCGCCCTTGATCAGGCGCAGCGACGGATCGATTTCGTCCGCGCCATCGACGGTGAGGTCGAGTTCTGGAATCTCGTCCAGCGTCGCCAAGCGCACGCCGAGCGCCTCGGCCTGGCGAAAAGTCGCCTCCGAGGTAGGCACGCCGACGATGTCGAGGCCTTGCCGAACGCCCTGACCGACGAGATCGACGAAATGGCGCGCGGTCGAGCCGGTGCCGAGCCCGAGCTTCATGCCCGAGCGCACGTAGGTCATCGCGCGCTCTGCGGCCTGACGCTTGAAGACTTCACTGTCCGACAAAGGCAGAAACTCCGCAATCGCTTTGGGCGGGCGTCCGCTCGCTAGCGTCGGCGCCTCGCCGGCGCGTCTCGCGCGATGGCCTAACGGGTCAGCGGCGGAAAGGCAACTCGTGACGACGCCGGCGAGCCTATCGGCGCGTCGCCTCGATCACGTCTTCGAACGTCCTCAGACCCGTCCGCGGCGCGTTGACCAGAACCGCCATATTGCCGGGGGCGTGCTCGTTCTTCCACATCTTGGTGTGCGCAAGGGGAATCTTGTCCCACGGGAAGACTTCCGACATGCACGGGTCGATGCGACGGTCGATCACGAATTTGTTGGCCGCCGCCGCCTGTTTCAAATTGGCGAAATGTGAGCCCTGGATGCGCTTCTGCCGCATCCAGACGAAGCGGGCGTCGAAGGTGAGATTGAAACCGGTGGTGCCGGCGCAAAACACCACCATGCCGCCGCGCTTGACCACGAAGCAGGACACCGGAAACGTCTGTTCTCCGGGATGCTCGAACACCGTGTCGACGTCACGCTTTCCCGTGATGTCCCAGATCGCCTTGCCGAACTTGCGCGCGCCCGCCATGAAAGCGGCGTACTCCGGCGAATTGACTTTGGGCAACTGGCCCCAGCAGGAGAATTCCTTGCGGTTGACGACGCCTTTCGCGCCGAGCGACATGACATAGTCGCGCTTCGATTCGTCGGAAATGACGCCGATCGCGTTGGCGCCCGCCGCGGCGCAAAGTTGCACCCCGAACACGCCGAGTCCGCCCGAGGCGCCCCAGACCAGGACATTGTCCCCGGGCTTCAGGCGATGCGGTTCATGACCGAACAGCATGCGGTAGGCCGTGGCGAGAGTGAGCGTGTAGGACGCGCTTTCCTCCCAGGTCAGGTGCTTGGGCCGCGTCATCAACTGGCGGTCCTGGACGCGGCAGAACTGCGCGAACGAACCGTCGGGCGTCTCGTAGCCCCAGATGCGCTGGGAAGCGGAGAACATCGGATCGCCGCCGTTGCATTCCTCGTCGTCGCCGTCGTCCTGATTGCAGTGGACCACGACCTCGTCGCCGACCTTCCAGCGCTTCACCTTCGAACCGACCGCCCAGACGATCCCCGCCGCATCCGATCCCGCGACATGGAACGCATGCTTGTGAACGTCGAGCACGGAGACCGGCTCGCCGAGCGCGGCCCAGACGCCGTTGTAGTTGACCCCGGCGGCCATGACGAGAACGAGCACGTCGTGGCTGTCCAGCGGCCAAGTCGGCACGACTTCGACCTGCATCGACTGCTCGGGCGGTCCGTGCCGCTCCTTGCGCACGACCCAGGCGTACATCGACGCCGGCACGTGGCCGAGCGGGGGAATTTCGCCGATTTCGTAAAGATCCTTTTTTGAAGTCGATGCGGCCTCCGGATGACCCGGAGCCGCGCCGCCCACAGGGCGTGAGTTCATGGCGTTCCTCGTATGGCGCGGCTCGGCGATGAACGGCCCGACGCCCCACTTTCGAGCCCGAGCCTCGATTTTCAACGGCCTTGTTGCACCGCAACATCAAGCATGACGCGGCGCACGCCTAAAATCAATCCCACTTTCGACTGTTCGAGCGGCGCACGTTTCGCGCCGCCGCGTTCACCGGCCGCAAAGGAATTTCAGGTTATGAGGGGCCGCGGAACGCGCCGAGCGCCGTAACGTCCCTTGCAGATTGCATCGCGGAACGAGGAAGAGCAGAAATGGCCGCCATGACGCCGTTTTTCACGATGATCAACTCGCTCGAAGGATTCGAGTACGTCTGCTTTTGGCTGGGGGCGTTCGTCGGATTCGTTTTGATCGGATTCCTGCTCGACTACCTCATGGGTCGGCAAGGTTTCGGCCCTTATGTCAATGCAGTGCTGGCGGTCGTCGGCGCGGGGATCGGGCTCTACGTGCGGTACAATTATTGTCTGCCCTACGTCCGCTACGAGCCCTATTTGAGCTTTGGCTTGCTGTTCACAACCCCAGTGTTGCTGGTTCTTCTCTTGAGCTTCATGCGAACGCGAGTCTTCTAGGATTGCGCGAGCGACCGCGGCGGCTTCGATCGCCGGACGCGCTAAGGCCCCCGGTCTTGCGTCTTTGACGCGTTGAGGCGCATCGCCGCCTGGGTGCGGTTCGCCGCGTGCAGTTTTTTCATGATGCTGCGCAGATGCACCTTGACCGTGCTTTCGGACATTTGCAGATCGAAAGCGATGTTCTTGTTTGCGCGGCCGGCGCTCAGGCTGTTGAGGACATCGCGTTCACGCGCCGTAAGGCTCTGTAGAGGCGCAGGCATTTCGTTCGGGCGGGCGGCGGCGGGCGGCGGCGCGTCCTGCGCCGGGCGCTCGGCGGCCGGCGTCGGAGCGTCCGTTTCTTCCCCGTGATCGACGACCCCGGCCGGCAGAAAGGTTCCTCCCGCCGCCATCAGTCTGACGGAAGCGACGGCGATCTCCACGCTCGCGCTCGGCAGCACGATTCCGGCGACGCCGAGCGTCGCCAGCAATTTCGCGACCGCGGCGTTATCGGCGTGCAGATAGACGCCGATCGGCGATCCCGCGCCGACGCGCTGCAGCGTTTCAAACGTGTGGCGCAATTGCGCGGGTTCGCATCCCGAGCGCGGATCAAGGCCAATCAGCATGAGGCGAGCCGGTCCGGGAACGACTTCGTCGACGGAGGTCGCGCCCTCGACCGCCGTCTCGGGCAGGAACCGGACAAGCGCATAAGCCAGGCAGTCTCGAAGCCACCGTCTCGTCTCGATCAGCACGATGCGCTCGGCCTGCGATCGTCCGCTTGGCGGCGAAGGTCCGGTTTGGGTCCGGCGGCCCGCGCCGGTCGGATTTTGATTCTGCTCGCTCATTCGCCCAAGTCGCGCATTTCGCGATCCCACTCGAGACGACTTGTTTCCCGATTCGTTTCGGCGCCCGCGGCGCGGCGCGCAATTCTCGGCGGGCCTTGCGTGCGCGCCGCAATTTACGGGCCATGACGACATGTAACGTTACGGGACGAATGCGATTTCGATCGGTGCGCCCAACGGCCGCAAGTTTCACCGCCGCGCGGCGCCGTTATCACGAGTCTCCAACGCGCCGATCGACCGTGGCGGCGCGCGCCGTTGCGGCGAAGAGGCCCCGCGACGTCCCTTCGGCGGGCTGAAACGGAATCGATCGAGGCGCATCGTCACGCGTCCACGTCGATGAAAACGTAACGCCGCAAGGTCGGCGAACTGATTGAGATCAAAGCTCCTTATGTTGATGGTCATGTCCCGCACGCAAGCCAATTGACCTGGCTACAGCCGACACAAACGCGTCCACATTGCTGACATAATGATAGGCGATATGCGTCCCGCTGGTATCTCGTGATCGCCCAATCGCATCGAATGTGCGATACAGCTCCTATACTGTCATTGTACAGTATTAGCGTTTTCGTTCCGAGCCAGCAATAATCGCCGATAGCCATACTTCGTGTGGTTGTTTTGTCGTCTATTGTAGATAAGGAGTGAGTGTTTGAGACGAACACTGTTGACTGCCGCGTTCATGACGGCTTGTTTATTGCCGGCTGCTGCACAGCCGAGCGGACACACAGAAAGCCCAATGACTTCCGATTCCGCAGTAACGTCGACCGCAAGTTGGAGCGCAGGAGGCGACGTGCTCGCCGAGGCGGGCCGATGGATCGGCTCAGGCAACATGACCGGCACCTTCGGCCCGTGGTGCGCGGACGCGGTTTCGTTCTGGCTGCGCCGCACCGGTCACAGGCCGCTGCCCAACCGCCTCGCCGCTTCGGCGCTCGCCTACGGCCCGCGCCTGCCTGGCCCGCAGGCGGGCGCGATCGCGGTGATGCGCACGCGGCGGGCGCTCTATGGCCATGTCGGCTTTGTCGAGGGGGTCGAGCCGGACGGCTCGATCCGCCTCATTTCCGGCAACTGGGGCCACCGCGTCGCTGAGGCGGTCATCCCGCGCAACTCCGTCGTCGCGTTCGTCGAGGTGCAGTAAGGGAGGCCCCTTCCGTCCCACCCGGCGCCGCGGCGCCGGTTCGAGCGAGGCCCGTTCGCTTTGAGAACGCGGCCTCGCTCGAAGTCCGCCCTCGGCGCGCGTCGTCGCGCCGGCCCCAGCTGATCGGCGCGCTCGCTGGCCCTCGCCACGATTTTCTGCGATTGTGCTCTGCACAAAATCGGCCGAGGCGAAAAGGACGCGGCGCGGGATGCAGGCGGTGGGCAAGTCAAAAACGATGGCGGCGCGCGACAAGCCATGGATTTTCCGCACCTACGCCGGCCATTCGAACGCGATTCAATCCAATCGCCTCTATCGCGCCAATCTGGCCAAGGGCCAGACCGGCCTCTCCATCGCCTTCGATCTGCCGACCCAGACCGGCTACGACAGCGATCACCCCCTGGCCCGCGGCGAGGTCGGCAAGGTCGGCGTCGCGATCTCCCACATCGGCGACATGCGGGCGCTCTTCGACGGCATTCCGCTCGCCTCGATGAACACCTCGATGACGATCAACGCCACCGCGCCCTGGCTGATGGCGCTCTATATCGCGGTCGCGGACGAACAGGGCGCGCCGCGCGCCCAGCTTCAGGGCACGACCCAAAACGACATCATCAAGGAATATCTCTCCCGCGGCTCTTACGTCTTCGCGCCCGGCCCATCGTTGCGCCTGACCAAGGACCTGATTCTGTTTTGCGCGCGCGAAACGCCGAAGTGGAATCCGATGAACGTCTGCTCCTATCATCTCCAGGAGGCGGGCGCGACGCCGGTGCAGGAGCTGAGCTACGCGCTGGCGACGGCGATCGCCGTGCTCGACCGGGTGCGCGAGTCGGGCGAGGTCGACGCGGACGGCTTCGCCAAGGTCGTCGGCGGCATTTCGTTCTTCGTCAACGCCGGCATGCGGTTCGTCACCGAGCTCGCCAAGATGCGCGCGTTCACCGAACTGTGGGACGAGATCACTCGCGAGCGCTACGGCGTCGCCGATCCCGCCAAGCGCCGCTTCCGCTACGGCGTCCAGGTCAATTCCCTCGGATTGACCGAGCAGCAGCCCGAGAACAACGCTTACCGCATTCTCATCGAGATGCTGTCGGTTGTCTTGTCGAAGAACGCGCGCGCCCGCGCGGTGCAATTGCCGGCCTGGAACGAGGCGCTGGGCCTGCCGCGTCCGTTCGACCAGCAATGGTCGCTGCGGCTGCAGCAGATCATGGCGTTCGAGACCGATCTTCTCGAATACGGCGACATTTTCGACGGCAGCGCGGTCGTCGAGGAGCGCGTCGCGGCGTTGAAGCACGAGGCGCGGGCCGAGCTCGCCGCGATCGACGCGATGGGCGGGGCGATCGCCGCGATCGAGTCGGGCGAAATGAAACGCAAGCTGGTCGAATCCAACACCCGCCGTCTCGAGGCGATCGAACGCGGCGAGCAGCGGGTCGTCGGCGTCAACTGCTTCACTTCGAGCGAGCCCTCGCCGCTGATGGCGGGCGACAGCGCGATCCTGACGCTCTCGCCCGAGGTCGAGGCCGAGCAGGTCGCCCGTCTGAAGGCATGGCGCGCGACACGCGACGAATCGCGCGTGGCTGCGGCGCTCAAAGCCTTGCACGCCGCGGCCAAGAGCGGCGTCAATATCATGCCGGCCTCGATCGACGCCGCCAAGGCCGGCGTGACCACCGGCGAATGGGGAGCGGCGCTACGCGCCGAATTCGGCGAATACCGCGCCCCCACCGGCGTCAGCCCCAGGGCGCGCCAGGAGGCGGCCGATCTCGACCCGCTGCGCGGCGAGGTCGAGCGCGTGTCGCTCAAGCTCGGCCACCGCCTGAAGTTCCTGGTCGGCAAGCCCGGACTCGACGGCCATTCCAACGGCGCCGAGCAGATCGCGGTGCGCGCCACCGACGCCGGCATGGACGTGGTCTACGACGGCATCCGGCTCACCCCGCAGGAGATCGTCGAGCGCGCCAGACAGGGGGTCGATTGCGTCGGCCTGTCGATCCTGTCGGGATCGCATCTGGCGATGACGCACGAGGTCCTGGGTCTGATGAAGGCGGCCGGCCTCGGCCATGTCCCGGTCGTCGTCGGCGGCATCATCCCGCCCGACGACGCCGAGACGCTGCGCGCCGCGGGCGTTGCGGCGGTCTACACGCCCAAGGACTTCGCCATCAACGGCATCATCGGCGACATCGTCGCGCACGTCGAGCGCGCGTCCAGGGACCGCGCGCGGCGCGCGTGAGGAGGGTCGGTTTGAGGCGCGGCGACTCTGGGCCAACGCGGGAGCGCGCAGGATTCGCTTCGCGGCGCTGAAGGCATATAGCGGAGCAAGCGCCTCGCGGCGGAATCGATCGCCGGATCGGGCGGGGGCGGCGGTAATTTCGCGCAATGGCCTGTTTTCAGCGGCTTGCACGACGGTTTTCTTCCGCGCCGGCGCGGCGAGCGCTTCGTCGGCGGCGGATACCGGCGCACTGAGGGGTTCAGTAAGCTACTGCCGTAACCCTACGTAATCCCAAAGGTCGGCCGCGGCTTCACGGCGTGGATGCCCGGCACAAGGCCGGGCACGACGGGGTTAGGACCTTATCTTAGCGCCTATGGGCCTCGTCCCGGCCGTGACGGCGGTCTGTAAGTTCGCCGACTCGAATAGCCTCACGCCATATACTGCCCGCCGTTCGCGGTCAGCGTCGATCCGGTGATGAAGCCGGCGTCGTCGGAGGCGAGGAACAGCACGCATCGCGCGATTTCCTCGGGCTGGCCGAGGCGGCGCACCGGAATTTGCGGCAGGATCGCCTTCTCCAGCACCTCCTTGGGCACCGCCATCACCATCTCGGTGGCGATGTAGCCGGGGCAGATCGCGTTGACGGTGACGCCCTTGTTGGCGTTCTCCTGCGCCAGCGCCTTGGTGAAGCCGAGATCGCCCGCCTTCGCGGCGGAATAGTTGACCTGCCCCATCTGACCTTTCTGGCCGTTGATCGAGGAGATGTTGACGATGCGGCCGAAGCCGCGCTCGCGCATGCCCTCGATGACGGGGCGGCACATATTGAACAGCGAATTGAGATTGGTGTTGATGACGCCGTACCATTGTTCCGGCGTCATCTTGTGGAACATGCCGTCCTTGGTGATTCCGGCGTTGTTGACGAGAATCTCGACCGGGCCGAGATCCTTGGCCACCTGAGCCAGGCCGGCCGTGCAGGCCTCGAAGCTGGCGACGTCCCATTTGTAGACATGGACGCCGGTCTCGGCCTTGAACTTGGCCGCCGCCTCGTCGTTGCCGTGGTAAGTCGCCGCGACGCTGTATCCCGCCGCCGCCAGGGCCTTGGAAACAGCGGCGCCGATTCCGCGCGTGCCGCCGGTGACGACTGCGACTCTGCCCATTTTCCTCTCCTTTGCTGACGCGTTTCCCCACGGCGCCGCCTCGCCGGACGGCGTCCCTGTCGTTGTCGAACCGCCGCGTCGGAACGCGGCGCTTCGTTCAGCGCTCGACCGTCAGCGCGATGCCCATGCCGCCGCCGATGCACAGCGTCGCCAGGCCCTTCTTAGCGTCGCGGCGGGCCATTTCGTGCAGCAGCGTGACAAGCACGCGCGCGCCCGAGGCGCCGATGGGGTGGCCGAGCGCGATCGCGCCGCCGTTGACGTTGACGATGGCCGGGTCCCAGCCCATGTCCTTGTTGACGGCGAGGGCCTGCGCGGCGAAGGCTTCGTTCGCTTCGACGAGATCGAGGTCCGCGACGGCCCAGCCTGCGCGCGCCAGCGCCTTGCGCGACGCCGGGATCGGGCCCGTGCCCATGATCGCCGGGTCGACGCCCGCCGTCGCCCACGAAGCGATCCGCGCGAGCGGCGTCAGGTTGCGGCGTTTGGCCTCGGCGGCGCTCATGACGACCAGCGCCGCGGCGCCGTCGTTGACGCCGGAGGCGTTGCCGGCCGTCACCGTGCCCTCCTTGGAGAAGGCGGGGCGGAGCTTGGCGAGCGCTTCGTAGGTCGTGCCGGGGCGGATGAACTCGTCGTCGGCGACGACGACGTCGCCCTTGCGGCTCGCGACCGTGAACGGCGCGATCTCGTCCTTGAAGCGGCCGGCCTTTTGCGCCGCCTCGGCCTTGTTCTGCGATCCGACGGCGAAGCGGTCCTGGTCCTCGCGGCTGATCTGCCATTTGGCGGCGATGTTCTCGGCGGTGTTGCCCATGTGATAGCCGAAGAACGCGTCGGTCAGCCCGTCCTTGATCATGGTGTCGACGAACTTCATTTCGCCCATCTTGACGCCGTTGCGCAGATGCGCGGCGTGAGGCGCCTGCGACATCGATTCCTGCCCGCCGGCGACGATGATCCCGGCGTCGCCGTTGGCGATCTGCTGCAGCCCCAACGCGACGGCGCGCAGGCCGCTGCCGCACAATTGGTTGAGGCCGAACGCCGTCTTTTCCTGGGGAACGCCGGCTTTCATCGCGGCTTGGCGGGCGGGATTCTGGCCCTGGGCGGCGGAAAGTATTTGGCCGAGGATGACTTCGTCGACCTCCGCGGCCTCGACCCGCGCGGCCTCGAGCGCGGCCTTGATCGCCGCGGCGCCCAACTCGTGCGCGGGCGTATTGGCGAATGCGCCGTTGAAGGAACCGACCGCGGTTCTCTTCGCGCTGACGATGACGATTTCGGATGCCGGCATGGCGCACTCCCTTTGCGAAACCCCGAACGCGCCGAGACTGGAGCCGACGCGTTTCGCTTCGCGATTGTCTTACACGAACGCCGCCGGGCGACGCCAGTGTTCAATGGCACGATCGGTCCCGCGCCGACGCGGGCGCCGTCGAGGAATCTTAACGAATTTGGGGTCGATTCGACGAAAATATCGCCCGCAAGCGCATGCCGCGCTGCAAAAAAGTGTTTTGAGGACGCAAAAAAGGGCCTATCTTGCCGAAGTCCGGCTCGGACGAGCGTAGAGTGGAAGCGGTAGAGCGATGTCGAATTCAACCACGCCGATCACCATCAAGAAATACGCGAACAGGCGTCTCTACAACACCGCTTCCAGCGCCTACGTCACCCTCGCCGATTTGGCGAAGATGGTTAAGACGGGCGAAGATTTCGTCGTCTACGACGCCAAGACGAACGAGGATATCACCCGCTCGGTTCTCGCGCAGATCATCTTCGAACAAGAGGGAATCGAAGGCCAGTCGCTACTGCCGATCACCTTCTTGCGTCAGATCATCCGTTTCTATGGCGATAGCGTTCAGGCGCTGCTTCCGAGCTACCTCGAATACTCGATCGACCAGTTCAACGGCGAAAAGCAGGCGATGCGCGAGGCGGCGACCCGCGCGTTCGGCCAGGGGCCGTTTTCGGCTTCCTCGTTCAGCGCGCTCCAGGAAATGACGCGCAAGAACCTTGCGGCGTTTACACAAGCTTTAGGGCTCTTTTCCCCGTTCGCGGGCGGCGCGACGCCGCCGAACGGATCCCAGAAGGCCGAGACGCCCGTAGCGAACGCCGATATCGACGAACTCAAGGCGCAGCTGACGGAGATGCGGCGCCGCCTCGACAGCCTCACCGAAAAGAGCTGATCGCCGCGACGGGGCCGTAAGTTCCTCCTCAAGCCCCGCGCTGCGCCGGTCGCGGTTCGGCGGCGCGCGGCTCGTAGATTTCCGGGCGGCCGAGCAGATGACCCTGGAGATAGTCGATTTGCCACTCGCCGAGCAGGCGGCGCGCTTCGGCGTCTTCGACCCATTCCGCGACAGTCTCGATGCCGAGGTGGCGGGCGAGCTCGGCAAGCGTGCGCACGAAAAAGCGGTCGTCGAGCGAACGCGCGACGTTTTGCACGAACGCGCCGTCGATCTTGACGATGTCGACGCCGAGGCGCCGTAAGTTGCGAAACGAGGTATGGCCGGCGCCGAAATCGTCCATCGCGATGGCGACGCCGAGGGCTTTCATGTGGCCGAGAACGCGCACCGCCTCGTCGATCGGCTCGATCGCGAGCGTTTCGACGATTTCCACGATCAGCCGCCCGGCGAGTCCCGGACGAATCGCGAGCGCCGCCTTCAATCGATCGATCCAGTCGGGGGCTCGCAAGGTGGCGACGGAGATGTTGACGGCGATCCTCAGTCCGGGTTCGGCGGCCAGGCGATCGAGCGCAAGTTCGAGCACGCGGTGATCGAGCTGCGCCACCAGACCGAGTTTTTCCGCAACCGGAAGAAGCGTTTCGGGGCCGACGAGGCCGCCGCCGTCCTGACGCACCCGCAGCAGCGCTTCGAGAAATGCGGTTCGCCCCCCTTTGGTCGCGACGACCGGTTGGTAGGCGAGCACGATTCTGCGCTGGTTGAGCGCCGAAACGATTTCGTCGGCGATCGCGGTCTCCCGGCGCTGCGCTTCGCTCTGCGCTTCGCCTGGGGCGTAGAGCGCGCAGCGAGTGGCCTCCCCGGCGGCTTGTTCGAAGGCCTCTTCGGCGCGCTGAAGAAGGCGGCAGGCGTTGCGCCCGTGCCGCGGCGCGAGCGCCGCGCCGATGCGAACCGACGCCCGCACGGGGCCGGCGGCGGTTTCGAACAATTCGGCGTTGACGCGGCGCGCCATCCGCGGCGCCGCCATCATCAGTTGCTCCGGGCTGCCTGCGGACAGCAGCGCCGCGAACTTGCCGCCGGCGTAATGCGCGACCTCGTCGATCGCGCGCACGTTCGCCATAAGACGCCGGCCCACGATTGCGATCACCTCGTCCGTCGCTTCGTATCCGTAGCGCCGATTGAGCTCGGCGAGGTTTTCGACGCCGACGATCAGAACCGCGAACGCCGCTCCGCCCGGCTTGGCGTGGGCGAAGCGCGACTCGAGCGCCTCGTTGAACTTTCGCCGGCTCGCAAAGGCGCTTTCGCGCTCGCAAGACGCCGTTTCGTCCGCGCTGGATCGCACGTGTTCGCTGCGCTGCAAGACTCTGAGGACGCCGTGCGCGCGCGCCGGCCGACCGCGCCCGTCGACGAACCAGCGACCGAAATCCTCGACGGCGCAGATCGCGCCGTCCGCGCGCGCGAGCCGATAGAGGACGCGATAGGGAGCGCCGTCGCCCTCGTCGCGCTCCGCCGCGTTGTGAATCGCTTGAAAACGAGAGGATTCCGAGTCCGCCGTCACCAGTTCGGCGAAGGCGGCGCCGGTCGCCAGGGTCGCCGCGGCGAAGCCCGCGAGCGTCTCCTCGACGTTCGCGCCCCAGATCAATCGATCGCTGGCGATGTCCCAATCATAGACGACCGCGCTGACGGAGCGAAGAACGGCGCGCGGATCGGGATCCCGCGTAGCCGCGGCCGGCCCGTCATGCGCCTCGCGCGTCTGCGAAGACTCCGGCTCGCTGCGCGCCGGCGATTCGCGTTGGGAAAAGCCTTCGATGTCTTGCAAGCGATCCGTTCCCCGTTCGCCGCTTGGTCGAGCGCGCGCGGCATCGACGCGCCGGCCTCCTCGCCGTCGTTCGACAATGGGCGGAATGGGTTAATGCGAAGTTTACGCTTAACGTTTCGGCAACCAAGATTGGCGGCGCCCGCCGCTCAAAAGCGGTCCTTGCGCGCGCGAATCTCGGCAAATACGGCGGCCGGATCGGCCCCCGCCATGCCGAGCGCCGCCTGAACGCTCGGCTGTTCCGCGCGAAGAAAAGGATTGGCCGCCAGTTCCGCCGTCATCGTCGTGGGCAAGGTGGGTTTGTCGGCCGCGCGCAACGCCGCGACCTCGGCGACGCGGCTCTTGAGAACGGCGTTGTCGGGTTCGATCGTCAGCGCAAAGCGCGCATTGGCCTCGGTGTATTCGTGGCCGCAATAGACCTCGGTTTCCCCCGGCAGCGCCGCGAGCTTGACCAGCGAATCCCACATCACGGAATAGGGCGTTTCGAACACCCGCCCGCAGCCGAGGGAAAACAGCGTGTCGCCGGTGAAGACCATCTCGTCCTCCTCGAACCAGTAGACGATATGCCCGGCGGTGTGTCCCGGCGTCTCCACGACCTTGGCCGCGAGGGGCCCGACGCGGACGTAGTCGCCTTCGCTCAACAGCGTGTCGAGCGAATCGATGCGCGCCGCCTCCTTGGCGGGTCCGGCGACGCGCAATTTGGGGAAGCGCGCCCTGAGCCCGGGAATGCCCTGGACGTGATCGAAATGATGGTGGGTGACGAGAAGGTCGGTGAGCTCCCAGCCTTGCGCGGCGGCGGCGGCGATGATCGCGACCGCATCGGCCGCGTCGACCGCCGCGGTCGCGCCCGAGCCCGAATCGTGAATCAGCACGCCGTAATTGTCTTTGAGGCAGAGAAACTGATGCACATGCGTGGTCATGCCGGTTCTTCCTCTGCTGGGCCTCGCCGCGCCGTCATTTGCGCCGCGCCGCGGACTGGTCCAAATTCACTCGCGCTTGCCGATAGGCGTAACCGTCCATGCCGCTCGACGTCAACGACCTCCTCAGTTTCTACGCCTCGCCGTTAGGGGACGTTTCGCGTCGCCTGATCGGGCGGGTGCTGCGCGCGCGCTGGGAAAATTGCGCGCAATTGTCGATTCTGGCCTTGGGCTACGGCGGCCCCTATCTCGAACGTTTTCGCGACGAGGCGCAACGCGTCCTCGCCTTCATGCCGGCCGAGCAGGGCGTGGTCAATTGGCCGGCGAGCGGGCGCTCCGCCTCGGCGCTGGTCGCCCCCGACATGCTGCCGTTGCCGGACGCCTCGATCGACCGCGTCCTCGTCGTCCACGCCCTGGAGACGGCGGAGCATCCGAGCGTGGTGCTCGAAGAAGTCTGGCGCGTGCTGACGCCGGGCGGGCGGATGATCGTCGTCACGCCTTCGCGCCGCGGCGTATGGGCGCGCGTCGACGGCACGCCGTTCGGCCAGGGGCAGCCTTATTCGAAGGGACAATTGCGCGATCTGATGCGCGAGGCGCTGTTCTCGCCGATCTATTGGGGCGAGGCGCTCTATGCGCCGCCGTTCCGGCGCCGCTTCTTCATCAACTCCGCGCCCGCGATCGAACGGCTGGGCGCCGCGATCGGCATACCTTTCGCGGGCGTGCAGATCGTCGAGGCGACCAAGCAGGTCTATCGCCCTGTCGGCGTGCGCCGCGTCGCGCGACGCGAAGCCGTCGCTCTGCAGCCTCGTCTGGCGCCCACCGCGCATCGCGAGGCGACGCGCCGTTTTTGAGATTGTCGCGGGCGGCGGATCGTGCTTTTAACGCCCTGCCTTCCCCCCGGAGACGAGACTCATGCCGCAATCGGAACGCCTGCTTGTTCTTCTGCGCCACGGCCAGAGCGAGTGGAATCTGAAGAACCTGTTCACCGGCTGGAAAGATCCCGACCTGTCGCCGCTCGGCGTCGAGGAGGCCAAGGAGGCGGGTCGGCGGCTCAAGAAGCGCGGCCTCGTCTTCGACATCGCCTTCACCTCCGTGCTGGTGCGCGCGCAGCACACGCTGGCGTTGACGCTCGCCGAACTCGGCCAGACCGGCCTGCCGGAAGTGCGCGATCAGGCGCTCAACGAGCGCCATTACGGCGATCTCTGCGGTCTGAACAAGGACGACGCGCGCAAGAAATGGGGCGAGGAACAGGTTCACCTGTGGCGGCGCAGCTACGACGTCCAACCGCCCGGCGGCGAGAGCCTCAAGGACACGGTCGCGCGGGCGCTCCCCTATTATTGCCAAACCATCCTGCCCGCGGTGCTTCGCGGCGAGCGCGTCCTCGTTTCCGCTCACGGCAACAGCCTGCGCGCGCTGGTGATGGTGCTCGACCGTTTGACGCCGAAGACGATTCCCGCGATGGAGATCGCGACCGGGGTGCCGCTGGTCTATCGGCTGAAAGCGGACTCGACGGTCGAAACAAAGGACATCCTGACCGACTGACGCGTCGGCCTGCGCCCTGCCGTCTCGAGCCGAAGTCGTCTAAGCTGCCCCTCGGTGATTCGCTTAACTTCCCGAGGTCCGGCGATGCGGCGTGCCAAACCGATTCTTACCGCCCTGGCGATTCTGTGCGCCGGGCCCGCGACGGCGGCGCAATATGAATTCCTCGCTGCGCCGCAGATCAATCTCTCCTTGGTCTACAGACTTGATAAATTGACCGGCGACGTCATCGCCTGCCAGTACGCCCACAATCCCGGCAAGACCGACATCGAGCCTGGCGCCTTCGGCATTACGAACTGTAATCGCAGCGGCGAGGGCGCAACCAAGCAGGAGCCCGGCGACTACGGGCTCATCGCCACCCGGCACGAACAGGAAGGCGGCGTCTTTCGCGTCGACTACCGCAGCGGCGCGCTGAGCATCTGCTATCTCTACTTCCAGCGGGAAAAGCAGGGCGATCACGAAGTCATCGTCGATCAATACGTCGTCTGCACGCCGCCCTATAAGTAGCGCGAGCGCGCCATCTTTGGCCGCGTCGGTCTACCCAAGCAAGATTCAGCGATGCGATCGTCGCAGACGCGAGCCGCCGCTTGCCTTATAGAGATCGCCGATCTCGCCGCCGAACGCGGCGCGACGGGGAATTCGCTCAAGTCATGGTCGACGCGCGTCCAATCTTCTCGGCTTCCGACACCATCTTCGCTCCCGCCTCGGGAAGCGGGCGGGCGGCGATCGCGGTGTTGCGGCTCTCCGGCCCCGCTTGCGCGCGCGCGTTGGAGGCGCTGGCGCCGGGCGCGCGCTTTCCCGATCGCGTCGCGACGCTTTGTCTGTTGCGCGATCCCGGCGGCGGCGAAGCGCTCGACCGCTCGCTGGTCATTCGCTTTCACGCGCCGCGCAGCTTCACTGGCGAAGAGATGGCCGAGCTGCATGTGA
>JBEKFO010000002.1:0-39822 GCA_050013275.1 Roseiarcus sp. | reverse complement strand
TGACCGAGGCGCCGACGATCGATCGAAAGGCAAGCGCTATCGAGACCGGGCGGGCGGCCGTCGTCGTCGATGACCTCCACAAGAGCTTCGGCGCCTTGGAGGTGTTGAAGGGCGTGTCGCTGCGAGCCCGCCAAGGCGACGTTGTCTCGATTCTCGGGTCGTCCGGCTCGGGTAAGTCGACGATGCTGCGCTGCCTCAATCTGCTGGAAACGCCCGACAGCGGCGTCATCGCGATAGGCGACGAGACTCTGCGCTTCGCCAAGGATCGATACGGACGCGTCGCGCCGCCCAATCGTCGACAGGTGGAGCGCTTGCGTCGCAGCACCGGCATGGTCTTCCAGAGCTTCAATCTGTGGTCGCATATGACGATCCTCGAAAACGTCGTCGAAGCGCCGATCCACGTCCTGAAGCGTCCCCGCGCGGAATGCGTCGCGGAGGCCGAATCGCTGCTCGCCAAGGTCGGCATCGGCGATCGTCGGCATTACTATCCCGCGCATCTCTCGGGCGGCCAGCAACAGCGCGCAGCGATCGCGCGCGCGCTCGCGATGCAGCCGAAAGTGCTGTTGTTCGACGAGCCGACCTCCTCGCTCGATCCCGAACTGGTCGGCGAGGTTCTGCGGGTGATGCGTTCGCTTGCGGAGGAGGGACGCACGATGCTCGTGGTGACGCATGAGATGGCGTTCGCGCGCGACGTCTCCTCGCACGTGCTGTTTCTGCACCAGGGCAAGGTCGACGAAGAAGGCCCGCCCGCCGAAGTGTTCGGGAACCCCAAATCCGCGCGGCTTCGACAGTTCCTTTCCACGACGCGGTGACGGACGCCCGTTTGCCGCGGCTCAGCATCCCTGGAGCTCATGATGACCATCCGCCCCAACTCGATCGAAGCGCGCGACGTCGCGCATGTCTTGCACCCCTACACGAATTCCAGCGTACACGAGAGGATCGGACCGTTGGTCATCGCGCGAGGCGAGGGAATCCACGTCTTCGACGATGCCGGCAATCGCTATATCGAAGCGCTGAGCGGACTGTTTTGCGCCTCGCTCGGCTTCAGCGAGGAGCGCTTGGTCGAAGCGGCGACGCGCCAGATGCGCAAGCTGCCCTTCTATCATACTTTCGGGCACAAGACGAACGAACCGAGCGTCGAGCTCGCTGAGCGACTGCTCGCGCTGGCGCCCGCGCCGATGTCGAAGGTCTTTTTCGCCAATTCCGGGTCGGAGGCCAACGACACCGCGATGAAGCTGGTGTGGTACTACCACAACGCGATCGGCAAGCCGCAAAAGAAGAAGATCGTCTCGCGCATCAAGGCCTATCACGGCGTGACGATCGCGTCGGCGAGCTTGACGGGATTGCCGAACAATCATCGCGACTTCGATCTGCCGATCGATCGCGTTCTGCACACGGATTGTCCCGGCTTCTATCGCTTTGGCCTTCCCGGCGAGAGCGAAGAGGATTTCGCGACGCGCTGCGCCCGCTCCCTCGAAGACCTCATCGAGCGCGAGGGCGCCGACACGATCGGCGCCTTTTTCGCCGAGCCGATCATGGTCTCGGGAGGTTGCATCGTGCCGCCGCCGACCTATTTCGAGAAGATCCAGGCGATCTTGAAGAAGCACGAAATTCTGCTGATCGCCGACGAAGTGATCTGCGGCTTCGGCCGCACCGGAAATATGTTCGGCAGCGAGACGTTCGGCATGAAGCCGGACATGATCACGATGGCCAAGCAGCTTTCCGCCGCTTATCAGCCGATTTCGGCATTGATGATCAGTGAGAAGATTTATCGCGCAATGGTCTCGGAGAGCGAGAAGATCGGCACCTTCGCCCACGGCTTCACCTATGGCGGCCATCCGGTCGCCGCCGCCGTGGCGCTCGAGACCCTCAAGATCTACGAGGAACGGGATATTCTCGGCCATGTCCGCGAGATCATGCCCGGCTTCCAAAGGCGGCTAAGGGAACTGGGCGAGCATCCGCTGGTCGGCGAGGCCCGGGGCAAGGGCTTGGTCGGCGCTTTGGAGCTGGTCGAGGACAAGGCGACGCGAAAGAATTTCGATCCCGCCGGCGGCGTCGCCGCCTATGTCGGCGAGCGCGCGCAAGCCCACGGCGTGATCACGCGCTGTCTCGGCGACAACGTGAATATTTGCCCGCCGCTCATCATTGCCGAAGCCGAGATCGCCGACCTGATGGGCCGGATCAAGCTCGCTCTCGACGACACGCTTGTTTGGCTCGAAAATGGCGGGACGCCCCGCTAGGCGGCGCGCGAATTCGAAACTCGCGCGAGAGCGAAGGAAAGGCTCGCCATGAGAATTTGCGTGATCGGCGCCGGGTCGATCGGTGGCCTGCTCGCGGCCAAATTGGCGCACGCCGGCGAAGAGGTCTCGGTGATCGCGCGCGGCGCGCATCTCGAGGCGATCAAGAGGAACGGCCTTCGTCTCGTCGAAGAGGACGGCGGCGAATTCGCCGTCAAGGTTGCGGCGACCGACAGGATCAAGGACATCGGCGCGCAGGACTGCGTGATCCTGGGCATGAAGGCGCATCAGCTTGCGGCGGTCGCAGCCGACGTTCCCGCTCTCCTCGGTCCCGACGCCACGATCCTGACCGCGCAGAACGGCATTCCCTGGTGGTATTTCTTCAAGCACGGCGGCGAACACGAAGGCCTTCGGCTCGAGACCGTCGATCCCGGCGGCGTCATCGCCGACCATCTGCCGATCGACCGCATCATCGGCAGCGTCGTTTACGCCGCGGCCGAGATCGTCGCGCCCGGCGTGATCAAGCATGGCGAAGGCAATCGGTTTTCGCTCGCCGAGATCGACAATTTGAGCACCTCGCGGGTGGCGGCTCTGTCCGAAACGTTCAAGCGCGCGGGCTTCAAGGCGCCGGTCGCCGCCGATATTCGCGGCGAAATCTGGATGAAGCTGTGGGGCAATCTCAGTCTCAATCCGGTCAGCGCGCTGACCCACGCCACGCTCGAAGACATTTGCCGCTATCCGCCGACCCGCGAGCTCGTCGCCCGGATGATGGCGGAAGCGCAAGCGATCGGCGAGGCGTTAGGCGTACGCTTCCGCCTGCCGATCGAGAAGCGCATCGCCGGCGCGGAGGCGATCGGCAAGCACAAGACTTCGATGCTGCAGGATATCGAGGCGGGGCGCGCGATCGAGATCGACGCGCTGCTCGGCTCGGTGCTCGAACTCGGGCGCATCACCGGCGTAGCGGCGCCGAGCCTGGAAAACGTCTACGCATTGGTGAAGCTGGCCGCCAGGATGCTGCAGGAGCAGCGAGGCAGGCTGAGGATCGAACCGCTGTGAGCATCCGATAACTTCTTTCAAGCACCGAGGATTCAACGTCATGTCGAGCGGACCGACGCTTCACGAATTGATGTCTCACGGCGAGGACGCACATCCGGCGATCCTGGCGCCGGATCGCCGGCCGCTGTCTTTCGGGGAGCTTCGCGGACTCGTGCGCGATACGGTCGCTTCCCTCAACGCCTTCGGCGTCGGGCGCGGCGATCGGGTCGCGATCGTGCTGCCGAACGGCCCGGAAATGGCGACGGCTTTCATCGCGATCGCGACCGGCGCCGCCGCGGCGCCGCTCAATCCGACCTATCGCGCCGAGGAATTCGAGTTCTACCTATCGGACCTCGGCGCCAAGGCGCTGGTCGTCGAGGTCGGCAGCGCCAGTCCGGCGATCGAGGTCGCGCGCAAGCTCGGCGTTCTGATCGTCGAATTGCGGCCGCAACCGCAATTGGGCGCCGGCGCGTTCGCCTTGGCCTGCGCGCACACGCGCAAGGGCGAATTTCCGCCGGGCCCGGCGACGCCGGACGACGCCGCATTGATCCTGCACACCTCGGGGACGACCTCGCGGCCGAAGATCGTTCCGCTGTCGCAGCGCAATGTCTGCGTCTCGGCGCAGAACGTCGCCAAGACTCTGGAGTTCACGCCGTCCGATCGCGGCCTCAACATCATGCCGTTGTTTCATATCCACGGCTTGATCGCCGGGCTGCTCGCGCCGCTTTCGCGCGGCGGCGCGGTGTTCTGCACGCCTGGCTTCAATGCGCTGAAATTCTTCGGCTGGATGCGAGAGGCCGCGCCGACCTGGTACACCGCAGTGCCGACGATGCATCAGGCGATCCTCGCGCGCGCCGCGCACAACAAGGACGTCATCGCGGCCAATCCGTTGCGCTTCGTGAGATCGTCCTCCTCTTCGATGCCGCCGCAAGTCATCGCCGAGCTCGAGGCGACGTTCGGCGCGCCGCTGATCGAGGCCTACGGCATGACCGAGGCGGCGCATCAAATGGCCTCCAATCCGCTCAAGGGCGTGCGCAAGCCGGGCTCGGTCGGCGTCGCGGCGGGCCCCGAGATCGCGATCATGGACGATGGCGGCGCCCTTTTGCCGCCCGGCCGGATCGGCGAAATCGTCATCCGCGGCGCCAACGTCGCCGCCGGCTACGAGAACAACCCGAAGGCGAACGCCGAAGCGTTCAGCGGCGGCTGGTTCCGCACCGGCGATCAAGGCGTGATGGACGAGGACCGCTACGTCTCTCTCACCGGCCGCCTCAAGGAGATCATCAACCGCGGCGGCGAAAAGATTTCGCCGCGCGAGGTCGACGAAGTCTTGATGGACCACCCGGCGGTCCGGCAGGTCGTCACCTTCGCGATGCCGCACGACAAGCTCGGCGAGGAAGTCGCGGCGGCCGTGGTCCTGCGCGAGGGGGCGCACGCGACCGAGAAGGAGCTGCGCGATTTCGCCGGCGCGCGGCTGGCCCCGTTCAAGGCGCCGCGCAAGATCGTGTTTCTCGACGAAATCCCCAAAGGCGCCACCGGCAAGCTCCAGCGCATCGGCTTGGCGGCCAAGCTCGGGTTGTGACCCACTTTCAACCTAGCCTCTGCGGGACGAGCGAAGCAGCCGTCCCGACGACGGTAAGGGATCGACCTCGCACCGCGATCGCAGTTCGCCGCGGCGCGGCGTTCGCGCCGGCGCGGCTGGACGCCGATCATTCCTGTCCTGCGGAAAGTCGATCGCGTCGATTGGCGCGCGATCTTGCCGTCACGACTCAGGTGCGGCGCGGCGACTTAAGACTGGAAGCTTCACGTTTCTCTTCGCGCCGCCCATCGCCGACGCAATCGGCAAGCGTCCGCTGGTCGAGACTTTGATAAAAGGACTCTCGAGCGTCGCGCAACAGCACGCGCAGTTTGCAGCCCGGCTCCAGCACGCAGCATCCGCCGTCCGCGCGGAAACATTCCACCAGCGCTTGGTCCGCTTCCAAGGAGCGGATCACCGCGCCCAATCGCACCTCCTCCAGCGACGCCGCCAGCAAGACGCCGCCGCCGGCGCCCCGAACCGTGCGCAAGACGCCGAGCGCAGCGAGGTCCTGCACGATCTTGTGAAGGTGGTTGCGCGACAAGTTGCCGAGCTGGAGCGCGATGGCCTCGACATTCATGTGCGCGCCCGGCGGTTGGCTGCCAAGCAGCATCACCACGCGCAGGGCCAAGTCGGTGGAAGCGAGAAGGCGCATCGATTCGTCCCCGATGTGGCATTGACAATACCACATAAGTCGTGTCACATAAGTGGTATTGTGGATACCAATTAAATCGATCGGCCGCCGCCAACCCGCCGCGTCGAGCGCGTCGGACTTCTTCGCGGTCAGGAGACAGCGTGATGAGCGACACCCAAAGTGACAATACTGGCGCCGAGTTCGCCGAACGAACGCTGGCGGATATCGCAACGACGCCGCCGGGAGCGGCCGCTTTGTTTCGAAGCGAAAAGCTCGATTTTTGCTGTGGCGGCGCGGTCTCGCTCCGCGATGCGGCGGCCGTCGAGCGACGCGATCTGAACCGCCTC
This sequence comes from Roseiarcus sp., assembly GCA_050013275.1. GTDB lineage: Bacteria > Pseudomonadota > Alphaproteobacteria > Rhizobiales > Beijerinckiaceae > Roseiarcus. The sequence continues at coordinate 33,996 of JBEKFO010000002.1, read as the reverse complement.
CTCGCGAAACTCGAGTCTCTCGCCGCAGCGGCCGCGCGGGCCGCCGCGCCGCAGGATACCGACGCGCTCATCACGTCGATTGAGACCCGCTATCACCAGTCGCACCGCCGCGAATTGCCTGAACTCATCCGGTCGGCGCGCCGCGTAGAGGCTGTCCATCGTGGCGTCGTCTCGGCGCCGGTCGGGCTTGCCGACCTGCTCGAGCGGATAGCCGTTGAACTCGAAAGCCACATGCAGAACGAGGAGAAGATCCTGTTTCCTTTGATGCGGCAAGGGGGGCATCCGGCAATTGGTCATCCGATCAGCATGATGATGGCGGAGCACGACGATCATGGCGCGCACCTTCGTGCGCTGGAGGCTCTGACCCACGATTTCACACCCGCCGACGAGGCCTGCACGACCTGGCGCGGACTCTACGCGGCAACGCGCAAGTTCGCCGACGATCTGATCGAACACATTCACACTGAGAACAACATACTTTTCCCGCGCTTCGTCGCGTGATTGGCCTCGCTCCGTTCGCGGCCGAACTCGGCCTCGGCTTATTGCGGAGCGCCCGGGTGCGACGGCCGCTCGCGATAACTTCAATGGCGGTTGCGTCGTCTTCCTCGTGTCCGCGCTGCGGGTCGGGGGCAGCTTACGCAAGCGCGAGCGATGGCGCCGACAAATCCGATGGGTAAGGTTTAGCTTTCGCCTTCGACGCATCGCCTTCGCTGCGCGATATGGCGCGCGACGCTGTCTCAGGGCGAAAAGAAATGATCGGACGCGCTCACGACCTCGTTGCTTTGCAGGTCGATCGTCTTGAATGTGACCGAGGTCGATTCGCCCGCAACTGACGAGCGAGGCGCCGTCACGAAGAGTTCGATTTCCTGCGTGGCGTCCGGATCGACCTCGACCATGAGGCGCCCGTCGGCCATGACGTCCGTTTGCTCGCTCTTGGCGACCGCGTCCTTGATGCCGCTGACTTCGATCGCAAACTTACGCGTCTCGCTCCATTTGTTGGAGAATCGCAGCAAATAGCCGTTGCGCACGCCGCCATCGCTTGTCGCCGTGTACATCGGGGCCCGCACATGCATCACGCTGAGGCCGACGTGCTGACGGATCGCCAGTTGATAGAGCATGAGAGCGCCAACGATCGCCATGACGACGACGTAGACGATCGTCCGCGAGCGGACGAGGCGGTAGACCGCCGGCTCGCCGCGTTGGCGGCGTTTGATGTTCTCGTCGGTGTCGTAGCCGATCAGCCGCGTTGGCCGGCGAATCTTGGCCATGACGGCGTCGCAGGCGTCGATGCACAGCCCGCATTGAATGCAGCCGGGCTGAAGTCCTTGACGGATGTCGACGCCGGTAGGGCAGACCGCGACGCACTGATTGCAGTCGACGCAGTCGCCGGCGGGAACAAACGCGGCGCGCGCCTTGTCGGCTTCCTTCAACGACATCCTGGGCTCGCCGCGATCCCAACGGTAGGACACATTGAGCGCGTCGGTGTCGGTCAGCGCGGCCTGGATGCGCGGCCACGGGCACATGTAGAGACAGAACTGCTCACGCATGTGGCCGGCGAGGTAATAGGTCGTGAAAGTGAAGATGCCGACCCAAATGTAGACCATGAGCGGCGCGCGAAGCGTCGCAAGATCGCCCACCAGGGTCGGGGCGTCGGCGAAATAGAGCACCCAGGCGCCGCCGGTCCACCAGGCGATGATCAGCCACGCGCCGTGCTTGGCGATGCGCTTGGCGATCTTGTCGGCGTCCCAACGCGCCGCGTCGAGCTTGATGCGATCGCGGCGGTCGCCCTCGATCAAGCGCTCGACCCATAGGAACAGGTCGGTCCACACCGTTTGCGGACAAAAATATCCGCACCACACCCGGCCGAACAGCGCGTTGGTGAGGAACAGCCCGAGAGCCGCGAGGATCAGCAGGCCGGTGAAATAGTAGACCTCTTGCGGCCACAGCTCGATGAAGAAGAAATAGAAACGAGAATGCTCGAAATCGACGAGCACCGCCTGGTGCGGCAGATTCGGTCCCCGATCCCACCTAACGAACGGAAGGAAATAGTAGATCGCGAGGCAGAACCAAAGGATCCGCCATTTCAAGCGGCGGAAAGTTCCCGACACGCTTTGCGGGTAGACTTTCTTTGCCGCTGCGTAGAGAGGACCAGTCTCTTCGGCCTTGACGTTCGCAACACTCACGCGCCACCACCTAGGTTATGGATAGAAACGCAAAAGGGCAACGCGCCGATATCGGCTGAAGGCGCGTCAATCTCGATAACGGCAAGCTTCTTCGTGACGCATCGGGCGCGCGAGGGCGCAGGTGTTGATCATCGCCACATCGAAGACGACGAAACGCGAAGCGCCGCGCCTCTAAGGCCGAGTTCTCCTCGCTTGAAGCGGTACGATTGGCTCGTTGCCGTCGATGAGAGGGTCGAACGCGAACCGCGCTTTGGCGGCCGCCGCGTCGTCGACCTCCAAGACCTTGCCGACGACTCGCATTCCGAATTCTTCCATTCCCGACAGGGCGCGCGAAAACACCTCGCGGCTCATTCCAAGCTGCGAAGCGATTTCCTTTTTGTCGATCGGTAGTCTCAAGGGGATTGTGCGATCGTCCCGCTGAAAGAGCGCCAGGAGATAACAGCCAACTCTCTCCTCCGCGCTGCGAAGTCTCAGATTCTTCGCCATGCGCACTTGGCGCCGGAATTGTGCGGCAAGACAGCCCAGAACCGCGCGACAGAGCGCGTTGTCAGTCGCCATCGCTTGCCGAAACGTCTCCGCGCTGATGAGGAGAAGATGGGCCTCCTCATAGACGCGAGCCGTCATGAGATAGGGCTGGCCGCTGATGACCGCGGCGGGGATCACCATATCGACCGGCTGCAAGAGCTCGATCAGCGTCTCCGCTTGGCCTCTCACGCCGAGAAGTTCGACGCTGCCGGCGAGGAGAAACTGGGCGAACGCCGGCGTCTCCGCCTGCTCGAACACTAGGCTTCCCGGCGGCACGCGGTGCAGCATCGCCTCGTCGGACAGCGCGTCCAACGTCTTGCGCGGCACCTCCCGCAACCATGCGACGCTGCGAAGCGCCTCATGGATCGGGGATTCGAGATCCCTGGAGTCCGGCGCCCGAGGCGCCAAGCCAATTTGCATTTGCATGCGTTCCGCGGACTTGAGAGCGACCGACGATGCGGTCGAGTGATGTGATCTATATCACACATCTGCGCGGCAGCAATTACAAAAATCATTGACTTTCATCAAGCGTCAGATACGGTTTTGGTCACATGGTGATCCCGCGTGAAAAGCGGTCGTCTTGGCGAACCTCATGAAGCTGGGGGGAGGAATGATCGGATTTCTCGTCCCATCGGGCATCGAGCCGGAGATCTCGTCGTGCGGGTCGGAAGTCCTCATCGCCTTGCCGCGACCGCCGGCCTCCACGCCTGTCGAGAAGCCCGCGAGAACTTCGCCTTTCTCGCGCCAAGAACAGTCGGATTCGGCCGGAGCAAGTGGCTATCGGCCGCGGCTGGCAAGTGCGTCATTTCGCCCCATAAGTGGCATTGACAATACCACATTAGATATGACATTGAACTGGCGCCGTCAATACCACTTAATTGGCGCGCCGCGTTCAGCCGCGGCGTCGCCCGTGCAACCCGGCTAGGAGCCTGCAGAATGCGCGCGGCCGGAAGCGACTGTCACAACCCGCGTCTCGCCGCGTGTTTGCCGAGCCGCGAATTTCCGCGGCCACGCGACGCCGCCGCGCCGATTTCGTTCGGCGGCGCGCGCCAATGGGTCTGTGTCGACGGCGACGAGCTTTGCCGCGTCCTGCATGACAGGCGGAGGGCGAGCGCTAACGATCGCCGGACGCGATCAGCGTGGACCGACGCCGAGCAACGTGTTGCTGCGCCCGCCTCCCGCGAGGGCGAGGCGGGCGACCATCTCGCCCGCCAACCGCTGCGCTTCGGCGACGACCTGCTCGTTCTTCGACATCTCGCCGATCAGCGCGTAGCGATCGAATCCATCCTCCAACAGCCGCAGCCCATCCGCGGCGCTCCGCAGCGCGGGGACGGCGGCGCCGGCCGCGCCGCCCGCAGCGTTCTCTTCCCGAGTGGCCAGACGCCGGAATATCGCGGCGTCTTCCGTCTCGCCGGCGTCATCCAACGCCTTCGCCAGCGCCGCGTGCGCCGCGGCGGCTTCGCCGTCCCAGCGTTGCGCCGCAGAGCGCAGGGCGTCGACGCTCGGCGGAAGGTCGGCGGCGACCGGCCGTTCGGAATGAAAGGCGCGGCGCCGATGGCGGCGCAGCAGCGCGGCATGCTCCAACTCGTCGCGCGCCAGATCCTCGGCCAGCGCGCGCACCTCGGGGTCTTCCGCTTCGGCGGCTACGTAGGTGTAGAAGACGAACGCGCGCTCTTCGTTGCGCACGGCGAAGGCGAGCGCCTGGTAGGCGCCGAGCGCCGCGCCGTGCGCTTGGTCTTCGTCGTAGGTCGGCGGCAGCTCCCAGCCTACTTGGAGGCGGCCGGCCGCGTGACCCAGCAGCGCTTGGCCACGGTCGGCGACTTGGCTGACATGGCGGTCTTCCAATTTCGCGAGAACCTCGAACTGGGCCGCCATGGCGGCGTCGCCTTGCTGCGCCATGCGCGCCGACAGGGCCCGATAGCGCGCTGCAGCCTCGCGCTCCAACGCGACGGCCACAGCCAACAATTCGTCGGCGGAGCCCATCGTAACGTTGATGTTCGCCATAGAGCTCATCGTTCCACCATCGAAAATGCCAACGTCATTCCGTTATCATCTGAATGTTCCAAGTGCGGAGCAATGATGAGTAGATCATGAAAGGCGCGTGTCAGCAATACGAAATCAGCTAGTCAATATACATCTGTATAATGAGATACGCATACCACAACGATACATGTAATATCGGCGCGAAACGCCAGAAATATGTTTAGTGCGGCGTATATGGTGATATAGTGAGAGTCGCTGACTCAAACCTGTTACGTCGACAGCAACAAAGTGTGAAATGTGGCCGAGCATGTGATGGGTTTCGATTTGCGAAGTTGCGTACGACGCTTGTGCGCTATGCTAGTGCTACTGTGTCTGTCCGCGGCCAGCGTTCCCTGCGTCGCCGCGGATAGCCGCCTCGCCGAATTCGCCAGTCAAGTTCCAGCCACCGAGCTTGTGCCCGGAGCCGATCACTACGGCCCGGTCCAAGGCAGCCCCCCAGTGATAAAAGTGTTCGCCGGCGAGCGGCTGGTCGGGTACGCCTTCGTCAACGCCGACTGGGTGAACTCCACCGGCTATTCCGGCCAACCCATCCAGATCCTGGTGGGGCTTGCAACCGACGGCAAGATCGCCGGCGCGCGGTTGATGGCTCATCACGAGCCGATCGTGCTGATCGGCATTCCGCCCGAGCGAATCGCCGCGTTCATCAAGGGCTACGTCGGGCGCGACGTGCTGAACGTCAGCCACGCGGCCCCATCGGAGCGCCCGGCGGTCGACATCGTCAGCGGCGCCACCGTGACCGTGACGGTCATCGCGGAGAGTATGGTGCGTTCGGCGATCCGGGTGGCGCGCGCCGAGGGCGTGGGCGGAGCGGCGCCGACCGAAGCAGCCGCTGTGCGCGAGATTGATCCGTCGCACCAGGCGCCGGCGGATTGGATCGGTTTGCTGGGTGACGGTTCGGTGCGGCATCTCAACCTTTCCGTCGGCGACGTGACGGAGGCGTTCAAGCGCGCCGGCAATCAACAGGCGGTCGACCATCCCGAAGCCGACGATCCCGCGGCGCCGTTCCTCGACTTGTATGTCGCGCCGGTTTCGATTCCGGCGATCGGCAAGCGTCTGCTCGGCGACGCCGGCTTCGCCGCCCTGCAGCAAAGCCTCAAGCCCGGGCAGCAAGCGATCCTGATCGCGGCCAACGGGGCGTATTCGTTCAAGGGCTCCGGCTATGTCCGTGGCGGCATTTTCGATCGCTTCGAGATCTTGCAGGGCGACAACAGCATTCGTTTTCGCGACATTACGCACACGCGGCTGGGCGATATCCACGCGGCGGGCGCGCCGACGTTCCAGGATGTCGACCTGTTCCGCGTGCCCGAGGGCAGCACGCTTGATCCGACCCAGCCGTGGCGGCTGCAATTGTTGGCGCAGCGGGCGTTCGGCGCGCGCGACAAGGCGTTCCTCACCTTCGATCTCAGTTACGAACTGCCTCAGGCCTATCTGAAGCCGGCGCCGACGTCGGCCGCCGCAGCCGCGCCTTCGTCGACCGTGGACGCCGCGTCCGAGCCGCCGATGTGGCACATGATGTGGCGAGCCAAAATCGGCCAGATCAGCGTGCTGCTCTTCGCGATCGGGCTGCTTACCGCGATCTTCTTCTTCCAGGACTGGCTCGTGCGCCGGCCGATCCTCTACGACCGGATTCGACTGGGCTTCATGGTGTTTACGCTGGTTTGGATCGGCTGGTACGCGCAAGCGCAATTGTCGGTCGTCAACGTGCTCGCTTTCCTTAGCGCCCTGCGGACGGATTTCCGCTGGGAATATTTCCTGATGGCGCCGCTCATCTTCATTTTGTGGTTCGCCACCGCGGCCTCGCTGTTGTTCTGGAACCGCGGCGCGTACTGCGGATGGTTGTGTCCTTTCGGCGCCTTGCAGGAACTGACGAACCGCATCGCCAAGTTCCTGAAGGTGCCGCAGCTCAAGATCCCCTTCGGCGCGCACCAGCGTCTGACTGCGCTGAAGTACATTGTGTTCCTCGTGCTGTTCGGCATTTCGCTCAGCGCGCTTGGCACTGCGGAACAGGCCGCGGAAGTGGAGCCGTTCAAGACCGCGATCATCCTGCGCTTCGCGCGCGGCTGGCCGTTTGTTTTGTATGCGGGCGCGATGATCGCGTCGAGCCTGTTCGTGGAACGGGCGTTCTGCCGCTACCTATGTCCGCTCGGCGCGGCGATGGCGATTCCCGCGCGGCTGCGCCTGTTCGACTGGCTGCGCCGCTATCGAGAGTGCGGCAACCCCTGTCAGCGTTGCGGCAACGAGTGCCCGGTGCAGGCGATTCATCCCGAAGGGCACATCAACCCCAACGAATGCATCCAGTGCCTGCATTGCCAGATGCTCTACCACCACGACCAGCTTTGTCCGGTGATGATTCAGCGCCGTCTGAAACGCGAAAAGCTCGAGGCGACGTCGTCGTTTGCGGCCGCGGCGCCGCCGAGGATCAAAGTTTCGGTCCGGCAATCCAACGAGGGCGCGACGCCATGAAGGGCGTCTCGAAGCGACTTTGTGCAATCCGGCGCCGCGGCGGCGCCGCAACTGGAGGTGAAACAATGACCGATCACGAAACCGACCAAAGAGGTGGATTGAGCCGCAGAGGCGTGTTGGGAGGAACAGCCGTCGCCGGCGCGGCCACGTTGACGGGCGCGGGCGGATACCTGGAATTCGCGCGGCGCGCGAACGCCGCTGCGAGCGAAGGCGCAAGCACCGAGGTCAAGCCCGGCGACCTCGACGAATACTACGCTTTCAACAGCAGCGGCCAGACAGGCGAAGTGCGCATACAAGCCCTGCCCTCCGGACGCGAACTCATGCGCATTCCCGTGTTCAACCGCGACAGCGCCACGGGCTGGGGGTTGACCAATGAGAGCAAGAAGATTCTCACCGAGGGACTGCTTCCCGAGACCCGCAAATTCTTGGAGAGCCGCGGCGGCATGTGGCAGAACGGCGATCTGCATCATCCGCATATGTCGTTCACCGACGGCACGTATGACGGTCGCTTCATCTTCGTCAACGACAAAGCGAACTGCCGAGTCGCGCGCATCCGCTGCGACGTGATGAAGACCGACAAGATCATCGAGATTCCGAACGCCTCCGACATCCACGGCATGCGGCCGCAGAAGTATCCGCGCACCGGCTACATCTTCGCCAACAGCGAGCACATCATCCCGATTCCCAACGATGGCCATGTCCTGGACGACCCGAAGAACAACTACTGGTCCGTCTACACCGCGATCGACGGCGACACGATGAAGGTGGTCTGGCAGGTGCTGGTGGATGGCAACCTCGACAACACCGACTGCGACTATCAGGGCAAGTACGCGTTTTCGAGCTGCTACAACCCGAATAAGGGCACCACGCTGGCCGAAATGACTGATCACGAGCAGGCCTGGGCAGTGGTTTTCAACATCAAGCGGATCGAGGATGCGATCAAAAGCGGCGACTACAAAGAGATGAGCGGCGTGCCCGTGGTCGACGGCCGGCACGGCACGAAATACACCCGGTACATCCCGATCCCGAACTCCCCCCATGGCGTCAATACCGCGCCAGACGGCATCCACGTGGTGGTCGCCGGCAAGCTCTCGCCGACAGTCACCGTCATCGACGTGCGCAAGTTGGACGATTTGTTCGACGACAAGATCATGGAACGCGATGTGGTCGTCGCCGAGCCGCAGATTGGCCTCGGCCCCTTGCACACCGCCTTCGACAACCGCGGCAACGCCTTCACCACCGCGTTTATCGACAGCCAGATGGTGATGTGGAACATCGACAAAGCCAAGCGCGCCTTCGTCGGCGAGAAGGTGGACCCGATCCTGCAGAAGATCGATGTCCACTACCAGCCCGGCCACAACCACACTTCTATGGGCGAGACGAAGGAGGCGGACGGCAAGTGGCTGATGTCGCTCAACAAGTTCTCCAAAGACCGGTTTCTTCCGGTGGGACCGCTGCATCCCGAGAACGATCAACTGATCGATATTTCCACCGGCAAGATGATCCTCGTGCATGACGGCCCGGCCTTCGCCGAACCGCACGACATCATGATCGTGCATCGCTCCAAGCTCAATCCAATCACAATTTGGAAGCGCGACGACCCGATGTGGGAGGATGTGCGCAAGCAGGCCGAGAAAGACGGGGTGAAGCTAGAGGAGGCGGCCAACGTCATTCGCGATGGCGACAAGGTGCGTGTCTACATGCACTCGAACGCCCCGCAATACAGCCTCGATAAGTTCGAGGTGAACGAGGGCGACGAGGTCACCGTCGTCGTCACCAATATGGACGACATCGAGGACCTGTCGCACGGCTTCACCATCGTGCGCTACGGGATAATGATGGAGATCTCTCCGCAGGAGACCTCCTCGGTCACCTTCATCGCCGACCGACCGGGCGTGCATTGGTGGTATTGCCAATGGTTCTGCCACGCCCTGCACATGGAGATGTCGGGGCGAATGATCGTCCATCCGAAGAAGGCCTGACAGTGATCCGCCTGCACATTTGGCGTGTCGCCGTGACCGCCGCGTCGCTCGCCGCCGGCGAACTGGCGGCTGCGGCGGCGCGCGCGGAGGTGATCCAATTGCGACAGGGGGAGAGCGCCGTTGAGGCGCTCTCCCGCGTTGCGCCCGGCGACACGCTCCGCCTTGGCGCGGGGGTGTTCAAAGGCGACCTTGTTATCAATTTGCCCGGCGTGACGATCGAGGGCGAGCCTGGGGCGGTTCTGCAAGGCAGCGGGACCGGCAATGCGATCTGGGTGAAAGCCCCGGACGTCACGATCCGCGGCCTGACGATCCGGGGCTCCGGCATGACCCTGATCGACAAGGATTCTGGGGTCTTCGTCGATCGCACCGCCGATCGCGCCAATGTGGAAAACAACGTCCTCGAAGACAACCTGATCGCGATTTACTTGGACGGGCCGCATGATGCGGTCGTCCGCCACAACCGCATCGAGGGCCTGCGCACGCTCCGCATCAGCGAGCGCGGCCCCGCGATCTCGCTGTGGAACACCCCGGGATCGCAGATCGTCGACAACGACATCCGCTCGGGACGCGACGGCGTGTTCTCGGTGACCAGCAACCATGACGTCGTGCGCGGCAACACCTTTCACGACCTCCGTTTCGCCGTGCACCTGATGTACACCAACGACACCGAGGTCGCCGGCAATTATTCGGCCGGCAACAACGTCGGCTACGTGCTGATGTATTCCGACCGCCTGCTCGTGCACGACAACGTCTCCGACGGCGATCGCGATCATGGGCTGCTGTTCAACTACGCCAACGATTCGCGCATCGAGGGCAACGTCGTTCGCGGCGGCGACAAATGCGTGTTCATATACAACGCCAACAAGAACCGCTTCGCCGACAATTGGTTCGAAGGCTGCCGGGTCGGCGTTCATTTCACCGCCGGTTCCGAGCGCAACGAGATCACCGGCAACGCCTTCGTCAACAATCGCATCCAGGTGATGTACGTCGGCACGCGCCTTCTGGACTGGTCGGTGAACGGGCGCGGCAACTATTACAGCGACAACCCCGCCTTCGATCTCAAGGGAAACGGGATCGCCGACACCGCCTACCGGCCCAACGATCTGATGGACCAGGTCATCTGGCGAGCGCCCGCCGCCAAGATGCTGCTCAATAGCCCTGCTGTGCAGGTGGTGAGGTGGGCGCAGGCGCAGTTTCCGGCAATCCATCCAGGCGGCGTCATCGACTCGGCGCCGCTGATGAAGCCACCGCATCCGCCGGCCTTAGCGCGGTTGGCGCCATGACCAGCGAAACCGTCGTCATGCGCGGCGTCACGCGCCGCTACGGTCGAAACGAGGCTGTGCGCGACCTCGATCTGACTCTGTTTGGCGGCGAATGCGTCGGTCTGGTCGGCCACAACGGCGCCGGCAAGACAACGCTGATCAAGATGATGCTCGGACTGGTGCGTCCAAGCTCGGGCAGCGTGCTCGTTTTGGGCGAGGACCCTGCCGCCGGCGCCGCCGCGCGGGCCCGGCGCGAACTCGGCTATCTCCCGGAGAACGTCGCGCTGGACCCGTCGATGACGGGCGCCGAGACGCTGGCGTTTTATGCGCGGTTGAAGCGTCAGCCGGTCGCCCGCAATGCAGCGCTGCTGGAGCGTGTCGGCATCGCGGCGGCGGCGCATCGCCGCGTCGGCGCGTATTCCAAAGGCATGCGCCAGCGCCTCGGCCTTGCGCAAGCGTTATTGGGCAGTCCGCGCGCGCTGCTGCTGGACGAGCCGACCACAGGCCTTGATCCGGAACTCCGCCAGAGCTTTTACGAAATCATCCGCGATTTGCGCCGCGGCGGCGCCATGGTGCTGTTGTCGTCGCACGCGCTCGCCGAGTTGGAGGGGCAGGTCGACCGGGTCGTGGTGATGAACCAAGGCCGCAAGGTCGCCGACGGCGGCATCGCCGACCTTCGCGCTCTTGCCGCTATCCAACCGCGCATTCGACTGCGCCTGCCGTGCGCGCCGCGCGCCGTGGCGAATGGCCCGGACGCCTGGGCCGGATGGTCGTCGATCTCCGACGGCGTGTTGGAATTGTCCTGTGAGGAAGGCGAGGTCGCATCGGCGCTGCGCGGCTTGCCCAGCTCGGCGCGCGACATCGAGATCGTTCGCCCGTCTCTCGATGAGCTCTACGCCGCTTTCCAAAAGGGGGAGCCATGAGGCAGGTGATCATCGTCGCCGGCAAAGAGCTGCGCGACGGCATGCGCAACCGCTGGGTGCTCGCGACAACGGCGCTGCTGGCCGCGCTGGCGCTCACGCTCGCCTTCCTCGGCGCCGCGCCCACCGGCACGGTCAAGGTCAGCGCGCTGGCCGTTACGATCGTCAGCCTGTCCAGCCTGACGATCTTTCTCGTGCCGTTGATCGCGCTGTTGTTGTCGTACGACGCCATCGTCGGCGAGGTGGATCGCGGCACCATGGCGCTGCTGCTCGCCTATCCCGTCGCGCGCTGGCAGGTGGTGTTCGGCAAGTTCGCGGGCCACCTCGGCATCCTCGGCTTTGCGACGCTGGTCGGTTACGGCGTCGCCGGTTTGGCTTTGCAATTGGCCGGCAATGATGACCCCGGCGCGTGGATCGCTTTCATCGTGATGGTCGGCTCATCGATGCTGCTCGGCGCCGTCTTCATCGCCATCGGCTATTTCGTAAGTACGCTGGTTCGCGACCGTGGCGCCGCCGGCGGCATCGCCATCGGGGTCTGGCTGTTCTTCGTGCTGCTCTACGACATGGCGTTGCTAGGCCTGCTGGTCGCCGACCAAGGCCGAACGGTGACGGCGGATGTGTTGAACGTGTTGCTGCTTCTGAACCCGGCCGACGCCTATCGGCTGCTCAATCTGACCGCCTCGCCGGATGTCAGCGGCTTCGCCGGCGTCGCCGGCCTGGGCGCCCACACCGGCCTCGGTCCGGCCGTCCTCATCGGCGCGCTGGCGGCATGGGTCGTCGCACCTTTGGCGGCGGCGACCGCGCTGTTCGCACGGAGGCAGGTATGAGGCGCAGAGAAGTGCTCCTCGGGCTGTTTTCTCTGGCGGCCTGCAATCGGGGGTACAACGCCGCTGCGGCGCCGCGGCCTCGCGAGGTGACGGACGCTTCCGTCGCCCAGTTTTGCGGCATGGCGTTGACCGAACACGCCGGACCGAAAGGCCAGATTTTTATCCGAGGCCTGCCCGACCCGTACTGGTTCTCCTCGGTCCGCGACGCTTTTGCCTTCACCATGCTGCAGGAGACGCCAAAAGCAATTTCGGCTTTCTATGTCAGCGACATGGCTCGGGCGAAGAACTGGGATCAGCCTGAGCCCGGCATGTGGGTTGAGGCGCGCGAAGCCTACTTCGTGATCGGCAGCCGCCGCCGCGGCGGCATGGGCGCCGACGAAGCGATCCCGTTCAGCGTCGCTGCCGCAGCGCGCGGCTTCGCCGACGCCAACGGCGGCCGCGTCGTGCGCTTCGCCGAGATGCCAAAGGACTACGTTCTCGCCACATCGTCGGGAGATCCATGATGAAACTCACACGCCGCCGTTTCATCGCCATCACCGCCGCCGCCGGCGGATTGCCGCTGCTGCCCATCGCGCCTGCTCGCGCCGAATCGCGGTTGCGCGTCTGGTCGGGAACCGCGCTCGGCTGCGATGCGACCCTGCAGATTCATCACCCGGACGCGGCGACCGCGGATCGACTTATCGCGGCGAGCCTTGCCGAGGTGGAACGCCTCGAACAGATCATGAGCCTCTATCGGCCCGACAGCGCTCTTTCGCGTCTCAACCGCGACGGCGCGCTCGAAGATCCTCCCTTCGATCTTGTGCGCGTGCTCTCGGAGAGTCGTCGCTACGGCGCGATCAGCGGCGGCGCCTTCGATGTGACGGTGCAGCCGCTATGGGATCTTTACGCCGGCCATTTCTCTCGGCCCGACGCCTCGCCGGACGGCCCCTCGGATGACGCGATCGCCGCCGCTGTCGCGCATGTCGGCCAGGACGCGTTGGAAGTCGATCCGTCGCGATTGCGTTTCGCGCGGCCGGGAATGGGCGTCACCCTGAACGGCATCGGTCAGGGCTACATCACCGATCGTGTCGTCGAGTTGCTGCGCGCCGGCGGTGTGGAGCATGCGTTGGTGGATATGGGTAAGACCCGCGCCATCGGCGGCCATCCGGCCGGAGGGCCCTGGGCGGTCGGACTGGAAGATCCGCGCGCGCCCGGGACGATCGCCGAACGCATTCCGCTCATGGACCGCGCGGTTGCGACCGCGGGCGGCTACGGCACCTTGTTCGATGAGGCGGGCCGGTTCAATCATATCTTTGAGCCCTGGAGCGGCCGCACCAGCTGGCGCTGGCTTTCGGTTTCGGTCGAGGCGGCCACGGCGACCGAATCGAACGCGCTATCGAACGCCTTTGCGGTGATGCCGGCCGAAGCGACGGCGCCTCTCGTCCGCGCGCTCGGCCTCGTCGCGCATTTCGTGCGTCGGGACGGCGTGCGAATGGTGCAACGAGCGTAGCGACTCTCGTCACGGTTCTTGGAACGGCGTCCGAACGGCGCCGAACTTGGGCCGCCGCCGAATGCGGCGCGGCCACCCCGTAAAGAAAGGAAACATGCCAATGAAGCTGTCTATCTTCGCCGCCGCGCTGACGATCATCGCCGTCTCCTCCGCAGCGTACGCGGACGGCGACGCTGTGGCCGGCAAAAGCGTGTTCAACAAGTGCGCGGTTTGCCATAGCCCGGCCCCGGGGAAGACTGTCGTCGGCCCGTCGCTATTCGGGGTTGTCGGCCGGCCCTCGGCCAGCGTCCCGGGGTATCCCTATTCCGACGCTATGAAGGCCGCGAACAAAACATGGGATGAAGCGACGCTAGACGCCTATCTCACAAACCCGCAGGCGATGGTGCCAGGCACGAAGATGACGTTTGCCGGCCTGCCGAAGCCGGAAGACCGGGCGAACGTGATCGCGTATCTTGCGACGCTGAAATAACTTGGCCATTCGGCCGGGAACGTCCCGACCGCATCGGCGCCGTCGTCCGGCGAAGACCGCGCCGCAGCGGCAAGCGGTTCGACTTGGCCCAGGGCTGCGTGAAGAAAGAGGCATTCGTGCTCGCCGGCGCAGGCGGGCGGCGAAACTCTCGCCGCGCAAGACGCATCGGCCTCAGTCTCCTTGCCCCGGTTTCGGCGAGAAATGGCTGTCGAACTTGTTCGGCTTGCCGTCGAATTCCTTGGCGTCAGCGGGAGGTTCGCGCTTGACCGTGATGTTCGGCCACGCCGTCGCATATTCGGCGTTCAGTTTGAGCCATTTTTCCAGACCTGGCGCGCTGTCGGGAAAGATCGCTTCTGCCGGGCATTCGGGTTCGCACACGCCGCAATCGATGCATTCGTCGGGGTGAATGACGAGCATGTTTTCGCCTTCGTAAAAGCAGTCGACCGGACACACTTCGACGCAGTCCATGTATTTGCACTTGATGCAATTGTCGGTGACCACGAAGGTCATACGAGGTTTCCTTTTGACTTGGATCGAGCCGCTCGGCAGCGACGACGCGGAACGCGCGATCACCGGCTTGGCCGCCATCCGCATCAGCGCGCGCAAACCGGAGTCGGCGAATCTCGTCTGAAGCATGCCCGTCGCCCAATGCGGCGTTTGCGACGCCCATTAAGGCATGCTAAATAGGCATTGTAAATACCACTTTTGCGCAATCACGACTGCGGCGGCGGATTGTGCGCGAATAGCGGTCGAAATCGTTCAGCGATCGGCGGTCGACGAAGCGCGGCGCGATCCTTGAGCGAGGCAGCGACGCGGTGTTGGACCGACAAGGCGTCTCATTCGGCGGACGCCAAGCGAGGCGAGCATGACGGACTATGTGACGGCGTGGCAGTGCATCGGTTGCGGCAGGATCGAGGCGCCACAGCCGTGCATTGGGGTCTGTCGGGATCGCAAGGTGCGGTTCGCATATGCCGACGAGCATGAGGAAGTTCTGGCGCTGGCTCGCCGCGCGGAGCAGCAATCGGAAGCCCTCAAGACCTTGGTTCGAAAGCTTGCGTTCACGACTCCACGAGACGGCGAGTGGGAGCAGTGCTTCCGAGCTTTGCAAAGGGAAGCGCGGCTCGCAATGACAGCGCCGCGCAGCGCGCAGGAACTGCCGAGCACGGCGATCGGTTGAGAATCTCACGGTTGACGACCCCGCGCTCTCGCGTGCGTTTTGCGATCGGGATCCCGCCAAGCCGTCCCTCTGTTTCCTATTTCGGCCGCTTGGGCGCCGATCGGCCTCGTGCGCGCTTCCCCGACATTGGAGCTGGGAGCGGAAGTGCTGTACAAGGCGGCAGCGTTTTATTACACGGCCAACGCCCTCGCCCTCGCGTGGGACGATCCCGACCTCGGCGTCGACCAGCCCTTGCCACCGGATGGGCCGGCTTCATCCGAGAGGGATCGGAGGCGGCCGCGTTCGCGGGACTTGGCGGAGATTTTCGGGTGATCGCATGAAGCTGGCCGTCACGGGACTAACCGGGCAGGTCGTCAGCGCGATGATCGAGCGCGCGCCGCGCGAGGTCGAGATCATTGCGCTCGGCCGCCCGAAACTCGATCTGACGGTGCGCGACGCGGTCCTGGCGGCGCTGCGCGCCGCGCGTTGCGACGTCATCGTCAATGCGGCCGCCTACACTGCGGTCGACAAGGCCGAAAGCGAGCCGGACGTGGCGATGCGCGTCAACGGCGAGGGCGCAGGCTACGTCGCCGAGATCGCCGCCGAGCTGCGCGCGCCGTTGCTGCATCTGTCGACGGACTACGTGTTCGACGGCGCGCTCGACCGCCCCTACCGCGAGGACGACGCGACCGCGCCGACCGGCGCCTACGGGCGCTCGAAGTTGGCTGGAGAGCAAAGAATCGCCAGCATCCATCCCGACCACGCGATCTTGCGAACAGCCTGGGTCTACAGCCCGTTCGGCGCGAATTTCGTCAAAACGATGCTGCGCCTCGGCGAAACGCGCGCGGAAGTGGACGTCGTCGCCGATCAGCGCGGCAATCCGACCTGTGCGCTCGACATCGCCGACGCGGTGTTCGCGATCGCGCGGCGCATGCGCGCGGATCCGTCGCCGGCGCTGCGCGGCATATTCCATTTGACGGGCCACGGCGAAGCGAGTTGGGCGCAGTTCGCCGAAGCGATCTTCGCCGAGGCGGTCGCGCTCGGGCGCGCGCCGGTCGCCGTCAAGCCGATTACGACCGCCGACTATCCGACGCCGGCGCGCCGACCCGCGAATTCGCGGTTGGACAATTCCAAGCTCGCTTCGACCTTCGGCGTGACCCTGCCGCGCTGGCGGGAATCGACGAAATCGTGCGTCGCGCGCCTGCTCGCGCCAAAGCGCGGGACGGGAATCTGAGCATCCCCCGTCAATCGGCGAGGGGTCTGGACGCCGATCGAGAGGTCCAAGTCTGACGCTCGGCGCCGAAGCCCGGATGTCGCGAAAGGATCGAATCGGCCCCGCCTGCGCTCGGCGACGAATGACCGCAATGTCGAGAGCCGCCACGACGGCATGCAGGAGCGAATGGCTGCTTCGACAAACCGATTTCCCAAAGCCGCCAGTTCGGTTCCGGCCGGGAATGGTCGTTCGTTGTGCACCCGGCGGGATCGTAGATCAGGCTGCCGTCAAAAACGTGAGGATCGACGGGAACGGAAGGTCGTGCGGCAGGCGTTCGAGCGCCGCGCCGTCGGCCACGGCCGCGTCGCAGGTCGCGATGAAATGCCGAAGGTCCATGACAAGCTCCGCTCACCCTCCCGCCCGACAGGTCTCCATGCTTGCGCGCCAGATCGCCGGTTTTCGCCGCGGCCTCATGCTCGCGCAAAACGCCGATGATCTGCTCTTCCGTGAACCTCGATCGCTTCATCTGTCCGTCCTCGTGAAGGCCGGACCTTAATTCTCCGTGGAGGAAAATCACAGTGGCAGGTCAGCGCCACGGCGCCTCGGGCGTCAACCGCCGAGCGCGAGTCAAGGGCCTGTTTCGCCAGTTTGTGCAATGCACAATAATTGAGCAGCCTAGCTGCTGCGGCGCAGCGGACCACTTCGCGCCGTAAATGCAAAATCGCCGCGCCATGCAGTCGTCGGCGGCCAGTTACCGCTGAAAACGCTCAAGTCTGGACTGCAACGCCGACTTTGCGCGGCGGAAGCGGCCCAAACGCGCTTCGGCGCCTGTTCGGCTCCCCCGCCAAAAACACCAATTAATTGAGCAGCTTGTGGCTTTCGGCGCCGCAATTTTGCGCGCGACGGCCGGCGACATTCGTGAGACCATGTCGGCGCTCATTGGAATCGTTAGGCGCCCTCTCTGGTCGGCCCGGGGGCGTCATGGAGGAGAGAATGTCCGTCTTGGACGGTCCGGCGACGTTCCCTGCAGCAGCAGCGCGACTCGTGCGCCAGCATCAGGCGTCGCCCGAAATGGCGCTGATGGGCATCTACGAAATCTCGAAGATTCTCAACGGCGCGACGCGCCTCGAACAGACGCTCGCCAATGTCGTGAACGTGCTGAGCTGCTTTTTCGATATGCGGCTCGGGATGATCGTCATCCTCGACGCTGACGACGAGCCGGAAATCATCGCCACCGCGGGTTGGGCGACCGAGGCCAAGGGCAAGCCGATCGAGACCCTGCCGCGAGTCGTCATCGACCGGCTGGTCGCGACATCGACGGCGGTGGTGGTCGAGGACGTGACCAAGGATCCGCTGTTCGCCAAGGCCGCCGATCTCATCACGCGCCGTCTCGACGGCCACGTTTCGTTCCTCGGCGTGCCGATCAAGTACGACGAACGGGTGATCGGAACGTTGTCGATCAATCGCGTCTGGGATGGCGAGAGGGCGGCCGGATTCGACGACGATCTGCATTTCCTCAGGATGGTCGCCAATCTGGTGGGGCAGACGGTGCGGCTGCATCGCATGTTGTCGGCCGAGCGCAAGCGCTTTCTCGACGAGAAGCGAACTCTCGAGAAGGCGCTCGATCAGCAGTTGACCGATTCGCGCCGCGGCCCGCCGCCCAAGATCAACGGCATCGTCGGCGAAAGCGTGGCGATCCGCAAAGTGCTGCAGACGATCGAGGTCGTCGCCAAATCGAATTCGACGGTGCTGCTGCGTGGAGAAAGCGGCACCGGCAAGGAATTGTTCGCGCGCGCCGTGCACGATCTGTCGGCGCGAAAGGCCAAGCCCTTCATCAAGCTCAATTGCGCGGCGCTGCCCGAAAGCGTGCTCGAATCCGAGTTGTTCGGCCACGAGAAGGGCTCCTTCACCGGCGCCGTCGGCCAGCGCGCCGGACGCTTCGAACTCGCGCACGGCGGAACGCTGTTGCTCGACGAAATCGGCGAGATTTCACCGAGCTTCCAGGCCAAGCTGCTGCGCGTGCTCCAGGAGGGCGAGTTCGAACGCGTCGGCGGCGCCCGCACCCTCAAGGTCGACGTCCGGCTCATCTGCGCGACCAACAAGAATCTCGAGGAATCGGTCGCCAAGGGCGAGTTCCGCGCCGACCTCTATTACCGCATCAATGTCATTCCGGTGTTCCTGCCGGCGCTGCGCGAACGGCCGGGCGACATCGCGCTGCTCGCGCGCGCCTTCCTCGATCGCTTCAACGCCGAGAACGGCCGCAAGCTGACCTTGTCCGCCGGCGCGATGGATATGATCAAGCGCTGCTACTTCCCCGGCAACGTGCGCGAGCTGGAGAATTGCGTGCGCAGGACCGCGACGCTCGCGCACGGCGAGATCATCGTGCGCGACGACCTTTCCTGTGCGGCCGGCGCGTGTCTGTCGGCGCTGCTGTGGACCGGCAGCGGACGCGGCGCCTTCGCCGATCCCATCGAGGAACTCGCCAAGGGACGAACGACCGCCGCGCCGACGTTCGAAACGCCGGCCACGCCGCGCGCGCCCGAAGCGCCAGCGCCGAGCCCCGAGTCCGCCGAACCCGCCGCGTCCGACAAGGCCTGCGAGCGCGCAGAGACCGGCGACTGCCCGGCGATCGTCGCGCGGCTGACGGAAAAGGAGCGCCTGCTCGAGGCGATGGAGCGCGCGGGCTGGGTCCAGGCCAAGGCGGCGCGCGTGCTCGGCATCACGCCGCGCCAGATCGGCTACGCGCTACGCAAGTACCGCATCGAAATGAAGCGCTTCTGAGCGCGCACGCAACCGAGCGACGAGCATGCGAGGGCGGCTCGCGCCCTCGCGCGTGTCGGCAACGCGACAAAGCCGTGTCCGAGAGGCTTCAGTCGCGCCACGCCAAGACGTAACGTATTGATATAGATAGGTAAACCTGTTGGCACGGGCTTTGCGACGATCCGCCGCGGACAATTAGGAATCGCGTTCGATGGGTCAGCCCTTCACGATCTCGCTCGATAGTCTCCTCGATCCCGTCGACTTCGATGCGATGAAAGAGACCGCCGCCGGCGGCTGTTCGTCGTCCTCGTGCGGCTCCTCGGCGCGGCCGGAGGACATGGACGCAAGGCTATGGGCGCGGATCAAGGACCATCCCTGCTATTCCGAAGAGGCGCACCATTACTTCGCGCGCATGCATGTCGCGGTCGCGCCGGCCTGCAACATCCAGTGCCATTATTGCAATCGCAAGTACGATTGCGCCAACGAGAGCCGGCCGGGCGTCGTCTCGGAAAAGCTCACCCCCGATCAGGCGCGCCGCAAGGTCATCGCGGTCGCCAACGAAGTGCCGCAGCTTTCCGTGCTCGGCATCGCCGGGCCGGGGGACGCCTGTTACGACTGGAAGAAAACGCAGGCGACCTTTTCTTCGATCGCCAAGGACATCCCCGACATCAAGCTCTGCATCTCCACCAACGGGCTGGCGCTGCCCGACCACGTCGACGAGTTGGCGGCGATGAACGTCGACCATGTGACGATCACCATCAACATGGTCGATCCCGAGATCGGCGCGAAGATCTATCCTTGGATCTATTTCCGCAACCGGCGCTGGACCGGCCTCGAGGCCTCGCAAATCCTGCACGAGCGGCAGACGCTCGGCCTCGAAATGCTGACCCAGCGCGGCGTGCTGACCAAGATCAATTCGGTGATGATCCCCGGGATCAACGACGAACACCTGATCGAGGTCAATCGCTGGGTCAAGCAGCGCGGCGCCTTCCTGCACAACGTGATGCCCCTCATTTCCGATCCCGCGCATGGCACGCATTACGGCCTGACCGGCCAGCGCGGCCCGAGCGCGATGGAGCTCAAGGCTTTGCAGGACAAACTCGAGGGGGGCGCCAAGCTGATGCGCCATTGCCGCCAGTGCCGGGCCGATGCGGTCGGCCTGCTCGGCGAGGATCGCGGCCAGGAGTTCACGCTCGACCGACTGCCCGACGAGGTCGGCTACGATCCCGCCAAGCGCGCGGCCTATCGGGAGATCGTCGCCAGCGAGCGCGGCGACCACGTCGCGGCCAAGAAGGCCGCCGCGGCCGCGATCCGGGAAAGCTCGAGCGAAGGGCGCTCGATGTTGGTCGCCGTCGCCACCAAGGGCGGCGGGCGCGTCAACGAGCATTTCGGCCACGTCAAGGAGTTCCAGATCTACGAGGCCTCGTCCAAGGGCGTCGTCTTCGTCGGTTGCCGCAAGGTCGAGTCCTATTGCATGGGCGGGTTCGGCGAGGACGCGACGCTCGACGCGGTGATCGCGGCGCTCGAGGGCGTACGTCACGTGCTGTGCGCGAAAATCGGCGACTGCCCGAAGGACATGCTCGAGGCCGCGGGCATCGAGGCGAGCGACGCCTACGCTTACGAATACGCCGAGACGGCGATCGGCGCGCTCTACGCTGAGACCTTCGCCCGTACGCCCGGCAGGGCCGTCGCCTGACGCGCAACTCAAGTCCGTTTCAATCGAGAGGAGACAAGACAATGGCCTTCAAGATCATCGCGTCCCAGTGCACCGTGTGCGGCGCCTGCGAATTCGAGTGTCCGACCGCCGCCATCAAGTTCAAGAACGACACCTACGTCATCGACCCCAAGACCTGCACCGAATGCGAGGGCCATTTCGACACGCAGCAATGCAACACCGTCTGTCCCGTGCCCAAGACCTGCGTGAAGGCGGCCTGAGGGCGCTTGTAGGAGAGCGGCGTGGGCGAGGACGAGGGCGATGCGATAGACGTCGAGGACGGCCCGTTCGACTGGTTGGGCAATCCCGTGCGTTGCGTCGATTGCCCCTACGAGGAAACCCGCGCGGCCGGCTTGTGCGACCTCGGCAAGACCTGCGTCATGGACCGGCGGGCGCGAAGAATCGACCGGTTTTTCGCCGCCAATCCGGCCCAGGCGGAGCGGCGCCTCAGCCACCCCTATTTCGAAGTGCGCACGCTCGCGGCGCGCTACGCTTCGCCGTTTCGGCTCGTCGCGCTCATCGACGATCCCGAGCCGGACGTGCGCGCGATGGTCGCGCTGCGGTTGCCGCTGGCGCGCGTCGGCGCGCTCGCGCACGATCCCGAGCCGCGCGTGCGCATCGCTCTGGCGCAGCGTCTGAGCGGCGAGGCGCTCGCCGCGCTGTTCGACGACGCCGACTATTCCGTGCGTCTGGCCGCGGCGCGCCGCGCCGAACCGGCGCTGCTCGTTCGCTTGATTCATGACGCCGACCCGTCGGTGCGCCGCGAGGCGGCGCGGCGCATTCCGCCCTATGCCCTGACGGGCATGATCGACGATTCCGATCCGCTTGTGCGCATCGAGATCGCGGAACGCCTGCCCGCCGAGGCGCTCGCGCTGATGGCGAAAGACGCAGACTTTCGCGTCCGATTCGTCTGCGCCGAGCGCCTGCCGATCGATCGTCTCGGCGGGCTCGCCGACGACGAGGACGAGGTCGTGCGCGAAGCGGCGCTCGATCGCATCGTTTCAGGGAGCGCGTGATGGGGCTGGCTCGCGAACAGGAAGTCGAGATTCGCGGCGTTCCGGCCTTCCGGCCGGGCGAAAAGGTCCGCGCACTGAGGCACATCAAGAACGACGGCACCTATCCCAGACGCGAGGTCGGCGACATTCTCGTGCGCAAGGGCGAGGTCGGCTACGTCAGGGACATCGGCACGTTCCTGCAACAGTTCTACATCTACGCGGTCGAATGGATCGACAGCGGGACGTTGGTCGGCATGCGCGCCAAGGAACTCGTCAGCCTCGATCCAGCCATGCCGGCCGCGTCGAGCGCCCAGGAGAACGCGCGATGAAAGTCATGATCCGCCGCGGCGACAAGGGTCTCTGCGCTTACGTGCCGAAAAAGGACTTGGAGGAGCCGATCGTCGCCACCGAGCGCGAGACTTTGTGGGGCGGCTCGATCACGCTGCGTAATGGGTGGACGCTCATTCTTCCCGAAATGCCCGCCGAAACGCGCCTGCCGATCACGGTCAACGCCAAGAAAGTCGGCGAGGAGGAATGACGATGGAAGCGTTGATCGACGCCGACGCGCCGACGGAGATCGCCGACCAGTTCGAGCGGGTGCGGCGCGCGCTCGTCGCCGACGAGCTCATCCCCTATCTCGGTCCGGGCCTTCTCGCTCTTTCCGGCGCGACACCGCCTTCGACGCCCGAAGCCGTCGCGGCGGCGCTGCACGCCCGCGCGCCAGCGCCGGGGCGCATCCGCACCAACATGTGGTCGGTCGCGCAATTCATCGAGAGCCGGCGCCATCGCAAGACGCTGCAAGTCTTCATGGCCGACATCTTCGCGCCGCCCGCGCCGCCGCCGCCGCCATTGCTGGACTTTCTCGCGCGCCTGCCGCTCGCGCTGATCGTGAACGCCTGGTACGACGACGCCTTCGCGGCGGCGCTGCGCGAAGTCGGACGGCGCGACTTCGTCGAAATCCAAGGGGTCACGCGCGCCGGCGCGCGCGGCGATATCTGGACGAAGACCTATGACGCCGAGGGGGCGCCATGCGAGGCCGGCGCGGCCGACGCGGCCCGCACGGCGCTCTATTCGCCGCATGGCGGCGTGCGGCCGGCGCGCAATTTCCTGGTCGCGGACTCCGACTATGTCGAAGTGCTGACCGAGATCGACATCCAGACGCCGATCCCGGCGGCGGTGAAGGCGAGGCGCGCGGAGCGCGGCTTTCTTTTCCTCGGCTGCCCCTTCCACGACCAGATGCTGCGCACCTACGCGCGCCAAATCATGAAGCGCTCCAGAGGCCCGCATTTCGCCGTCGTCGAGGCGGACGCGCTGACGCGCAACGAAGCCAAGTTCTTCGCCGACCAGGGAATCGAGATCATCGACGCGCCGCTCGCCACGGCCGCGCAGGCGCTCGTCGGTTGACGCCGCGGCGATGCGCGCGGCTCGGCGACGGCCGTGAAGACGACCGTCCTGTCGCGTTTGTCGGGGTCGCGACACAGAGCTGTCGAGGCCTTGACGTTCGCGAAGAGTCTCGGAATACATTGTTTTAATTACATTATCTGCCTTCGCGCCGAGTTGGCACGATCCTTGAAATCCCTGATCCGCGAGGCGGCGACTTGCGCTGCCGAGATCTTCTAAGGCGCCCCTTCAGGGCGCCCCTCGCGGTGAAAGGAACACGGATCATGGCAGCTCTGCGCCAAATCGCTTTCTACGGCAAAGGCGGCATCGGCAAATCGACGACGTCGCAAAATACGCTCGCGGCTCTCGTCGATCTCGGACAGAAGATTCTGATCGTCGGCTGCGATCCCAAGGCCGATTCCACCCGTCTCATCCTCAACGCCAAGATGCAGGACACGGTGCTCAGCCTCGCCGCCGAGGCGGGCTCGGTCGAGGACCTTGAACTCGAAGACGTCCTGAAGATCGGTTACAAGGGCATCAAGTGCACCGAATCCGGCGGGCCTGAGCCCGGCGTCGGCTGCGCCGGACGCGGCGTCATCACCGCCATCAACTTCCTCGAAGAAAACGGCGCCTATGACGATGTCGACTACGTCTCCTACGACGTGCTCGGCGACGTGGTGTGCGGCGGCTTCGCCATGCCGATCCGCGAGAACAAGGCGCAGGAAATCTACATCGTCATGTCCGGCGAGATGATGGCGCTCTACGCCGCCAACAACATCGCCAAGGGCATTCTCAAATACGCCCATTCCGGCGGCGTGCGTCTGGGCGGACTCATTTGCAACGAGCGCCAGACCGACAAGGAGCTGGAGCTGGCCGAGGCGCTCGCCAAGCGTCTCAACTCGAAGCTGATCCATTTCGTGCCTCGCGACAACATCGTTCAGCACGCGGAACTGCGCCGCAAGACGGTCATCGAGTACGCGCCCGACAGCGCGCAAGCGAACGAATACCGCCAGCTCGCGAACAAAATTCACGCCAACTCCGGCAAGGGCACGATCCCGACCCCGATCACCATGGAAGAGCTGGAAGAAATGCTGATGGAATTCGGCATCATGAAGACCGAAGAGCAGGCGCTCGCCGAGCTGCAGGCCAAGGAAGCGGCCAAAGTCGCGGCCGCGCACTGACCCTGGCGGCGCGCGCGGCGCGGGCCTTGACCCCGCCGACGCGCGTGTCCCAGGCGACCCATTTCGTTCGACAGGAGACCCTCATGAGCCTCGATTACGAGAATGACGGAAACTTTCACGAGAAGCTTATCGAGGAAGTTCTGTCGCAATATCCCGACAAATTCGGCAAACGCCGCCGCAAGCATCTCTCGGTCGCCAAGCCGGCGGGCGAGGACGAAGTCGCCGGCCAGGTCCAGCACATCACCGAATGCGAGGTGAAATCCAACATCAAGTCCGTGCCCGGCGTGATGACGATCCGCGGCTGCGCCTACGCCGGCTCCAAGGGCGTCGTCTGGGGCCCGGTCAAGGACATGGTGCACATCAGCCACGGGCCGGTCGGCTGCGGCCAATATTCCTGGTCGCAGCGCCGCAACTACTACACCGGCAATACCGGGATCGACACTTTCGTCACGATGCAATTCACCTCCGACTTCCAGGAGCGTGACATCGTGTTCGGCGGCGACAAGAAACTCGACAAAGTCATCAATGAGATCAACACGCTGTTTCCGCTCGCCAATGGCGTCACCATCCAGTCGGAATGCCCGATCGGCCTGATCGGCGACGACATCGAAGCCGTCGCCAAGAAGAAAGCCAAGGAAATCGGCAAGACGGTGGTTCCGGTGCGCTGCGAGGGCTTTCGCGGCGTTTCCCAGTCGCTCGGCCATCACATCGCCAACGACGCGATCCGCGACTGGGTGTTCGACAAGAAGGAGATCGAATGGGAAGCGGGTCCCTATGACGTCAACGTCATCGGCGACTACAACATCGGCGGCGACGCCTGGGCCTCGCGCATCCTGCTCGAGGAAATGGGGTTGCGCGTGGTCGGCAACTGGTCGGGCGACGCGACGCTCGCCGAAATCGAGCGCGCGCCCAAGGCCAAGCTCAATCTCATCCACTGCTATCGCTCGATGAACTACATCTGTCGGCACATGGAGGAGAAATACGGCGTCGCCTGGATGGAGTACAATTTCTTCGGGCCGTCGCAGATCGAAGCGTCGTTGCGCAAGATCGCCAAGCACTTCGGCCCCGAGATCGAGGCCAAGACGGAGGCGGTGATCGCCAAGTATCGTCCGCTGGTCGACGCGGTGATCGCCAAGTTCAAGCCGCGTCTCTCGGGCAAGACGGTGATGCTCTACGTCGGCGGCTTGCGGCCGCGCCACGTCATCAACGCCTATGAGGATCTCGGCATGGAGATCGTCGGCACGGGCTATGAATTCGGCCACAACGACGATTACCAGCGCACCGGCCACTACGTGAAGAAGGGCACGCTGATCTACGACGACGTGACCGGCTACGAACTCGAAAAATTCATCGAGAAGGTCCGCCCCGATCTCGTAGGCTCCGGCGTCAAGGAGAAATACCCGGTGCAGAAGATGGGTATTCCGTTCCGTCAGATGCATTCGTGGGACTATTCCGGCCCCTATCACGGCTACGACGGCTTCGCGATCTTCGCCCGCGACATGGACCTCGCGATCAACAATCCCGTCTGGGAGCTGTTCGACGCGCCCTGGATGAAACCGCAGGAATTCGCCGTCGCCGCCGAGTGAGCTGAAGCGTGCTGTGTTTACGTCCAATCGTCTCGGTCGTCATTGCGAGCATTGCGAGCAAAGCGAAGCAATCCGGACTAAGCCGCCGCCGCAATCCCCAAGTCTGGATTGCTTCGCTGTCGCTCGCAATGACGATCGGGGTCGTTTCTCATTCTTAAGCTGAAGAGCCCTAGCGGCGCGCGTCGCGGACACGAAAGGAATTGAATATGCCACAGTCAGCCGAACGCATCCTCGACCATGCGCCGCTGTTCCGCGAACCGGAATATCAGGACATGTTCGCGCGCAAGAAGGCGATGTTCGAATGCGGCGTCGCCGACGCCGCCGTCGGCGAACAGGACGAACACACCAAGAGCTGGGACTATCGCGAAAAGAACCTCGCGCGCGAAGCGCTGGTGGTCAATCCCGCCAAGGCCTGCCAACCGCTCGGCGCGGTGTTCGCCGCGGCCGGATTCGAGAAGACGCTGAGCTTCGTCCACGGATCGCAAGGCTGCGTCGCCTACTATCGCTCGCATCTTTCCCGCCACTTCAAGGAGCCGTGCAGCGCGGTCTCCTCCTCGATGACCGAGGACGCGGCGGTGTTCGGCGGCCTCAACAACATGGTCGACGGACTCGCCAACGCCTATTCGCTCTATGCGCCGAAGATGATTGCGGTCTCGACGACCTGCATGGCCGAGGTCATCGGCGACGATCTGCACTCGTTCATACAGACCGCGAAGGACAAGAACTCGCTGCCCGCCGCGTTCGACGTTCCCTTCGCTCACACGCCCGCCTTCGTCGGCAGCCACGTCGACGGCTACGACGTGATGGTCAAGGGCGTGCTGGAGAATTTCTGGAAGGGCGCCGAGCGCAAGCCGAACGGCAAGATCAACGTCATTCCCGGCTTCGACGGCTTCTGCGTCGGCAACAACCGCGAACTGAAGCGCCTGCTCGACGTAATGGGCGTCGACTACACCATCCTCTCCGACGCCTCCGACCAGTTCGACACGCCCTCGGACGGCGAGTTCCGCATGTTTGACGGCGGCACGAAGCTCGACGACGTCAAGGGCGCGCTCGACGCCAAGGCGACGATCTCTCTCCAGCACTGGAACACCCGCAAGACGCTGGAATACGCGGAGTCGCTCGGCCAGGAGACGGCGTCGTTCCACTATCCCATCGGCGTGCGCGCGACCGACGAACTGCTGATGAAAATCTCGGAACTCTCGGGCAAGGCGATCCCCGAATCGATCCGCATGGAGCGCGGTCGCCTCATCGACGCGATGGCGGACAGCCAGTCCTGGCTGCACGGGAAGAAATACGCGATCTACGGCGATCCCGATTTCGTCAGCGCGATGGCGCGCTTCGTCATGGAGACCGGCGGCGAGCCGATCCACTGCCTGGCCGCCAACGGCTCCAAGCACTGGGAAGAGGAACTCGCCTCGGTTCTCGCCGCGTCGCCGTTCGGCAAGGACGCCAAGATCTGGCCGGGCAAGGATCTCTGGCACCTGCGCTCGCTGTTGTTCACCGAGCCGGTCGACATGATCATCGGCAATTCCTACGGCAAATACCTCGAACGCGACACCGGAACGCCGCTGCTGCGCCTGACCTTCCCGATCTTCGATCGCCACCATCACCACCGCTTTCCGCTGTGGGGCTATCAGGGCGGCCTGCGCGTGCTGACGACGATCCTCGACAAGGTGTTCGACAAGCTCGACGCCGACACGAGCATTACCGGCAAGACCGACTATTCCTACGACTTGACGCGGTGACGCGAGCGCGGCGTCGGGCCTCCCGATCGCCGCGCGCCGCGCCAACCGACGTTCCGGAGCTTCGTCCATGTCGCAACAAGCCCGCGTCCAGGCTCTCTTCGACGAACCGGCCTGCGAGAAGAACCAGGCCAAGGACAGCGCGACGCGCAAGAAGGGTTGTTCCAAGCCGCTGACGCCTGGCGCGGCGGCGGGCGGTTGCGCCTTCGACGGCGCGAAGATCGTGCTGCAACCCGTCACCGACGTCGCCCACCTCATTCATGGGCCGCTCGCCTGCGAGGGCAATTCCTGGGACAATCGCGGTGCCGCCTCGTCAGGCCCCGCGCTTTGGCGCCGCAGCTTCACCACCGACCTCACCGAACTCGACGTGGTGATGGGACGGGGCGAAAAGAAGCTCTTTCGCGCAATCCGCGAAATCGTCGAGACCTACGCGCCGGCGGCGGTGTTCGTCTATTCGACCTGCGTGACCGCTCTCGTCGGCGACGATCTCGACGCGGTGTGCTTTCGCGCCGCCGAGCGCTTCGGCGCGCCGGTCGTGCCGGTCCATGCGCCGGGCTTCGTCGGCTCGAAGAATCTCGGCAACAAGCTCGCCGGCGAAGCGCTGCTCGATCACGTCGTCGGCGCTCACGAGCCCGACGACGTCGGGCCGACGGACGTCAACATTCTTGGCGAATACAACCTTTCCGGCGAATTCTGGATGGTCAAGCCGCTGCTGGAGGCGCTCGGCATACGGGTGCGCGCCTGCATTCCCGGCGACGCGCGCTATCTCGACATCGCCGGCGCCCACACCGCGCGCGCCAACATGATGGTGTGCTCGACCGCGCTCATCAATATGGCGCGCAAGATGGAGGAGCGCTGGGGCATTCCCTATTTCGAGGGCTCCTTCTACGGCGTCTCCGACACCTCCGACGCGCTGCGCCAGCTTGCCCGCCTGCTCGTCTCCCAGGGCGCCGATCGCGCGCTGACGGGCCGCGCCGAAGCGCTGATCGCGCGCGAGGAGTTGCGCGTCTGGCGCCGCCTCGAGCCCTACCGCGCAAGGCTCGCTGGCAAGCGCGTGCTGCTCAACACCGGCGGCGTCAAGTCGTGGTCGGTAATCGCCGCGCTACAGGAAGTCGGCATGCAGATCGTGGGCGCCGCGACGAAGAAATCGACCGACGAGGACAAGGAGCGCATCAAGAAGCTGCTCAAGGACGAAAAGCACGCGTTCGACAATATGGCGCCGCGCGATCTCTACGCGCTGCTCGCCTCCGGCAAGGCCGACATCATGCTCTCGGGCGGGCGCACGCAATTCATTGCGCTGAAGGCGAAGACGCCCTGGCTCGACATCAATCAGGAGCGCCATCACCCTTACGCCGGCTATGACGGCATGGTGGAGCTGGTGCGCCAGATCGACCTCGCCATTCACAACCCCGTCTTTGCGCAAGTGCGCGCGCCGGCGCCCTGGGACGCGCGCGACCGCCCCGTCGCGCACCCGGCCGACGGCGGCGCGGATTTCATCGCCGCGACGCGCAAGAAGTTCGCCGCCACCGCGGCGGACGAATTGGGCGAGTGCTAGGAGGCGAGCATGGCGTCGATTCTTCCGGTCGCCAAGGCGGCCTCGGTCAACCCGCTGAAATCCTCGCAACCGCTCGGCGCCGCCTTCGCCTTTCTCGGCGTCGCGGGCGCCGTGCCGTTGTTTCACGGCAGCCAGGGCTGCACCTCCTTTGCGTTGGTGCTGTTCGTGCGTCACTTCAAGGAGGCGATCCCGCTGCAGACCACGGCGATGGACGAGGTCGCCACCATCCTCGGCGGCGCGGACCATTTGGAGGAGGCTATCCTCAACTTGAAGAATCGCACGAAACCGAAACTGATCGGCGTCTGCACGACGGCGCTGGTCGAGACGCGCGGCGAGGATTTCGTCGGCGAAGTGGCTTCGATCAAGTCGCGGCGCGCGGCCGATCTCGAGGGAACCGAGGTCGTGCTCGCCCAGACGCCGGATTTCGAGGGCGCCATCGAGGAAGGCTGGACCAAGGCGGTCACGGCGATGATCGAAGGGATCACGCGGCGCGGGCCGGCCGGGCGGCGCAACGAAAAGCGCGTCAATATCCTGGCCGGCGCGCATCTGACGGTCGCCGACATCGAGCACCTGCGAGCGATGGTCGAGGCTTTCGGGATCGAACCGGTCATTCTGCCCGACATTTCGGGATCGCTCGACGGAACCGTGCCCGAAAGCTGGATTCCGACAACCTACGGCGGAACTTCGATCGAGGACATCCGCACGCTCGGCGAGGCGCGCCTGACGATCGCGATCGGCGAGCATATGCGCGCGCCCGCCGCGCGGCTGCAGGCGTTGACCGGCGTCGAATACGCGCTGTTCCGCCAGCTCAGCGAGCTCAAGACGGTCGATCGTTTCGTGACGCTGCTCGGCGATCTCTCCGGCCGGCCGGCGCCGGGCTCCATCCGCCGGCGGCGCGCGCAATTGCTGGACGCGCTGCTCGACGGGCACTTTCACTTTTCCGGCAAGCGAATCGCCATCGCCGCCGAGCCCGATCTTCTCTACGCTCTGGCGACTTTCTTCGTAGGCCTGGGCGCCGAGATCCACGCCGCGGTGACGACGACGGGCGGCTCGAAAATCCTCGAACACGTCCCTACCGAGACGGTCAAGGTCGGCGATCTCGGCGATTTCGAGGCGCTCGCCGAAGGCGCGGACCTTCTCGTCACCCACAGTCACGGCCGTCAGGCCGCCGAACGACTCGGCGTCCCGCTGCTGCGCGTCGGCTTTCCGATCTTCGATCGCCTGGGCGGCCAGCATAAATTGCGCGTCGGCTACCAGGGCGCGCGCGACCTCATCTTCGAGGCCGCCAACATTTTCGAGAGCGCGCGCGGCGAGCCGACGCCCGAGTCCCTCAATCCGTTCCGAAATCAGGAGAGCGAGCATGAGCGCCGTCCGGCGTCTGCAATTGGTCGGCATTGAGGACGAGCGGCCGAAAGGTCCGCCGGCGCCGGGCGTCGTGCGCGTCGCCATCGCGACGCGCGACATGAAGGGCCTCAACGCGCATTTCGGCTCCGCGCCGCGCTTCGCCGTCTACGACGTGACCAAGGAGGGCTCGGACTTCGTCGAGGCGGTCGCCTTCGACGATACTTCCGACGAATCCGGCGCGCACCGGAGCGAGGGCGAGGATCGCATCGGCCCCAAGGTGGCCGCGCTTTCGGGTTGCCATCTGTTGTTCTGCCTGGCGATCGGCGGCCCTTCCGCCGCCAAGGTCGTCGCCGCGCGCATCCATCCGATCAAGACGCCGCAGGCGGCGCCGATCCCGGAGGTTCTCGAGCGCACGCGCGCGATGCTCGCGGGCTCGCCGCCGCCCTGGCTGCGCAAGGTTCTCGCGAGCGCCGGCGTCGGCCCGGCCAAGCCGGATTTCGAAGAGGATTGAGACGCCATGGCGCAGATTGAAGACAAGCCCGCCGGCATCGACTCGCCCTTCGTCAAGACGCTGGTGCGCGTGCTGCGCGCCGAGGACAGCTATGGCGTCTGGGAGCGCAAGCCCGACGCCGAGATCCTCGCCGACTTCATCGTCACCAAGGAGCAGCGCCGGCAGATCCCGATCATCGGCGATCCCGATCCGGACGTGATGGCGCGGGTGGAGAAATTCTACATCGCGGTCGGCCTCGACATCGAGCGCGCGAGCGGCCGCATGGCTTCGCCGATGATGAAAGTGTCGCACGAGGGCTTCGGCCGCGTGATCCTCACGGTTGGCCGGCTGGTGGCGATCTCCAAGAGCCTGCGCGACGTTCATCGCTTCGGCTTCGAGAGTTTCGAAAAGCTCGCCGAGGCCGGGGAAAAGCTCGTCGACGAGGCGAGGAAATGGATCGACGCCTATCCGGCCGTGGCCGACGTCTGAATGGGGTTGCGGGTGATTGGCGCGAGCCGCCAGGAGGTTAGAGAATGTCCGACGTCGAGACGCTGAAGGGCGAGATCAAGAAACTTTCCGCCAGGGCGACCACGGCCAAGATGAATCTGCACGATCTTTCCGAGGAACTGCCGCTCAACTGGCGCTCGATAATGGACGTCGCGGGCGCGACCTACGAGGCCTACGCCGCGCTCGAATCGGCGCGCAAGCGCCTCGCGGCGCTGGAGGCGGCGTGATGGCCTTCCTGACGCGCGACGGCTCGGCCTGGACGCCCGCCTATCTCATCATGATCGATGCGGCCAAATGCATCGGCTGCGGCCGCTGCTACAAGGTCTGCTCGCGCGACGTCATGCATCTGCACGGTGTCGACGACGCTGGCGTGGTGCTCGGCAAGGTGACCGAGGACGACGACGACGATTTCGACGGCGAGCTGAACCGCAAGATCATGATCGTCGACAATTCCGGCGCCTGCATCGGCTGCGGCGCCTGCGCGCGCGTATGTCCCAAGGACAGCCAGACCCATTTGCCGGCCGACGGGATCGCCGCCTAGCGGTGCCGGGCCGGCGCGACGAGAAGGCGGAGGCGCCGATGTTCGACCAACGCTACGCGGAACTGCGGGCCGCGCAAACGACGAAGGGCGACGAAGGCGAGGCGTTCGACGATCACGTCTTCGCTTGCGTCCTCGCGGTCGCGCTCGCCGACCAGGCCGCCGTCGGAATCGCGCTCACCGAAAGTCTCGGGCTGACGCGCGCGGAGACGGCGGCGCTGTTCGCGGCGCGCTTTCCCTTGCGCGCGGCGCCTCTGCGCCTCGAACGCGCGCCCGATCCGATACGCGCGATGGAAGAAGATCTGTTGCGCGACTTGTTGCTGAGCCAATCCGCCGGTCGCGGCGAAGAATCGGGTTGGCTTGCGGCGATCCTGGCCCGGCGCGCGATGCGCGACGATCATCTCTGGCAGGATCTGGGCTTGTTCAACCGCGGCGAATTGGGGCGATTGCTCGCGCGTCATTTTCCCGCGCTGCACGCCGGCAACGCCAACAACATGCGCTGGAAGAAGTTCTTCTATCGCCGCCTCTGCGAACTCGAAGGCTTCAGCCTTTGCGCCGCGCCCCATTGCTCGGTCTGCGCGGACTTCGCCTCGTGCTTCGGCGACGAGGACGGCATGAGCCGGCTCGCGATGGCGGGGCGCGAAGTGGCGGCGCATTAGCGACATTGTCGCGCGCCGCGCGCCATTGTCGTTTTCACGACATCCCTCGACAATCAGAAAATGATCGAAACATCATAGGGTTGCTTCTGGCACGCCCCGTGCAACGGGCCGTGCGTCGCCATCAATGCGAGGAGGCCCGCATGATCCAGCTCACCGACAACGCCGTTTCCGCGGTCAAGATCGCGCTTTCCCGTTCGGCCCGGCCGGCCGAAGGCCTTCGCATCATGGTGCAGGCGGGCGGCTGCGCGGGCCTGAAATACATGATGGGGCTGGAGGCAGCGACGCGCGAAGGCGACGCCGTTGTCCGCCAGGGCGGCGTCAAGCTGTTCATCGACAAGGATTCGCAGCCGTATATCGCGGGCATGACGGTCGACTTCGTCACCGGCCTCGAAGCCTCGGGCTTCGTGTTCGACAACCCCAACGCCGCCTCGAAGTGTTCGTGCGGCAAGTCCTTCTCCTGAACCTGCGCGAGAATGGGAGACGAGCCATGCTGGACGATGGGCGAGCGGAAACCTTGCTGGCTAGCCGCCCCGAGGCGCCCGTCGCCTCCGAGCCGAGCCCGAAGCGCGTGCGTCTGGTCGGCCTAGAGCGGCGGCCGTCCGTCGCCGGGCCGGCGCCCGCGCCGCGCCCCGCGCGGCGCCTCGGCGCCGCCGAACGGATCGCCGCGATCGAAAGCGCGCTCGCCGCATTGCGGCCGCGCCTGAAGGCGGACGGCGGCGATTGTCAGCTCGTCGACGTCGTCGACGATGTGGTCAGGGTGCGACTGACCGGCGCTTGCGTCGGCTGCCAGCTCGCTTCGATGACGGTGCTCGGCGTGCGCATGCGTCTCGTCGAGGCGCTGGGATTCCCGATCAAAGTGGTTCCGGTCTGACAAGGAGAAACGCCGTGCGGCCGGTCTATCTCGACAACAACGCCACCACCTCGGCCGACCCGGAAGTCGTCGCGGCGATGCTGCCCTGTTTCGACGCGCGTTTCGGCAATCCGTCCTCGGCGCATGATTTCGGCGCGATGAG
>JBEKFO010000001.1:0-69162 GCA_050013275.1 Roseiarcus sp. | reverse complement strand
CTTGACCGCCCAACGCATCGCCGTCGACGAGGCGGACGGTCCATCGATCCGCATCGACGACCTTCGCGTCGCCGCGCCGGCCGGTTGCGTCATGCTGAGCGAGACGCATCTGGACCTGAAGCCCGGCGAGCACATCCTCATCGTCGGCGAACGCGGCGCCGGAAAGACCTTGCTCTTTCGCGCCCTCGTCGGGCTGTGGCCGTGGGGAAGCGGACGGATAACGCGCCCGCCTCGCCAATCCATCGTCTTCATACCGACCCATGCCTATGTCCCCCCCGGCGTTCTGCGCGCCGCGATCGCGTATCCGCACGCCGCCGACGTCTATGAGGACAGGGTTATCGTCAAGGCGCTCGCCGACGTCGGCCTGGAACGCCTGCAGCCCCTTCTCGATAAAACGGACCGATGGGATCGGCGGTTGAGCGACGACGAGAAGCAACGCGTGACCTTTGCCCGCGTCATCCTGCAAAGGCCGCGATGGGTGGTGATCGACGACGCGCTCGACCTCGTCGATCCTGCCTCGCGCAGGCGGATCGAGGCGATCTTCACCAGCGAGCTGGCCGATGTCGGCGTCATCGCCATCGGCAACGAGGAGAGCGAAACCGGCTTCTTCACCCGCACGCTGCACCTCGTGACCGATCCCAACGGGCCGACCTTCAAGCCGGTTGGCCCCGATGGAACTCTTGACCAGATCGACGCCGCCAGCGAAGTCCTTTCCTCCCAGTAGGCAGCTCGCCCATGCCGCATCCCGCCAAGTCCGATCCGCAGGCCAAGGCCGCCAAACGCGGCAAGAAACTTTCCGACGAGAGCTTGCTCGACCTCGTTCAGCGCCAGACGTTCCGCTATTTCTGGGAGGGCGCTCACCCGATCAGCGGCTTGGCGCGCGATCGCCGTCATCGGCACGCCGATCCCGGCGACAACGCGGTCGCGGTCGGCGGCTCAGGTTTCGGCGCGATGGCCATCCTCGTCGCTTGCGAGCGCGGGTGGGTGACGCGCAGCCAAGCGCTGGCCCGCTTTGCGGCGATGCTGGATTGCCTGGAGAAGGCCACTTGCTATCACGGCATGTACCCGCATTTCATGCACGGCGACACCGGCGCGACGATTCCCTTCAGCCGCAAGGACGACGGCGCCGACCTCGTGGAAACGTCTTTCCTGTTCCAGGGATTGTTGTGCGCGCGCGCCTATTTCGATCGCGATGCGCCGGACGAGGCCCGGCTGCGCCAGCGCGTCACTTACCTCTGGCATGAGGCCGAATGGGATTGGTTCACCCAGGGCGGCCGCAAGGCGCTGACTTGGCACTGGAGCCCGACCAACGGCTTTGCGCTGAACCATGAGATCCGAGGCTGGAACGAGTGCCTCATCGCTTATGTCCTGGCGGCTTCCGCCCCGCGCTACGCCGTTGCCGCGGACGCGTATCACGAAGGCTGGGCCGCGGGACGCGAGTTTCTCAACCGACGCAGCTTCGAAGGGGTGGAGCTGCCGCTCGGGCCGGATGGAGGCGGGCCGCTCTTCCTCGCGCATTTCTCGTTCTGCGGCGTCGATCCGCGCGGGTTGAGCGACGCCTACGCCGACTACTGGCGCCAGAACGTCAATCACACCGCGATCAACCACGCCTTCTGCCTGCGCAATCCCAACAGCTACAAAGGATATGGACCGAATTGCTGGGGCCTGAGCGCGGGCGACACCTTCGCCGGCTATGCGGCGAACGCGCCCGGCAATGACAGTGGGGTCATCAGCCCCTCCGGCGCGTTGTCGAGTTTTCCCTACGCCCCGGAAAAGGCGATGGCCGCATTGCGCCACTTCTACGAGGATCTCGGCGACAAGATCTGGGGGCGCTTCGGTCTCGTGGACGGCTTCAGCGAGCAGCGCAACTGGTATGCCGATACGTACCTTGCAATCAGCCAAGGGCCGACCGTCGTCATGATCGAGAACTATCGCAGCGGGCTGCTTTGGAAGCTGTTCATGGGCATCCCCGAGATCCAGGCGGGAATGAAGAAGCTCGGCTTTCGCAGCCCTCATTGGGCGTAAGGGGGATCATGAGCGGGCTCGACGCCTGGATCGCAGGAGAAGCGCGCTTCGCGGCCGGCGCGATGATGCGCTCCATCTCTGCCACCCATCTCGTCAAGGAGCGCCCGGGCTTCGGGCAGAGGATCGTTCCGCGACCGGGATCGGTGCTCGCTTCGCCGGTCCTCGCCGCCTACGATCCCGACCCCGACTATTTCTTTCACTGGTTCCGCGATTCGGCGATCGTCATCGACGCGTTGCGGGTCGCGCTGGCGGAAGGGTTTGTCGACTGCGCGGCGATCGTCCGCTTCCAGGAGTTCGTCGAATTCAGCCTTTCCTTGCGCGCGCTGGACGGTCGAGAGCTCCTCCGGCAAGGCGATTTCAAGCGATGCGTACAGCCCTCGTTCCGGCAATATGTCCGCTCCGACGCCGAAATCGCCGCGGTGTTCGGAGAGGCGGCGCTCGCCGAGGCCCGCGTCAATCCCGACGGCGCGATCGACTTCATCCGCTGGGCGCGCCCCCAGGTCGACGGGCCGGCGCTGCGGGTTCTCGCCCTGCTGCGCTGGCGGTGCGAAGCGCCGGACCTGGACGCTGCGGTTCGCTCGGGCGTGCGGGATCTCGTTGCGAGCGACCTCGCGTTCACGCTGGCGCGTGCGCATGAGCCTTCCTTCGACATATGGGAAGAGGAATGCGGGCGTCACTATTACACCCAGCTCGTGCAGGCGGAGGCGCTCGCCCAAGGCGCCGAGTGGCTCAGAGAAATCGGCCAGGGCGAGCGCGCTCGCGCCTGCGCCGCCGCAGCGGACGAAATCGCCTACCGCCTCGACGCGTTGTGGAACGGCGCGGCGGGCTTCTACCGCTCGCGCGCCGACGTGGCGGGCGGCGATCTGGACAAGGCGCTCGATATCGCCGTCATTCTCGCCGTGCTTCACGCGGCGCGCGCAAGCGGCGCCCACAGCGTGCTCGACCCTCGCGCCCAGGCGACGTTGACGGTCCTGGAAGACCTTTTCGAAGCGGAATACGCCATCAACCGGAACCACCCGGCGGGACGAGGCCCCGCCATGGGGCGCTACGCGAACGACGTCTATTACAGCGGCGGCGCCTATTTCTTCGCGACCCTCGCCGCGGCCGAATTCTATTTCCGATTGGCGGCGGCGCTCCTGTCCGGGGCCGAGATGCCGGCGACCGACGCCAGCAGGCGCTTTCGACTGCGCCTCGTTGCGGCCGAGGGAGAGACCGAAAGCGGCCCGCTGGCGGCGGCCGCCATCGAGCGCGGCGACGCGATCATGCGGACGGTGCGAGCCTTTACGCCCGCGGGCGGCGACCTCTCCGAACAATTCGACCGCGCCACGGGCGCGCAGACGTCCGCCAAGCATCTCGCCTGGAGCTACGCCGCCTTCATCACCGCCGCCGCGAGCCGCGCGCGAGCCATGCGCGCCGGCGCCCAATGAAACGGATCGTCTCGATCATCCCGTATCCTCAAACAAACGGGCGCATTGAACGGGAGAGACTGATGAATGGAATAGGGACGGCCGCCTTGCTCGTCGCGACGGGACTTGTCTTCGCCGCGCCTTACGCGGCGGCCGAGGAGCGCGCGCCGGCGTCGGGCGTCTACGACAGCCTGTTGCTCGCGGTCGACCCTGAGGACGGAACGCTCACGGGTTTCGAGCACGCCGACTGGGTCGGCAACGGCAGCGAAAGCGCGCCGCAGTTCGGCTGCCGCTTCGCGCTGCGCGGCCAACAGACGGCTCCCGGCCGATACGCGATCGTCGCCTGGGTTCCCGGCGACCGCATCGCCGGCGACCGCACTACGATCAAAGGCGTGCTCACGGCCAAGAACGCAACGGTGACGGCGACCTTCGACCAGCAGCCGGACGGCTGCCAGTATCTGTTCACGGACGGCGCGAGCGTCGATCACGACCTCTCGGCTAAGCACGCTTGGCGCGCGGTGCGGGT
Organism: Roseiarcus sp.; assembly: GCA_050013275.1. Lineage (GTDB taxonomy): Bacteria > Pseudomonadota > Alphaproteobacteria > Rhizobiales > Beijerinckiaceae > Roseiarcus. The sequence goes on along the minus strand of JBEKFO010000001.1, from coordinate 65,205 downwards.
CGTGATGGCCAAGCGCGCCTATCTCTATAGCAAGCCGAGCGACGACGCGCGCCAGAAGAGCTTCGTCGTCAAGGGAGACAGCCTCGGCGTGCTGAGCGAGCAGCCGGGTTGGGCTGAGGTCGAATTCGTCGCCGACGAGCGTGTCGCCCACGGTTGGGTCGAGGCCGGCGCGCTCTTTCCCGATCATCCTGATAAATAGCCAGGCGAGCCGGGACGGCGGGGCAAACGAGGAAAGCAAGAGATGCGCATCGCAAAATATCTTTGCCTGTGCGCCGGTCTCATGGCGCTAAGCCCCGCTCATGCGGAGCCGATCGCGGCCAAAGATCGCGCGACGGTGGCGCATTGCGTCAGCGCCGAGGACGAAAAGGGAAAATTGGGCGGCGCTTGCGTCGGCGTCGTCGCCGATCCCTGCATCTCGCAAGCGAGCTCACGAGATTCGGCCGCCGACGACGCAAGAAAATGCGCGGCGCGCGAGCTCGTTGTCTGGGGCGAGCGTCTCGAGGCCGCGATCAAGAAGGCGAGCGCCAGCGGCCCTCCAGCCGTCCGTCCGGCGTTGGCCGAGGCGCAGAAGACCTGGCTGGCGTCACGCGAGAAGCTGTGCGCTCTCTTCAACGACCTCGATCCCGGCGCCAATCTGGGAGGAAGCGACTATTGCCGGCTGCAGGAAACCGCCCGGCGGGATTTGGTCGTCGAAAGACTGGCGGACGCGGTGTCCGAACACTGATGCGCGCGGCGTATGGGGCGCGGGGCCGCGCCTATGAGGAGAGATGAGAGATGTCGACTTGCCTCCGAGTTTTTGCACTTGCTGCGGCGTTGGCGATCGGCGGCGCGGCGAGCGCGGCCGAGCTTTCGCCGCGCGAAATCGTCGCCGAGCTCTACCGTCTCGAGTTGGGTCCGAAAGGCGACATGTCCGTTGAACCGCTTTACACATTTCGCGATTCCCAGATCCAGGGGCGCTTGACGCGCGAATTTCGGCGCCTCGTGGCGCGGATGGAGATATACGAGCGCAAGACCGGCGACGCGATTCTCGATTGGGACCCCGTCGCCGACGGCAACGGCGCCGTGCCGATCGACGTGACGGTCGAGGCGACGCCGCCGGGCGGCGCAAAAGCCGAGGCCGTGGCGAAATTTCATATTGCCAGCGGCGAGGAGCACGCGGTGACCTATCGCTTCGTCCGCGAGGACGGAGCGTGGAAGATCGACGACATCGTGACGAAGACCTCGGACATTCGCGAAGACATCGTCCGCGGCTTGAGCGCGAAGTGACGCCCGAGGCGCGCCGGCCGTCGCGGCGTCAGCTCTGCGGCCGGTTGTAGGCGTCCTCGAGGCGGACGATGTCGTCTTCGCCGAGATACGAGCCCGTCTGCACCTCGATGAGCTCGAGATTGATCTTGCCGGGATTGGCGAGCCGGTGAACGACGCCGATCGGCAGGAAGATCGATTCGTTTTCGTGCACCATCTGCACTTGCGAATCGCGCGTCACCTGCGCCGTGCCATTGACGACGACCCAGTGTTCGGCGCGATGGTGATGCTTTTGCAGCGAAAGCTGGCGTCCGGGCGCGACGACGATGCGCTTGACCTGATAGCGCGGGCCGGAGTCGATCGACTGGTAATATCCCCAGGGGCGGTAGATGCGCTTGTGCTCGGTCGCCTCGCGCCGCTGTTCCTTCTTCAGCGTGTCGACGAGCTGCTTGACCTTGTCGCCTTGCTCGCGGGCCAGCACCAGAACCGCGTCCTGCGTCGAAACCACGACGACGTCGTTGACCCCGACGACTGCGGTCAGCAGGCCGCTGGAGCGGATGTGCACGTTCTTCGCTTCGATCGCCAAGCCTTCGCCCTGAATGGAGTTGCCGTTCTCGTCGCGCTGGCTCAGCTTCCACACCGCGCCCCAGTCGCCGACGTCCGACCAGCCGATGTCGGCGGGCACCACAGCGGCGCGCTTGGTGCGCTCCATGACGGCGTAGTCGATCGACTTTTTCGGCGCGTCGGCGAAGGCCTTCGCGTCGAGAGCGAGGAATCCGAGATCGTCGACGGATTGAGCGAGCGCGCGCGCCGTCGCTTCCGCCATCTCCGGCTCGAACGCGCGCAATTCGTCGAGCATGACGTCGGCGCGAAAGAAGAAATTGCCGGAGTTCCAAAGATAGCCCTCGGCGACATAGCGCTCGGCCGTCGCCCGGTCGGGCTTCTCGACGAAGGCCTCCACTTCGCGCGCTTTGCCCGGGGCGATCGCCGCGCCCGGCCGGATATAGCCGTAGCCGACGGCAGGTTCCGACGGCGTGACGCCGAGGGTCGCGATATAGCCGTTCGCGGCCGCGTCGGCTGCGGTCTCGCAGGTCTGCAGAAACTCGGCCTGCTTGAGGATCACGTGGTCGGCCGCGAACACCGCAACGATCGTTTCCGGATCGCGCTTGGCTGCGAGCTCCGCCGCAACCGCGACGGCCGGTCCGGAATCGCGGCGCGACGGCTCCAGGACGATCGTCGCCTGCGCGCCGATTTCTTCGAGCTGCTCCCTGACGAGAAAGCGATAGTCGCGATTGGTGACGACGATCGGCGCCTCGAAGATCGGGTCGACGACGCGCCGCACGGAGTCCTGAAAGGTCGAGGACTTCCCGATCAGAGGAATGAATTGCTTGGGCATCGTCTCGCGCGATTCCGGCCAGACGCGCGTTCCGGCGCCGCCGCACATGATGACCGGAAGGATCTTCCTCGACATCGCTTTCCTCACAAGCACGGCCGGTCCGCAATTCGCGCGCCCTCGGCGAAGGACCGAACGATGCGCGATCGAGTCGCGAGACCGCTGGCGAATTTCCTCCGCATGCGGCGTTTCCAATTCTGCCGAGCGCGGTGCGCAGTGTTTACGCGTTCAACGTAAATTATGCCTGACCGCGGTTGGGGCGACGAACCTGCGTCCGAACGCGCCGGGCGCTTCGGGCGCGCGCTCGTCAACGGCACGCCAAGCTCTCCATCAATCGGCGGTGGGCGTCGGGGATCGGCGTCGGCTTGCCCGTGGCCCGGTCCACATAGACGTGGGTGTAGCGCCCTTGGGCGCTGGCGCGCGGCGCGCCGGCCTTGAACGCGGCCAGAAGATAGCGCGCCGACGAGCGCCCGAGGCGCTCCACGGCGACGCCGATCTCGACCGCGTCGGGGAACGCGAGGCTGGAGAAGAAACTGCAGCTGCTCTCGGCGACCAGGCCGATCACCGGGCTTGTAGCGGGATCGAGCAGATCCGCCTCGATGAGGATCGCGTTCACCGCCGCGTCGAAGAAGGCGTAATAGGCGACGTTGTTGAGATGGCCGTAGGGATCGTTGTCGCTCCAACGCGTGGTGACCGGCACGAAACGAGGGAACGTCTCGCGGCCGAGCGGTCGCGCCCGTTCGGCGACCGCCGCGCTGAGGCTGTCGAGATCGGTCAGGCGTCACTCCCTCGCAGCCGCGCCAGACCACGCCAAGCCGCGCCGACCAGCGCCGCGGCGAGCAGCGTCTTGACCAGCGTCGCCGCATAGAACGGCGCAACGCCGACCGCCCAGGCGCTTTCGGCCCCCAACGCGAGCGCGAGCCAGGCGAAGCCGAAGGCGAAGACCACGACATGGCCGATCGCCATCGCGCCGATCAGCCGCGGCCAGTCGCGATCCCAGCCGCGCTCGGCGAGCCAACCGACCGCCGCCGCCGCGACCAGGAAGCCTCCGAGATAGCCGGCGGTGGGTCCGGCCATATAGGCGGGGCCGGCCAGCGCGCCGGCGAAAACCGGCAGACCGAGCAAGCCCTCGGCGAGATAGAGTGCGAGCGTCGCCGCCGCGAGCCGAGCGCCGTAAGCGGCGCCGATCACCAGCACGGCGAGGGTCTGCAGGGTCATGGGCACGGGATAGAAGGGAACCTGCGCCTTGGCCGAGGCCGCCAGGACCAGCGTCCCGCCGATCGCCAGCATCGCGGCGCGGGCGAAGCGCGGGGCCGCGCGCGAGGGCCACAGCGTCGCGGCCAAAGTCGCGTTCATCGGTTCGTTCATGATTTCTCCCGTCGCTGGCAGGCTCGCGGTCCCCCCTGAGGCGGGTTCGCGTCCGGCGCCTGTTGCGGGTATAGACAAGGCGGCCGCGCCAAACAAGTCGGCCGTTAGGCGATAGGCATCGGAACGCGACGTGAGCGAACCCAGCAACGATCTGCCGCCGTCGGCGAGCGCCGCCGAAGCGCCGAGCGGCGTCCTGACGCGGCTTTCGCCGCTCGTGCGCCGGCTCGTCGCCCGCAACGCCTCGCCGTTCACCTTCACGGGGACTTGCAGCTACATCGTCGGCGAGGGCGAGGTCGCAATCGTCGACCCCGGCCCGGCGGACGAAGCCCACGTCGCGGCCCTTCTGGCGGCGGTCGCGGGCGAACGGGTGAGCCAAATTGTGGTCACCCACAGCCACCGCGATCACGCCGCCGCCGCGCCGATGCTGAAGGAGAGAACCGGCGCGCCGATCGTCGGCGCGCGCGCGCAGGTCGCCATCGAGGGCGCGCCGCCCCGTGTGAACGCGGCGCACGACCTCGCCTACGCCCCCGACGTCGCGCTCGCCGACGGCGAGCGGATCGAGGGGCGCGGCTTCACGCTGGAGAGCGTCGCGACGCCCGGGCACGCCGCGAACCATCTGTGTTTCGCCCTGCTGGAAGAGAACGCGCTGTTTTCGGGCGACCACGTGATGGCTTGGTCGACCTCGGTCGTCGCCCCGCCCGACGGCTCGATGGCCGATTACATGGCGTCGCTGGAAAAGCTGAGGATGCGCGACGAGGCGATCTATTGGCCCGGCCACGGCGGGCCGGTGCGCGACCCGCAGCGTTACGTGCGCGCGCTCGTGAGCCATCGCCGCCAGCGCGAAGCCGCGATCCTCGCCAGGCTGCAAGCGGGCGACGCGACGATCCCGGAAATCGTCGCCAGGGTCTACGCCGGGCTGAACCCGGCGCTGGTCGGCGCGGCGAATCTATCGACCTTCGCCCATCTCGAGGACCTCGTTGCGCGGGGCGTCGTCGCCAGCGACGGCGCGCCGACGCTCTCGGCGCGGTTCCGCCGCCCATGAGCCCTACGGCTCTTGCGTCGATTCTTGAACGGCCGCGATGAACCGATCGATGTGGCGCGCATTGGCGCCGAAGTCATGCCTGCCCACCCGCGAGGCCGAGCGGACGTCGATGCGCGTCTGGTTGGCGAGCGGCTGAATGCGAATGGCGATGTCGTCGACGAAGCCGAACAATAGCGAACGATCGGTAGCCTCGATCTGAGCGACGCCGTCGACGCGCAGATTGGGCGGGTTCGAGTCGACAACGCGCCAGCCGAGATCCTTGGCGACGCGCAACGCGAGCTGATAGGCCTGAGCGGGTTCGAGATCGACCAGAATCGGCTGCACCTCGGGATAGGCGGCCTTCTGCTGCGGGCCGGTTTCGGCGCGCCAAGTCGGCGGCGCGCGGCCGGCGCGGGCTTCGCGAGCTTTGGCCGAGATCATGAACGAGGGCGGCTTGTCCAAGTCGGTCGTCACGTCGTTGATGGCGGGCAACGGCAGCGCTTTGACGGTGAGATAGGCGGGATAGGCCAGAAGGGCCAAAGACAGCGCGAGGCCGAGCGCGGCCTGATCGGCGCCGCGCCGGCCGGTGCGCCAGACGACCGCCGCCGCCGCGCCCGCCAGCAGGAGGGCGAGAAAGGCGAGCGTCAGCGCCGCGCCGAACACCGTGAGCGTCGCCGCGGCGTCGACCCCGCCGAACCGCGACAGCGCGATCGCGACGCCCGCCGTCGCGAGTGCGAAGACCGCCGTCCGCCGACTCCAGACGGCGGCGCGCGAAATTGGCTCTTCCAGGATCAGGCGGCGCATGGACGGGCGCGGCTGGCCGCCGCGCGGCTCGCGTTATTTCGCTCCGCCGCCTTGCGCGAGCGCATTGCGCGCGCCGATCTGTCCGCTCGCTTCGCTGAAGGCCTTGTTCTCATCGCCGAGCTGAACCGTGGGCATGCAGGTCGGGTTGCACCAATAGGACTCGCGGTCGCTTCCCCGTTGCACGACCAAGACAGATCGCGTCGGTTCGACCTCGATCTGCTTCTCATCGAGTATATTGCCCTGGCCGTCGAGCGCAATCAGATTGGTCTCGCCATATCCCTTGCCGGTGACGATCATCGCACCGCCGCCCTTGAGCATCGTCACGTCGGCGATCGCGGGATTGCCGACGACCAGCGTTTTGACCCCCGGAGGGATCTGCATCACCCTGGCCTGATCGAGCGTGACCTTCAACACGTCGGGAGGAGCCGCCGCCTCGGCGGCGACCGCCGAGTTCAGCCCGAGCCCGGCGGCGAAGGCGAGGAAAAGCAAAACGCGAGACGACATGGTACGTCCTGTTCGAACGGCGGGCGGCGGCGAGCGCGGCGCCGGCGCGGACGCCGTCATAGACTGACGCGCCAATTTGACCCGAAATTGGTGAACGAACCCTCAACATGCAGGGGAGAGCCGGCCAAATCGTCGAACAATGGTAAAGTCGTGCGCGAAACCGCGGGGGCAGGGCGCGGTCGCAAACACGGCGGCGCGCTTCTTGCTCGACGGTCGACGCATCGTCGAAACGTTTCGAAACGGGTCGACGGAACCGCTTTGGGTCACGGAGGCGTCGAACGCGGGCGCCGTCGAGTTGGGAATTGCTTAATGCTGGCCAGGCACACCGCGTTCTACTTTCTGGCGAACGCGTTCTCGGCCGTGTTCGGCTTGGTTAACGTCGTCGTCTTCACGCGGTTCTTCGCTGCCGACGGGTTCGGCGACTATCTCCTCGGCTTCGCCTTCGCGACGTTCTTTGCGACGTTTCTCTCCAGCGCCATCAAGCTTTCGATCCTGCGCGAGCAGGCGCGCGGCGACGGGACCGACATGCGTCCCTCGGCGCTGGCGGCCTTGCTTCTGTGCGCTCTGGTCTTGCCGCTCGGCTACGTCGCGGCGCGTCTCGCCAATTTGGCGCCGGGGGTGGCGATCGCTTCGATCGGGATGACTGTCGCCGTCGTCCTTTACGACACGAGCCAGGAACTGCTGCGCGCCGAACAGAAGGCGGCGAGTTTTCTGCACGGCACGGTCGCTCGCGCCGTGCTCGTCTCGGGCCTGGGGATCGCTTCGATGCTGTTCGGCAGGACCGGCGCCTTGCTCTTGGCCGCGATGTCGATCGGCTACTTGCTGGCGACGCTGAGCTTCTGGCGCACGGCCTGGGGCGCAACGCGACCGCGTTTCGACGCCGCGCGTCTCGTCGAGATCGTCGCCAACGGGTTTCCGCTCACGATCTCGCTGTCGCTCCTCACGCTGTCGGCAATGACCGACCGATTTCTGCTCGCCAATCTGGCCGACGTCGCCGCCGCCGGCCAATTCGGCGCCAGCCTCGACATCGTCCGCCAGAGCCTGATCATTCCCGCGATCAGCATCGCTACGGCCTTTGTGCCGATGACCGTGCGGTTGCTCGCGACCGAGGGCGAGCGAGCCGCGCGCGCGCATCTTGCAAAATACCTGGAAATTCTGCTCGCGGCGACGCTGCCGGCGTGTGTCGGCCTCGGCATCGTCGCGCCGCACGTCGCCGATCTCGTGCTCGGGCCGAATTTTCGCGTGGTCTCGCACGCCGCGATGCCCGTTTTCGCCGCGGCGCTGCTGTTCCAGATCCTGACCCAGCAATATTTCCATACCAGCTTTCTGCTTTCCAATCGCACCGGCTTCTATCTGGCGAACACGAGCTCGATCATCGTCTGGAACGTCGTCGCCTCGTACGTGCTGATCAGCCGTTTCGGGGTGATGGGCGCTGTCTGGGGGCGGCTGGCGACGGAAATCTTCGGCTGTCTCAACGCGGCGCTGCTGAGCCGCTTCGCCTTTCCGATGCCCTTTCCGTTGCGCCGGATCGCGCGCGTCGTCGCCGCGACGGCGGCGATGGGGCTCGCCGTCGCCCTTCTGGAGAAATTCGCCGCGCCGCTCGGTCCGGCTTCGCTCGTCGTCCTCGTGCCGGGCGGAGTCGCGATCTACGCTGCGGCGGCTTGGTTCTTGAACATCGGCGATCTACGCGCCGTCTCTCGCAGATTCACTCCGAAGCTGCTTCAGTGGGGCTGCGCGCAGCTCGGCCGCAGGGCGCATCGCGCGGCGGCGAAGCTCGCCGCGACCAAGCGATGAATTCGAGAAGCCGGGCCGGCCGCAGCGCTTATCGGCGGGGCGCCGCGAGGAAATTGTAATTTGTGTTCCGTTCGAAGCAGGCCCCGAACGCCGCGGCGGTCAGCGCGCTGTCCCGAGCCAAATTGTCGAGCGTGAAGAGGTCGTAACCGGCGCGATCGAACAATTGAAACATGGCGTCGGCGGAGACGCCGAAATACTCGGCGCCGCCGCGACCGAACTCAAAAAGGATACGAGGCCGGCATCGCGCAAGGATTGCTCGCGCGCCTTGCAGCACGTCGAATTCGGCGCCCTCGACATCGATCTTGATGAAATCGACGCGCTGATCGCCGAGGACGCCGTCGAGCGTTCGCACGACTGCGCCGACCTTGGTCAATGGGTCGTCGCCCAAGCGCTCGCGCCGCTCGCTCAAGCCGCTGAGCCCCATATCGCGTTCATTGACGTAGAACGTCGCCTCGCCGTCGTGCGACGAGAGCGCGTAATTGAACACCCGCACGCGAGCGTCGGCGCGATACTTGGATTTCAACAGCTCGTAGAGATACGGAATCGGCTCAAAAGCGAAGAAGCGCCCGTTCGGCGCGGCGCGCCGCATGGCGTCCAAAAACTTTCCCTTGTGGCAGCCGACGTCGACGCAGATCGCGTCCTGCGGCAGGCCCTCGATCAGCCGGAACGCCGCGGGATCGTCCTGATCGAATTTGCGGCCCACCAAGAAATCGGAAACCGGCCGGAGCCAAGGCTCGAGTCCCGCGCGGATCGCGGCGTCTTTCATTTTTTGCAGGATCGTCATGGCCGCATCGTCCCGTCGAATTCCGCTCGCCGCCCCATTATCCGGATCTCTCCTTTAGCCGCGGATTCTGAGCCGTCAACGCGGCGTCGCGGCGCAACGACTCTGGGGACGCCGCTCTCGCGTCGCCCGTTCGCTGGACCAGGTTGGTTCGCTTGGGAATTCGAAGCCATCGGCGTCAGTCGGAGCTCGTCGAGGTCTGCGGCTCGACGCTCCAAATCTTGATCGATCTGACTTCGAGCCGGGCAGGTAGCGCGTCGTCGTCGATTCTGCCGCCCCAGGAGCCGCCGAGCGCGAGGTTGACTCGCAAATGCATCGGCGCGCGCAGCGGGTCGACGCCGTCCCTATGGGCCTCTTCGGGGTTCATTGTGAGCACGTCGCGCCCGTCGATCGCGACCGCGATCGAATCCTTGCGCCATTCGAGCCGGTAAGTGTGAAAGTCTCGTTCGAGGCCTGGCATGGGCGTCTCGGCCTGCCAGGTCTTCAGGCTGCGCTGATCGGGTCCGGCGTGGATCGTCGTCCACGTCCTACCTGGGAGGTTTCCGACCGCCTCGACCAAATCGATCTCGCGATACGGCAGCCCCTGCTCGTTAACCAGCCAGATCGCCGGCCAGTCGCCGGCGCCCTGCGGCAGGCGCGCGACCACTTCGAATACGCCGAAGGTGAAAGCGTCGCGGCTGACGATGCTGCCGGACGTGTATTCCGCGCTTCGCGTCGTCGTCAGCCAGTCGGCGCCGTCGGCGCTGTAATCGGCGTTGAGCGCGCTTTCGCGCCTGCCCTCGAGCACGAGGGCGCCGTCCTGCACGCCGACGTTCTCCGGGCGATAATACTGCGCTTCCCTATTGCGGAAGAAGCCGGTCTCCGCGATCCAGAACGCGGGATCGAAATCCTTGGCCGTGGAAAAATCCTCGGCGTGGACGAGGCGCAGGCCGGACGACGCGGCGCCGACCGGACCGGCGAGGGCCGCCAGCGCGAAGGCCGCCGCCGCTAGGCGCCACGACCAAAGAACAGCGGCCCTTGGATTCGCCTCGGCCGCGATCGTCCCGTCGAAATCGCCTCGGCGGCTCGGCGTAACGGGTGCGACGGGACTTGGCAAAGGTTCGCTCCGGGCGTCTCGACGATGGGGGCCGCTGCGTCTCAAAACGGAACCCTGACTATTCTGTCTTGCAATGACGCAAGATTGAGGCCATCCGGGCCGCCCCGCTTTCGCGGTTGCTCGATAGCGCCATGCGGACCTCCCTTTCGCCGGCGAAGGCGCGGCCGGCGCGGCGAACTCTTGTCGGCGGCGATTCTGACCATTCGTTAACCAAGATCAATGACAATCGGCGCACCAGCGCGAGCGACGGGACAGGCATGCACCCCGCGCGATCGAAACCGGCGGATAGGCAGTTTATGTTCGAATACGGCCTCACGGCTGCCGAAACGAGCGGCGGCGAAGCGCGGCCGCCGCCGGCCGGCGGCGCGCGCGCTCGCGCGCTCGCGGCCGTCGCCGCCGCCAAACGCCATAAGGCCTTCACGCTCGGTTGCGCGTTGGCCTGCGCGCTGCTCGGCTTCGTCGCCTCGAAGGCGCTGCCGCAGCGCTATGTCGCGGTCACGCAGATCTACGTCGATCCCGGCGTCCTTCCCGGCGCCGGCAAGGACATGCCCGCGCCGGGGCAAGATTCCAACGGCTTCATCAACTATGTCGAGAGCCAGGGTCTGATCATCGCCTCGCGCGCGGTGCTCGAGCGCGTCGTGGCGGACGAAAAGCTCGACGCCGACCCGGATTTTGTCGCCGCTTGGCGGTTCCCTGCCTTTTTCGGTTCCTCGCCGAGTCCTGCGGACCGCGTGACCGCCGCCGCGGCCGCTCTCGGGAACCGAATTCAGGTCAAGCGGCCCGAACGGACGTTCATCATCGATCTCTCGGTCGCCGACCGCGATCCGACGAGGGCCGCCGAACTCGCCAACGCCACTGCGCGCGCCTACATCGACGTCTCGTCGTCGTGGCAAACGGACGTCTCGCGCCAAACCGAGGCCTCGCTGGCGGCGCGGCTCGAGGCGTTGCGCAAGCGCGTCCTCGACGCGGAAAAGAAGGTCGAAGACTTCAAGGCCGCCAATGGGCTGGTCGGAACCCGCGATCTCCTCGTCACCGAACAGCAGCTCAGAGACGTGAACGCGCAGATGACGATCGCGCGCACCAAGGCGGCGGAGGCGCGTTCGCGTCTCGACCAGATCGAGAAGGCTCACCGGCCCGGCGGCGACGTCGCGGCGCTCGCCTCTCAGATCACGTCCACGAGTCTGGCCGCATTGCGAGCCCAGCAGGCGCTGGCGCGCCAGCGCCTCGCCGACCTCACGGCCGAACTCGGCCCTCGCCATCCGCAGGTGATCGACGCCAAAGCGCAGGCCGGCGCCGCTGACGCCGCGGTCGACGCCGAATTGAACCGCTTCGCCGAGAGCCAACGCATCGAGTACGAGAATGCGAAGCGAATCGAGGCGTCGCTCAGCCGCCAGCTCGACGACTTGAAGACGCAGACGGACGCCAACGGCCAGAGTTCGGTCGGGCTGCGCGATCTCGAACGCCAGGCCGACGCGGCGCGCAGCGTCTATGAATTGTTCGTTACGCGCTCGCGCGAAGCCGGCGAGATCCAGCAGGTCGAACCGTCGCGAACGCGGATCATTTCGCTCGCCACCGCTCCCAAGTCTCGCGCCTTTCCGCCGAGCGGGGCCCTGATGGCGAGCGTCGGACTGCTGCTCGGCCTGGGGCTCGGCGTCGCCGGCGCATTCGCGCGCGAGCGCGGCGGCGCGCTGGCGCCGCCCGACGCCTCGGCCGCGGAACCCGAGCGCGAGGCGAACGCGGCGGTAGCGCCGGCGCCCGCGACTTTCATCGTCACCTCGCGATCGCGACTGGTGACGGCGCAACGGCCGCAATCCATCGACCGCCTGGACCTCGCCGGACTCGGCTTCCCGGCGCTGTCGGTCGGCGCCGACGGCGTCGAATTCGACGCGATCCTCGACGAACTCGGTCTAGCCGACAGCCCCGGCCAAGGCCCGCGGCGCGCTGTCGCTTTCGCCGTCGCCGGCCCGAACGGCGACGGGCTTCGCACCTCCCTGGCGATCAATCTGACGCTGTGCGCGGCGCGCCGCGGCGTGCGCGTCGCCTTGATCGACGCGGCCGAGCGCAACGCCAAGCTCACGCGCGCCGTCCGCCGCGCCACGCAGACGCCGATCCTCAACCAGGGCGCGTTCTATCTCGCCGGCAATCGAGTGTTGCTTGCTTTGCCCAAGGGTTTCGACGCCGAAATCGGGCGCATGCGTCCCGACGAACTGTTGCGCTCCCTCACGCGCCTGCGCGATGAGGCTGTCGAACTGATCATTTGCGACGGACCCGATCCGGACGACCGCTGCGCGCAGCGGGTGCTCGAGATGGTCGACGAGGTCGTCGCGTTTGAAGAAACGCCCGGTGACGCCGGCGCGCAGTCGCTGGGGAGGGCGCTCGCCAAAGCGGGCGTCGCCGCGCGCGCCCTCGTGCGCTACGAGCCGACCAGTCCCGCGCAACAGAAGCGAGCCTGAGGCCCTTCGTTCACGTCAAGACGGCGCGCAACGCGGCCGCGGCGTCACGCCACGCCGGCGCGAATATCTCAGGCGCGACGGCGCGAGAGGCGACGTCCATCGCGCCGATCGCTCGGGCGAAATCGGCGGGCGCGGCGTCGGTGGGCGCGAACCGGAGCGCGCCCTGGGCGATCAGGCGGCGAAAGACGGCATGGTGGGCGAACTCGCCTTCCCTCTTTGGGGCGTTGACGATGACCGGACGCCCCGACTCCAGGCAGGTCAGCACGCTGCCGCGCCGTGAGGTCAACCCTTCCGCAAACGAATAGAGGAACACGTCGACCGCGTCGAAAAGCGCGAAGATTTCCGCATCCGATTCGACATAGCCGGTGACCATGATCGACTCTTCGAGGCCGAGTTCTCGGACCCGCGCGAAGAATTGGCTTTCGACGTCGTCGCTCGCTCTGACGAAGCCGCCGACGAAGACGACGAAGACGCTGCGATTCATCGCCTGCAGGGCGCGCGCGACTTCGAGCGCGAAGGTCGATTGCTTCTTGGGATAGATCGAGCCGAAATGGCCGAGAACGAGGCGCCCTTTGGCGCGCTCCGCCTCGACTCGAGCGACGGCGGCAGAGCGCAGGCGCGCTATCGGCGGCGCGATATTGGGCGGGATCGGCGCAAGGCCCAAGACGAAGGGCAGCCATCCGGCCGGGCTCGACAAGAATTGGTCGCGCACCGTCGGCGACGAGAACAGAACGACTTGCGCCAACAGGAGATAGGCGGAGACGAAAGCGCGGCGCAGGGGATGCAGATCCGCCCATTCGTGCAAGACGACGATGGTCCGCGCGCCGCGCAATCGGGCGATCGCCAGCGCGATGAGCGGCGTCAGCAAGGCCCTCTTCCACGCCACCACCGGCAGATTGACGATGAGCGCGCCAGCGCCGGCCAAGCCGCGCCAAAGCTCCGCCGCCTCGCCCCGTCGCCCTGCGACCGCGAGGGTCCGCGAGTCGAGGCCGAGTTCGCCTGTAGCGCGCGCGAGGCCGCGCGCGAACGTCTCGACTCCGCAAGGCGTTCTCGACGGCGATATGAGAGAGACGACGAAACCGCGGCTTGCGGCGGACGGCGGCGTCATTGCGGCGACGTCCGAAAACTCGCGACATAGCGCAGAGCGAACACCGCGAACAGGAAGGTGAACCAGATCGGGTCGGCGCGATCGAACAGGAACGACTCGAGCGACGAAACATAAAGGCCGAACAGCCAGATTTGCGTCAGCAACGTCATCAGCGCCGGGTCGGCGCCGCTTTTGGCGGCTTTGCCGATGTCGGCGAGCGGTTGGACGAGGAAAGCCCACAGCGCCAGAGCGACGCCGGGAACGCCCATCGACATCGCGACGTCGACCAAGCCGTTGTGCGCATGCGCGGCGCCGGCGACCCAGGCGGTTGAACTGTCGGTTCCGAAACGGACCGATTCGGTGTTCCAGAATGCGTCGAACCCGTAGCCGAGCAAGGGATGCTCGGCGAGCTTGTCCAGCGCGTAGCGCCAGACGTCGACGCGGCCGGTGAACGTCGGGTCGACCGGGAGGCTCGCCACCAGCGATCCGATCGGCGCGACGATCACCGAGCCGACGCCCAACGCGTTGAGCGCGGCGAAGGGCGCGATGGCCGCGACGCGCCACGCCCATCCGGCGCCGTAACGCGCGGCGAACAAGGAAACGGCGAGCGTCGGCGCCCACAGCAAGTTCTCGGTCTTGCCGTTGGCGAAGACCACGAACAGCAACGAGAGGGCGGTAATGACGACGCCCGCGACGGCGCGTCCGGCGCGCGCGACGTAAATGCCGATGAAGGCGACGAAGACGAATACGGCGCTCGCCAGGTTCTTGTGGCCGAACACGCCGCGCCAGTCGCCCGCCAGCGCCGGTTCGCCGAGGTCGCTCGCCTGGTGGACGGCGTATTGCGGCATGAAGATCACGCCGAAATAGGATAGCGCGAGGAGCGCGCCGGCGGCGACGCCGAACATGGTCGCCAGGTGCATGCGTCCGCGCGGCAGCAGCGGCAAGGCGGCGGCGACGACGGCGACAAAGCCGCATAGCGCGGCGCGTTTCAGCGACGTCGCGACGTCTTGCGAGGTCGCGCAACTGATGGCGACCCATACTGCCAGCGCGACAAAGGCCGGATTGGCGAGACGTCGGAGGGCGGGGCGATCCGTCGACGCCGCCAAATGGAGGCAAAGCGCCGCGCACGCGGCGAAGGCGAAGTAGGTCGCGATCTCGCGGCCGGCGCCGAGATCGAGCGCGTCCTCCGCGCCAAGATCGGCGAAGGGTTGCAACGTGATCCAGGCCAGAGACAAGGCGGCGACGAAGGCGATCGCGCGCCACGGAACGGCGTCGCCCTGAACGGTCGGGACGCTGGCCGCCGAAGAGGTCATGGTTTCGGCTCCGCCGGCGGGAAGCGATATTGCTGAGGCTCGACGCCGAGCCAGGCCAACAGGCGCCCGACCGCCACCACCATCGGATGGAGCGAAACGAGCGCCGGCTTGCCCTGTGCGAGCAGCTTCAACGTTCGAAAAGCCGAGACGGGGAGAAGAACGCCGTTCTTGGCGGCGAGCCTGACACGGCCGAAGGCCGATCGGTTCGCGGCCTCGTCGATGTGAAAGTTGATGGCGCCGATGCGAAGGCCGCGCCGCAAGATCCATGCCGGGCGAACCCGATCGCCGGGCACCGTTTCGACGATGCGCGCGGCCTGTTCCCAGTAGAACGTCAGCCCGGCGCGCCGACAGCGGGTGAAGAACTCCGTGTCGCCGCCGCCGAGGAAATTGTAGCGCAGGTCGAATTCCGGATGGTTCAGCCGCTCGAACGCTTGGCGGCGGATGAGGAAATTGCCCGAACCGTAGATCATCGACACGAAGCCGCTGCGGCTAAAGGCCGGCCAGTAGACGGGATGGTGGGCGAGCGCGTCGGGCGCGCCGTCGGCAAAGCGCGGCACGACCGGGCCGCCGACGATGTCGACTTGTCTTTCGCGCGCCGCGGCGATCATCCGGCTCAGCCATTCCGGGTCGGCGACTTCATCGTCGTCGATCATCAAAATATACGACGCCAAGGCGAAGCGGCGGCGCGCTTCCTCGAACGCGCGATTGCAGGCGCGGCAATTGCCGGGCTGCGCCTCGACCACGCACAAACCCTCGAGCAGCCTGTCGGAAAAGAACGCGTCCGCGACCGCGGCGCCGGCCATGCCGAGCGAATCGTTGTCGACGACGACGACGGCGAAGCGGGTCGGGCCGGTCTGTTCGACCAGAGACTGCAACGTCAGGCGGAGCATCTCGGGGCGTCGACAGGTCGGCACGCAAACGACGGCCTCCGGCGCCGATTGCGACAAACGGCTCGCCGCGCCAGTTCCGGGATTCGCGAGAGTCGACGCGTCCTCGACTGGAGTCATGTCCTTATGCATGGCTGCGACCACGAGCTTCGCTTATCGACCCAACGGCGCGCCGAGCACATTTTAGGCGGACCGCTTCAGTCTCGGACCCGCGCCGTTTGGGAGCCGCCGACCGCCTTGAAACTCTTGCGCTAGGAAAGTTTCGAACCCCTTGCCTCGTTCGCCGAAAGCGCCGGCTTTCCCACTGGCCGGCTGCGGGCGAGCCCAGCGGCGACGGTGACGATTTCGACCCCGCGCGAGACCGCGCCGTCGAGCGCGCGCTGAAACAGCCCGGTGGTGCAACCGTATGAAGTCGGCGCGTCGGCGATGTCGTGGCAACAGAAGATTAACCAACCGCCAGATTGGACCGTGGCGTCGAGATAGGCGGCGAGCCGCTCGGGCGTCAGGCGTCGATCCGCCAGTTCGACGCAACGCAGATACTGCGGATCGAAGTCGCCGGCCATGACGCCCGGCGCGACGCTGCGGCTGGAGGCGACCAAACCATAGAGCTGGCGTTTGCGGGCGAAAGAGGCGATGCCGTAGGGGTAGGCGAAATTGGCGGGGCGGATGCCTTCGTCGATGGATTCCAGCCAATCCCTGTTTCTTTGCAGGTCGTCGCGAAACTCTTGCGCGGAGAAGGCGCCCGCCGCCAGGTGGGCGTGGCCGTGAAGGCCGATTTCGTGGCCCCTGAGATGGAGGTCGCGCACGCTCTCGCGGCCCATTAGGGCGTAGCCGTAGTCGCTTCGCCCGATCAGGCCGGAGGCGATGTAGTAGGTTCCGCGCGCGCCCATTCGTTCCAGCCGTTCGGCGCCCGCCAGGCCGGCGCTCACCGCGGCGTCGTCAAACGTGAAACTGACCATCGGCTTTGCGTCAACGAGCCGCCTGCGTTCTAGCGCGATATGGCGCGCCAGGCGCGAAGAGATCTTGCGCCGCAAATTCGCCAAAGGTCCGTCGGTTCGATCGCAGGGCGAATCGGTTCGGTCCGAGTTCGGCGCCGCCGCGCCGCGTGGCGTCTCGGCTGGTGCGAAGCAAGCGACCTCGTTCACCTTGGTTGGCATCCGAACTCCGTCGTGATCCGCCCCGGTATGAAACACAGGCAGGCGTCGGGCTCTGGGCCCTTGGAAGAATCGTGCCATCGTCAGCGCCACGTTCGCCGCCGCTCGCTTTCGGCGCCCGATCGCCGCGCATTTCGAAAAACCGAAGACGGATGTCCCGATTCGGGAGGCCTGCGACTTGCGTCTTGCTCTCTCTCGCAAGGGAACGGAGCGGAGCGATGCAACTCGCGGTCAGGAAATCGAGGCAGGACGGGCGAGGAACCGTCCGTATCGGCCAGTTTCCGATCGACGCCGTCGACATCCAGGAAACAGCGCACGCCTTTATCGATTATTGCCGCAGCGCCGAACGCGCCAAGGCGGCGCGGCCGATCTATTCGACCTCGCTCAACGGCCAGGTCATTTCGCTTTGCGCGCAGGATCGAGAACTCAAGGAGTCGATCCTCTCCGCCGATTCGGTTAACGCCGACGGCCAGCCGCTGGTGTTGCTGTCGCGCTACCTCTGCGCCAATCCCCTGCCCGAACGGGTCGCGACCACCGATCTCTTCCCGGCGGTGGCGCGGCTGGCCGCCGAGACGGGCGTCACTTTCTATATGTTGGGCGCGACCGAGGAGGCGAACCGCAAGGCGGTCGAGACTGCGCTCGCCGACTATCCCGGGCTGCGGATCGTCGGCCGCCGCAACGGCTACTTCTCGCGCGCCGAGGAGCCCGCGATCGTCGAAGAAGTCGCTCGGCTGCGGCCCGACGTGCTCTGGGTTTCGCTCGGCGTTCCCCTGGAGCAGCGGTTCTGCGCGCGCAATCTCGCGGCGCTGAAGGGCGTGGCGATCGTCAAGACCGCCGGCGGGTTGTTCGACTTCCTCGCATTGGCGAAGCCGCGCGCGCCGCGGTGGATGCAGAAGATCGGGCTGGAATGGCTGTTCAGAGTGGGCGTCGAGCCGCGACGGCTGTTCGTGCGCTACCTCGTGACCAATCCGCACGCCCTGTTCCTGATGCTGCGCGATCTGCGCTGAGCGCGCCGGCGACGCGCCGTCGGCGCAGACGCTACGGGCCGAAGACGACCACTTCGGTGTAGGCGAGATCGCCGAGGCCGGGCGGGACCGACCCCTTGAAGTATCTCGGCGGAATGCGTCCGGAAACAAACCAGCCGACCAGCCCCGGCGCGCGCCCCATCGCGTCGACGGCGCAAAAGGGGCCGCCGCGAAACAGCATATGCCGTCCGATCGCATTGGCGAAGCGGACGAATTCGCCGAGCTCGCGGCAATAGATCAGCCGCCAGCAGGGAATGAGGTTGCGCACGAGCCGGCCCGGCTGAACGACGAACGGATAGGCCATGCCGTCGCTCACGCAGACGATCGCGCGGCATCCCATCGCCGCATGCTCGGCCAGAACTTGGCGCTCGTCCTGCGTGAGAAGGGCGGCCTCGGGGCCGTCCGCGGCGAAAGCGACGACGCGGACGTTGCGCTGCGGCGCCGACAGGATCGGCGCCGCGATCATCCGGCCTTGAGAAAAGCGGCGGAAGCCCAAAGCCTCGATCGTCTTGTGCGTGTGCGGGGCTGGAGAAATATTGACGTAGGTCACTTCGGGGCGCTTCACGGCCTTCAGGTGCAGCGTCAGCGAGTGGCTGCGGTATTCGGGATCGACGCACCAACTCGAAAGATTGCAGCGGACGCTGGCGTCGGTCGCCGTGACGCGCCGAGAAAAGATTTGCAGCAGCACGCCGACGACCTCTCCCTTGGCGATCAGGGCCTGGCCGTAGCGCGGATAGTCCTCGATCGCCGGGCGCCGCGCCATCCAATCGAGCCCATGCGCCCAATAGGAACGGGGCCGTTCGGGAAACCCGCGCTGCAGGCAGGCGATGACCCCCTCGATGTCGCCGTCGCCGATCGGCCGGCAAAGCACGTCAGGTTGTTTCGGCGTCGACATTCCAATTACCCGAACCGATTTTGTGAAGAAATTGTCCAGAATTGTATATTTATGTCGACTGAGGCCGAAGGTTAAGCGCCCGCCCCGCCATTGTCGATTTAACCATAGTTGTTGCTTAGCAGTCGATGAATCGACGCTGAAGTATCGAGTAAAAACCGTCATCCGGGTTCGAAGGACGCGAACCGGGGCGGAATGTTCGGTCGTTCGCAAACCTGCGCGCCGAACCGAGGAGGCGCCGAATCTCGGGCGCCGTCGCGCCCACTCGCCGCCCAATTGCGCCGCGGAGTCTTGCGCGCATCCTCTTCGACGTCATCGCTGCGGCACGGGAAGAAATGTTTCGACGGGTTCAAGTCAATTCGCTAATCTTGCCTGTAGACCGTTTTCCCGTCCGAGATCCGCCCCGCCGCGTTTTGGACGCCTTTGACGCCGTCGAGAGCCATTCCGGCGCGCGACGCCCATTCCTGTCCATGGCCCCGCATGTCGGAAATCGTCTACGACGTCACCCGGTTGACCAGCCGATTTCTCAACGTCACCCCCAACGGCATCGATCGCGTCGACATGACGCTGGCCCGCCATTTTCTCAGTGATCGCGACGACGAAGCGAGCGGAGCGGTGTTTGTGCCGGGACTCGGCCATTTTGCGCTCGCGCGCCCAGGCGCAGTCGAACTGCTTGGCTTGCTCGATCGGCATTTTGGCGAACACGACGCGTCGGCGCCCGATTCGGCCTTTCCCGAGATCTTGGCCTGGCTGCGCAACAGCGCTTGCGGGGACCGCACGACGCCCCAGCGCATTCGAGGAGTGCGCGGCGCCATCAACGCCGCCCCGCTGGGTTGGGCGATTCGCCACGGCGCGATGCTCGCCAACAGCGCGCGCCGCACGCTGACTCGCGGCGCCGTCTACCTCAACGTCAGCCAATACCCCTTGGCGCGCGAAGGCGCGCTCGATTGGCTCGCCGCGCGCCGCGACGTCAAGCCGGTGTTCTATATTCACGACATGCTGCCGCTCGAGGCGCCGGAGTATTTTCGCAAGCGCGAATTCGCCCGTCACCATACCCGCCTGCGTCAGGTGGCGCGGTTCGCCGCCGGCGTGATCGTCTCGACGCACGCCGTCAAAGACGCCCTGCTGGCCCATTTGCGCGCAAACGGACGGTCCGACCTTCCTGCGCTGGTCGCCGCGCCGCCGGTCTCGCCGCTCTTCCAGGCGGGCGGCCCGATCGACGACGAGCTGCGCAAGACGCCCTATTTCCTGCAGTGCGGCACCCTCGAGCCGCGCAAGAATCATCTGATGACGCTCCATGTCTGGCGCGAGCTCGTGGCGCGCCATGGGCAAGCCGCGCCCAAGCTGGTGATCGTGGGCGCGCGCGGCTGGGAGAACGAGAACATCGTCGATCTCCTGGAGCGTTGCGCCGCGTTGCGCGCGCACGTGCTCGAAGTGTCGGGTCTTGCCACTCCCAGCCTTGTTCGGCTGATGCGGGGCGCCCGCGCGCTGCTGATGCCCTCCTTCGCCGAAGGCTACGGCCTGCCGCTGGTCGAGGCGCTGGCCCTGGGCGCGCCGGTCATAGCGTCGGACATCCAAGTGTTCCGGGAGGTCGCCGGGGGATCCTTCACCGCTGTTTCGCCGATCGACGGGGAAGGGTGGCTGCGCGCAATCGAAGCGAAGATGGAAAGCCCAAGCGCCGCCGCTCGAGCGGCGCGGCCCGCGCTCGCCGATTCAAAGGACTATTTTCGCGCCCTGGAGGCGTTCCTGGCCTCGCTGTGACGTTGCGCCCTGCGCCGATCGGCGAGGCTTGGAAGAGCGAGCGGCGCGACGAGCGTCCGATCTCGGCGCGGCGTCACTTGATTGTGCTGGCGGCGTTGGTGACGGTGGCGAGCGAACTGGCGGTCGACAGCCCGCCGTTGATCACGCCCATGACCTTCTCGACCTCGGTGAACGGCGCGTTGGAGACGAAGATCAAATCCCGGCTGGCGATGCGGAAGTTCTGCTCGACGAACAGGCTGTTGGGATCGCTGAGGTTCAGCCGGTAGACGATCGGCATCGGACGTCCGGGAACGAGGAGCGGGCTGTCCGGCCGGATGGCGCGCGCGATCGGCTCGGGTTCGTAACGGAAAATGAAAACGC
The DNA here is from genome assembly GCA_050013275.1 of Roseiarcus sp. GTDB lineage: Bacteria > Pseudomonadota > Alphaproteobacteria > Rhizobiales > Beijerinckiaceae > Roseiarcus. The sequence goes on along the minus strand of JBEKFO010000001.1, from coordinate 44,270 downwards.
CCTGCGGATCGGAGCGGTTGTCGTCCAGCCCGCCCGCCTTGGCGAGCGCCTGCGCCAGATTGATGCCGTCGGCGTCGAACGGGATTTCGGCGTTGCGGCCGGTCGCGCCGTAGGCGATGAAGGTCTGCGGGTCGCGCACCAGCGTCACCACGTCGTTCGGCTGAAGGTAGATGTTCTCTCGCGGATTGGCGATGACCCGGCTCAGCGGCACGCGCGAGGTCTTCGCGCCGCGCGACAATTCGACGTAGGTTTCGTTGACCGGCGCGCGCACCCCGCCGGCGGCCGCGATCACGTCCAGCAGCCGATCGCCTCTGACCGACAGCGGGACCCGCGCGCCGGCGGCGACTTCGCCCCCCACCGTCACCGTGTTGCTGATCGCGTGCGTCACGTTGACCAGGACCTGGGGCTGGATCGCCTTGCCTTGCAGCGCGGCCTCGATGTCGCCCTGGACGGCGCGCGCGGTGCGCCCGGCCACGTGCACGCGGCCGGCGTAGGGAACCGTGATTGCGCCGTCGCGGCCGACCACTTGTTCGGGGATCGTCGCGCTGTTGGAGCCGGCGCTCATCTTGTCGCTGATCATGGGCGCCGAAAACAGACCGCCCGCGCTCGCTTCCCAGATCGTCACCGACACCACGTCGCCGACGCCGATGACCGGCTCGGCGGTCCGGCGGTAATCGCCGAAATGCGCGACCAGACTGTCGGCGCTGCCCTGATTGACCCGCTCGACCACCGAAGGATCGAGGTCCACGAATTCATAACGCTGAACCGAGTCGACCGCCGCCTGCTGCGCAACGTCGCCGGCGCTCGGCCCGGAGTTCGGCAACGACGCGCAGCCGCACAGCCCCGCCATCGCAGCCAGGCAAAATCCCAGCCCGCGCCCCATCCGGCTGCTTCGCTTCATCGGCTGATCCCCACCGCGAGCGCGGTATACCAGTTCGGCGCCCCACCGGCTACCCGCCGCCGACCCGCAAGGGGCAAACAATCGAGGACGTGGCGCGAGGGCCACACTCTTGGAGCCGCCGAACTTCAGCCAGCGCCCGTTGCTCCGATTGGCTAAGACGCACGGTTGTCGCGAGCGCCGCCGAGAGGCGCGGGAAATGTTCGTCTTGATCGTGGAAAAGTTGGCGGCTACTCTTGATCGGGCTCGCGCCGACTGGCTCCGACGCGCGTTCCGGGCGGGTGGCGAGCGTTCGGGCCGGTCGCGAGCCGGAAGCAGACGCGCAGTCGACGAGGCTCGGTCGTTCGCCTGCAACCGTCGAGGCGAAGCCGCGGGCGCGGGGTCGACGCGGTCATTTTGCCTTCACTCGAGAGAACAGACGCCGGCGAGTTGGGGGCAAAGGCGATGGCGCGAACCTTCGAGGTCTATCTGATCCGGCCGACGCGCTACGACGAAGACGGCTACCCCATCCAATGGTTGCGCTCGATCATTCCGTCCAATTCGCTCGCCTGTCTCTCCGGCATCTTGGACGACGCCGTCGCCCGGCGCGCGCTGGGTCCGGACGTCGAGGTGATCGGCCATGCGATCGACGAGGCCAACGCCAAGGTCGACGTCGACGCGATCATCGCGCGCGCCGCGGACGGCGCCAGACGGGTGATGGTCTGTCTGGTCGGCGTTCAAACCAACCAATTCCCGCGCGCGATGGATATCGCCCGGCCGCTCAGAAGAGCCGGCGTTCCGGTCTGCGTCGGCGGCTTTCACGTGTCGGGCTGCATCGCCATGCTCGGCGAAGACGCGCCGGAACTGGCGCTCGCGCGCGAGCTCGGCGTCAGCCTATTCGCCGGCGAGGCCGAGGCGCGTCGCTTCGACGAAGTCATGCGCGACGGCTTTGCCGGAGCGCTGCGCCCGCTTTACAATCATCTCGCCGATCTGCCGGATTTGCGCGACGCCCCGGTCCCCGTGCTCGACGGCGCGGTCGTGCGCCGCTACCTGACCCATTGGTCGAGCTTCGATCTCGGCCGCGGCTGTCCGTTCGAATGTTCGTTCTGCACCATCATCAATGTGCAGGGGCGCAAGAGTCGCTTTCGCACCGCCGACGATCTCGAAGCGATCGTGCGGGCCAACGCCGTCAACGGCGTCTGCCGCTTCTTTCTCACCGACGACAATTTCGCGCGCAACCGCAATTGGGAAGCGTACGCCGACCGGCTGATCGAACTGCGCGAGCGTGAGGGTTTCTGGGTGCGGATGATCATCCAGGTCGACACCATGGCGCATCGCATTCCCGGCTTCATCGACAAGATGTTCCGCGCCGGCGCCCATCTGATCTTCATTGGGCTCGAAAGCATCAACCCGGACAATCTGGAAAGCGTCAACAAGCGGCAGAACCGGATCGAGGAATATCGCGAGATGTTGCTGGCCTGGAAACGGCACGCCGTCGTCGTCGTCTGCGGCTATATCGTCGGCTTTCCCGGCGACACCAAGGCTTCGATCCTGCGCGACATCGAGATTTTGAAGCGCGAACTGCCGATCGATCTGATTTATCTGAATTATTTGACCCCGCTGCCCGGCAGTGAAGATCACAAGACGATGCGCGCGGCGGGCGTTTGGATGGACCCGGACCTCAACAAATACGATCTCAGCCACCGTGTGACCCATCATCCCTTGATGAGCGATAAGGACTGGGAGGACGCCTATGTCGAGGCGCACCGCTCGTTCTATTCGTTCGAGCACATCGACAAGATCTTCAAGCGCATGGTGGCGCTAAAGAGCGGCATGCGCTTCACCACCCTCTATCAATTGCTCGCCTATCGCGAGGGCCCCCGGCTGGAGCGCGTGGCGTTTTCCGAATTCGGCCTCGTTCGCATCGTCCGACGCAAACAGCGGCGATTCGGCATGAAGCGTGAAAATCCCCTCGTCTTTTATCCGCGTTACGGTTGGCGCCTCGCGCGCATGGCCGCGCGATACGTAACGACCTACGCGCGGCTTCGTCTCAGTCTGGCGCGGGCTTGGCGCGCCTGGGAAAAACAGGACCAATATCCCTATTGCGACGAAGCGATAACGCCGGCGAGCGGAACGATCGATCCGCTGATCAAGGAGACCCAGGCCCGCAGCACGCCTTACGCCAAGCGCCGTCAGGAATTGCGGGCGCGCAGAGACGAGTCCGTGTGAGCTCGGCGAGCGACGAGCGGCGAGCCCGTGCACGCCCGCGGACGCCCTTCGCGATCGACGGGCGACGCCTATTATTAATATCGCGATTACAAATAACGGAAGGCCGCGTCGAAATTACTTTGCCGAAGCGCGCGAGCGAGCGTAGCAACGCAACTGAAATCATTGCGGCGCCGCGCCACTGCAATCGCGGGTTCGTTGCCTTGTGGTTATCGATCGATTCATTTAATGCGGCGAATTGCCGCAGGGATAGCTGAAGCGTCGATTTTGTCGACGCCGCAGCCGATAACAACGTTAGGAAACCGGACTGGTTAGCGACTTGCACTACGTGGACCTCGCACGGGTTGCGGGTGTGAATGGCGCCAGTTAGAGTCTGTCGCATTGCAATATCGAGTTTGTCGCGCGGTCGCACTGGGGCGACGGCCGCGAGATAATCATTTTGATTTCGCTAGGGCCGAGAGGGGGTTGGGCGTATGACGACTCGTCGGCAGCATCTTGGCGTTCTCGGTTGGCCAGAGCAGTACTGCATTAGAGTTTTTGTTGGCCGCCTTCCACGCTATGTAATCCCGGATCATCTGACCGCAGTCGCGTTCCTTGGCGCGCTGGGCGCCGGTTTGGCGCTTATCGCCTGTCGCTTTTCGGGATGGTTTCTCCTCCCGTTTTACCTTGGCCTGATCGCCAACTGGTTCGGCGATTCGTTTGATGGCGCGCTGGCGCGTCATCGGCGCATCGAGCGCCACCGGGTCGGCTTCCTCCTCGACCGCGCTAGCGACGTCCTCTCGTTCACTATGCTAATTCTCGCCTTGGGCCTGTCGCCCTATCTGACCTTCGACGTAGCGCTGATGCTCCTCGTCGCGTATTTGGTCCATACGGTTTATGCGCTGATGCGAACCGTCGTCGATGGCGTGCAAATCATCGGCATGGGCGGGCTCGGCGCGACCGAGGGGCGGATTTTCATTGGCGTTTGGGTCGGCTTCTTCCAACTTGCCCACATCGAGCTTGCCTCCGTTCAGATCGGCAGCCTCGCCGTCTTCGAGGTGGTCTGTGGTGCGCTGCTCGTCGGCTGGCTCGCGATTTTTGTGCGCCGCGTCGCCCTCGACGTCGATCGTATCGGCAACCTCGAGCATGCGGCGCGTCCGCTTCGCCACGCGAGCCACGGCGACGACAAGGGTCTGTTGGTCCTCGAAGGCGACAAAAGGGACTTTCTCTCACAGAGCAAAGGAGCGGCGGAGCGCGCCTGAGGTTTACGCAGTGGGGGCCGTTCGATATGCTTGCCAGAACCGCAAACAGTGCTGAGTGAGTGAGAAGGCGCGTCGTGAAATTCGTTGTCACCGGCGGGGCGGGTTTCATCGGGTCGGCAGTCGTCCGCAAGATCATTACGCAGACCGAACATTCCGTTTGCGTCGTCGACAAGCTCACTTATGCGGGAAACCTGGCCTCGCTTGCGCCGGTCTCCAGCGATGCGCGCTTCGCGTTCGAAAAGGTCGACATTGCCGATTCGGCCTCAGTGCGTGCGGTTCTCAAGCGATTCGATCCCGATGTTGTGATGCACCTCGCGGCGGAGAGCCACGTCGACCGGTCGATCGACGGGCCGGGCGCGTTCATCGAGACGAACATCGTCGGCACCTACCGCCTTCTCCAGGAGGCGTTGCGCTTCTTTCGCGGCCTGCCGGAAGCTCGCAAGCGCGCATTCCGCTTTCACCACGTCTCGACCGACGAAGTCTACGGATCGCTGGGCGCCGAGGGCTATTTCCACGAGCGCACGCCTTATGCGCCGAACTCGCCCTATTCGGCCTCGAAGGCCAGTTCCGACCATCTCGTGCGCGCTTGGGGCCATACCTATGGATTGCCGGTCGTCGTCACCAATTGCTCGAACAACTACGGCCCCTATCATTTTCCTGAAAAGCTCATTCCGCTGATGATCCTCAATGCGCTCGAAGGCAAGCCGCTGCCGGTCTACGGCGACGGCGCGAATGTGCGCGATTGGCTCTACGTCGACGATCACGCCGACGCGCTGCTGTCGGTCGCCACTCGCGGGACGATTGGCGAAACGTACAATATTGGCGGAAACAACGACTGGCCGAATGTGAAGGTCGTCGAGCGGATTTGCGCGATTCTCGACGAATTGCGGCCCGATCCAGAGGGACCGCACGCGCGCCTGATCACCTTCGTCGTCGATCGCCCCGGCCATGACGCGCGCTACGCCATCGACGCGACGAAGATCAGAAACGAACTTGGCTGGGCGCCGAAGGAGACTTTCGACAGCGGTTTACGGCGCACGGTCGAATGGTATCTCGCCAATCCGACATGGTGGCGCGAAATCCGCTCCGGGGTTTATCGCGGCCAGCGGCTTGGCGCCGCGGCGGAGGCGACGGCGTGAGCGACGCCTTCACGATTGCGGCAACCGCCATCCCGGCGGTGAAACTCATCGAGTCGAAGCGTTTCGGCGACGATCGCGGCTTTTTCTCGGAGACGTACAGTCGCGCCGCTTTTCTCGGCGCCGGGATCGATCTCGAGTTCGTTCAGGACAACCACTCGTTTTCCGAACGGGTCGGCACTTTGAGAGGGTTGCATTTCCAAAGCCCCCCGATCGCGCAGGACAAGCTGATCCGCTGCCCGCGCGGACGGATCCTCGATGTCGCCGTCGACATTCGGCGGGGATCGCCGACCTACGGCGCGCATGTGGCGGTCGAGTTGTCGCAGATGAATTGGCGCCAGCTGCTCGTGCCCAAAGGCTTCGCGCATGGCTTCATTACGCTCGAGCCGTCGAGCGAGGTTCTCTACAAGGTCACCGCGCCCTATTCGACCGCGCATGATTGCGGTCTCGCGTTCGACGACCCGGCGCTTGGAATCGTCTGGCCGGCGCCGTCCTGGGGCCCGGTGTTGTCGGCGAAAGACCGCCGCCACCCGCTGCTGGCCGAGCTTCCCGCTTATTTCGACTTCGCTGAATGCCGATGAGAGTCGTCGTTACCGGCGCGCGCGGGCAAGCGGCGTTGTCGTTGCGCGAGCGCGCGCGGCGCCCGACAGATTCACGACTGGGCTGCGGCAAGCGGATCGAGCGCTATGCCGTCGCGCGTCCCGATTGGCGCGAATCGGTGAAGTTTTGCGTGGCCCGACCTCTGCAACCCGAGACGAAAGGATGACGCGATGAAAGGCATAATCCTGGCGGGTGGATCGGGAACGCGCCTGCATCCGATCACGCTTGCGACGTCCAAGCAGTTGCTGCCGATCTATGACAAGCCGATGATCTATTATCCCCTCAGCACGCTCATGCTGGCGGGGATACGGGACATTCTCGTGATCTCGACGCCGATGGATTTGCCCCATTTTCGCCGACTCCTCGGCGACGGCGGCGAGTGGGGACTGCGCCTGACCTATGCCGAACAGCCGCATCCCGGCGGGTTGGCGCAGGCCTACCAGATCGGCGCGAATTTCGTGGCGGGCGACAACTCGGCGCTGATCCTCGGCGACAACCTCTTCTACGGCCACAGCTTGCCGCAGATGATGGCCGCGGCCGCCGCTCGCAAGAAAGGGGCGAGCGTTTTCGCCTATCGTGTCGGCGATCCCGAGCGCTACGGCGTCGTCGCCTTCGATCAGGGCGGCAAAGCCGTCTCGATCGAGGAGAAGCCGAAGACGCCGAAATCGAACTGGGCCGTCACCGGCCTCTATTTCTACGATGAAACGGTCGTCGACATCGCCGCGAGCCTCAAGCCTTCCGCGCGCGGCGAACTCGAGATCACCGATCTCAACAGGATCTATCTCGAGCGCGGCGCCCTTTCGGTGGAGAGAATGGGGCGCGGCTTCGCCTGGCTCGACACCGGCACGCCGGAAAGCCTGCTGGAAGCCGCCGAATTCGTGCGCACGCTGGAGTCACGCCAGGGCGTGCGGATCGCCTGCCCGGAAGAAATCGCTTTCGTGAACGGATGGATATCGGCCTCGCAACTCGAGGCGCTTGGGATCAAATTGGGCAAGGGCGGCTACGGGCGGTATCTGCTGGCGGTCGCGCAGCAGGGCGAGGCGCGCTGAAGCGACCGTAGGCGTTGCGGGCGGCGAAAGCATCTCGCGCCAACCGGCGGGAAGCGGAGCTCCAGCGCCCGCGACGAGAAGGTCGTCGCTCTCGAACGTCTGGACTATCGATTCGTCCGCCGCGCAAAAATCGAGAACGATGGACCATTTTCATGATTTGGCTCGTCATGAGCCACGCGCACGTCGTCGAAGCCCAGGGCCTTGACGACGTCGACAATGTCGCTCTTTTCAACCCAGCGATGCAGATCGTGCATTCCGCCGCAAAAGGATTTGCTCCGCCACGCGCCATAGTACGAGCGCTTGTAGAGGCGCACCGATACGCCATGCCGATCTTGAATTTCCGCCGCGCCGAGGATCGCGCCGCGCCGAGGATCGCCCTCCGGCATCGCGCCATCGCTCATGTAGTGCGTCCAGAGGTAGAAGGCGTCTGTCCGGGATGCGATGAGTTCGAGCAACCCGATCGGATCCTCCATGTGATACAGCACCCCCGATGCGACGATAAAATCGTATCGCTGCTCGGTATTGGTGAGCCACGTGGCAAAGTCGCCGAGATAAAACTTCGCCTTCTTGAGATCGAGCAGCTCTTTTACAACGAGGCAGCGCAGATAGGAGAGCTTGTTGGCTTCGATAGCCTGGATTTCACTCGGGCCGTGTTGCTCCAGCAACCATGTGTGGGAGGCCTCCAAAGGCCCAAGCTCGAGAATCTTGCGTCCTTCGATCGAGCCAAATTGCTCGATCGCCCACAGGATCCGAGGATCGTGGTAGAAGGCGCGACGTCCCGCTACGACATTGGCCTGAGGCGGTAATGCCAGATTCCAACCTGGCAGGACATCGATTGCGTTTTGGGCGCTCGGCATTCCCGCGACGTAGTCGTCGAGGACCAGGTTTTCGCCGGCGCGTCCCTTGCCTGGAGCCGACGCCGTCTTGAGCTCCAGAGCGTCGGCGGCCCTGCGCAATCCTTCGATGATTTTTGGCAACAGCCGCAAACACGCCCCCGGGGCAAAAACGATTCCGTCGTTTCCGCGCTAAGCAACCGAAATGTTGAACGAGTTGAAAATTGTAGACCGCTCATGCGCGGAGGGCGCTTGGAATTCGCGCCGGACTTACCGAGCCGCAGGAAGGCGGTCAAGGAAAATGGGGTACGGGTACGATTCGTGCCTGGAATACCAAGGGTTGAAGAATCGATCTTCGATCGTGTCGGTGCGATGCCGATCGCGAAGGCTCGCTTTGTCGCGGTTGAACCGGTCGATGTTTTCACTTGTCTCATCGCTGCCGCGCGACGCCGACTCGTGGTGGATCAGGGTGGCGAACGGCGTCCAAACGACGCGGAAGCCTTTGTCGGCGGTCCGCAAGCAGAAATCGACGTCGTTGTACGCGATTGGGAACACGTCTTCGTCGAGCGGGCCGGTCGCGCGCAAACAGTCCTTTGACACCAGCATGCAGGCCCCGGTCACGACAGAAAGCGATTGACGCACGCGCAAGCGACCCATCGGGCCGGGAAAGTCCTCGTCTCGTCCAATGAACCAATGGCCGGCATATCCGCCAAGCCCGGCGATGACGCCGACATGTTGAATGGTTCGATCAGGATAGAGCAATTTCGCGCCAACCACGCCGACGTCGTCAAATTCAAAACATGAGACCATCTCCTTCAACCAGTCCGGTTCGAGGATTTCGACGTCGTTGTTGAGGAACAAGACGAGCGCTCCCTTCGCCATGGCGACGCCCCGATTGGTCGAGCGAGAGAAATTGAACGGCTCCAGGTCGATGCGCACGTGAAAGGGCGTCGAACGCTTTTCCCAATCTCGATACAACGACAAGACTTCGGGATCGTCGGTGCCATTGTCGACCACGATGACTTCCAGATTCGGATAATTGGTGCCCTCCGTCAGTCCCTCGAGCACTCGGCGGATCAAGACGAGCGAATTGCGATTGGGAATGACGACGGAGACGAGAGGCCATTCCCGTCGATGCTGATCGAAGCGGACCCGATGCAAATCTGGCGTCAATGCACCGCTGACAACGATCCCGGCGCGCCGCTGGGAGAAATGCTCGGCGAGCGCGCGTCGGGCATTGTCAGTCGCGGTTTCAACGAATCGAACGGAATGGCTCGCGCCATCGCGCCGCCAAATGTAGGCGGGGTAGGGCAAATGACGGATTTCCTTGGGGCTCAGCGCGGCCGTGTAGCGGAGCAGAAGATCATAGTCCTGCGACCCCTGAAATCCGTCTCGAAGACCGCCGATTTCCAACAAGCGGGAGCGCCGATACAACGAGAGATGATTGATGTAGTTGACTCCGGAAAGCAGCACGGGGTCCCAGGCCGGCTTGAGGAAGAAGTCCTCCGCCCTGAGTTTTCCGTCGGCTATGACTTCATCGGTATAAAGAAACTGGCAATCGGGGCTCGCCGATAGCGCGCGCGAGATTCGATCGACGGCATGGGGCGCCAACGCGTCGTCGTGATCGAGCAGGCCAATCCAGGTTGTCTCGCTACGCGCGATTCCCGCGTTGGTCGCGGCGGCGATTCCGCGATGGGCGGCGTTCCAGACGACCGTGACGCTAGGGTCGGTTTCATGTCTCGACAGCCACGCTCGCGTCCGCCTGTCAGAGGATCCGTCGTCGCTCAGCACCAGGCGCCAGGCGCCCGGCGTTTGCCGCTTCATCGAGGCGAGCAGGTCGTCGAGATAGGCCGCTTTCGTATTGAATACGGGAACCACAAAAGCGATCGGCGCCTCCGCCTTCGCGGGACATCCACCCCGATCTTCGCCTGCTTCGGCCGCGAGCGCGGCGGCGTGCTTGAGAAAGGTTTGTGCGCGTGTCTGCACACAACGGCGTCTATAGGCGGCCAACAAAGCGGCGACCGCGCCGACTTTCGAGGTGGCGCGCCAACCGCGCATCAGGAAACGTCTCGCCGTCGCGCCACGGGAGCGAATCTTCAAAGCCAAAGACAAGTCGCAGGCTCCTTGGTCGTCCGGCTGACATCAGACTGGCCCGCAGCGGGAAGCACGCCGGTGCGTTTGAACTGGCCAGGAAGCCAATGAACGGCTCGACAATGCTCGACTGCGATTGCCATGGCAAGATTCCACAAGTCGTCGCGGACGCTGAGTTCACAGCGCCCAGGCATGGCCGGGGCTCGCGAAGTTGCCCGCTGACGCCGCGGCGTTCGAGCCGCGTGAGTTGAGCGCTGCGCGTCTTTGTCGTAACAAAGGCGCGGAATCGAAAATCCTTCGAGAGGAACGTCACGAATTCGGCGCGGCACGTCGACCAACGAATGCCGGCGACCAACCGCCCGCCGCTGTGGGCCAGTCCCGTCGACCACGAGCGGGTAATGCGAGACTCGTGACATGATACAACTCGACCGGATTTTCAAATTCTACAGGACCGAGGGCTTCCTAAAGATTGTGCTCGATCACGTATCTACTGTTTTCGAGCCGGGTCGGTCGTACGGACTTCTTGGCGTCAACGGCGCGGGCAAATCGACGACTTTACGGTTGATCGCAGGAACCGAACTGCCCAACGCCGGGCGCATTCGCCGATCGGTGCGCGTATCCTGGCCGCTGGGATTCGCGGGCGGGTTTCATGCTCTGATGACGGGACGCGAGAATGTAAAATTCGTCAGCCGAGCCTATGGCGCCGATGTTCGCAAGACCCTCGATTTTGTCGAGGATTTCTCGGAGCTTGGAGATTATATCGATCTTCCGGTGAAAACCTACTCCTCCGGAATGATGGCGCGTTTGGCGTTTGGACTTTCCATGGCGATCGAGTTCGACTGCTATCTGGTGGATGAAATCACCGCGGTCGGCGACGCACGTTTCCAGGCGCGTTGCCAACAGGCTTTCGAACAGCGGCGCAAGAACTCGGATTTGATTATGGTTTCCCATTCGATGGGGACGATCAAGGACTATTGCGATCGCGGCGCCGTTCTGGTCGACGGGCACATCATCATGTTCAACTCGGTGGACACCGCGATCGAGACCTATAATCGTCTCAATCGATGAAGGAAGCGCGATGGCGTTGAAACGGCGCGAAGCCTCCCCTCGCGCGCGGGATCGAAACGATGGGTTTTGACGATTCAGGCTTGGACGTAGACGATGGGTCGGAAGCGGAGCGCAAGCCTGGAACGGCGCTCGAGAAGATCCGGCTGGTCTCCCAGGCGCTTTCGGACGCGGCGCGACGCTCGCGCATGTCGGCGCGCGCGCGCAAGGCTTACAGCGGCGGCGGCTTTCAGGCTCGGCGAGGCGCGCGGGCCATGCGCTGGGCGGTCATCGCCAGCTTTTGTTTGATGGTCGTCGCGCCGAGCTTGGCGGGCGCGCTGTATTATGGCTTCATCGCCGCCGATCAGTTCGCTTCGGTAGCCGACTTCACTGTTTCCGGCGGCGAAGCCCCAGCGCCCGACGGACTCGGCGCCCTGACAGGGATCCCCGCGCTCGCCATCATTCAGGATACGCAGATCGTCGCCAATTACGTCCACAGCCGCGCGGCGCTGGAGGTTCTGCAGAAAACCGCCGACATTCGGGATGTCTACGCCGACCCCGAGGCGGATTGGCTCGCCCGCTTCGACCCGAAGAAGCCGATCGAAAAGTTTCTCAAGTACTGGCAAGGCATGTCCGAGGTGGCGATCAAGATGCCGGCGGGGATCGTCGAATTGAAGATTCGCGCCTTTCGGCCCGAAGACGCCCGCCGAGTCGCCCAGGCCACCCTCGACGCCTGCGAAGGGTTGATCAACGACATGAACGATCGCATCAACAGCGACGCGGTCGCCAATGCCGAACAAGAACTGCAACGCACCGCGCAACGCCTCGCCCAAGCGCGCGCGGCGCTGGAAAAGGCGCGCAACGAGTCCGGCTTGCTCGACGCGGCCAAAGCCGCCGAAAGCCTCAACAAGCTGGCGGACGAAACCAAGGCGAGCCTGCTGGCGATGCAAGAGGAGTATCGCACCCAGCTCGCCTATGTGCTCGAGTCGGCGCCGCAAATGCGCGCGCTGAAATCGCGCATCGACGTCACCCAGGCGCAGATCGCCGAAATCGAGTCGCAGCTGACGTCGACCCAAGCGCGGGCGGGCGCCGATTCGACCATCGCCGGCGCGATGACGACGTTCGGCGAACTCGACCTCGAAAGACAGATCGCCGAGCGCCTGTACGCCGGCGCGGCGGCTTCGCTCGAGCTGGCGCGAGTCGCCGCCGAACGCAAGACGATGTATCTGAAGACTTTTGTTTCGCCCGTGGCGGCGCAGGAGGCGCAATACCCGAAACGGCTGCTGTATCCATTGCTTCTTTCGTCCGCCTGTTTGGCGCTGTGGGGAATGCTCTGCGGGCTCGCGCTGACCGTGCGCAACTACATGGCCTGAGTGCGGCCGACTGAAGGGGCGCGAGCCAACGGATGCTGTTCAATCTCGAAGCGGACGCGGGCGACACCATCGTCTTCTATTTTGTCCCCGATAGCGTAGCCGGCGCGGCGAGGATCGTCGCGCGCAGCAACGGCGAAGACGTGCTTTCGTTGGCCGCCAACGAGACCCGGCAGGCGTTGGTCGACGCCGGGCGTCATCAGACCGGCGAATGCGGTTTTCGCATTCACGAAGGCGTCCTGCCAGGGCTCGCCGGCATGGCCGACCTGGAACTCCATGACGCCGACACCAATTTATTGCTCTATCGCCGACCCGACCGGCGCCACGTGCGCAAGAAGATCCTGCGCATCGAAACCCATCTGTTCCCGCTGTGGCGCCTCGACGACGCGCTCAAACCGCAATTCCAGTATTTCGCGCGCGGGATAGAGGCGCTCGGCCGCGAAACCACGACGCAATTGTTTCTGCTCAATCACGTGAATTCGGTCTATCTGTCGGGGCGCATCTTATATGACAACTATAGGCATTACATCGAATCGCATTTCGAGACGGTATTTGTGATGCACCATCCGTTCGAGGAGATGGCCGAACGGTTGCTCGTCCTCGGCCAAATCAAGAAAGTCGGCAAGGACGTCTTGGGCATGCGCGACAGCATGAGCCTGCATTCGACGATCGAATTCGCGCAGTCGCTCCCCGTTCACGACGACGACGCGCTGCGCAAGGCGCTGTACAAAATGCCGGCGAGCGTCGCCCACGCCCTCTCCAATCCGGTCGTACGTCAATTGACGGCGCGAACGCCCGACGAAATGCCTCCCGGGCGCGCGGTTTCGACCGCGCTCGACGTTCTCGCGTCGTTCACGGTCGTCGGTCTGCGCCGCCAGCCCGAGACGATTCTCGCCGCCATGGCGGAGATGACCGAATGCGATCCCATGGGATTGCCGGAATTCACCAAGTTCCGCTCGGTGGGAACGCTCGCCCGCGCGCTCAAGCGCAGCCGCGTCGTCGACGCTTTGCTGGAAAAGGACTTGGAGCTCTATGACCACGTCGCCAGCGCGTTCAAGAAACTGCAGTAATTTGCAGCGAGAACCGCTATCATCTTCACGCTGCGCGCCGGCCTCGGCGCGGGGGCGGGTCTTGCCGCGATATTGAGGGAACGATCGGACGGCGGATGGGGGACGAGAGCGAGGCGACGACGGAGGAACGGCGCGCGGACCTTGCGACGCCGGTGCGAGCGCCGGCTTCGCCGCTCGCCTCGGGCGCGCTGACGCTGGTGCGCCGCATCGTCGGCAGGCGCCCCTCGGCTCCGCCCGCGATCATCGAAGACGCCCAGGGCATGGCGCCCGTCGCCGCGCCGGGCGCGCGCCCGCCGGTCTATCTCATCAGCTTCTTCCTGGTGGTCGTGGCGCCCGCCTTCGCGGCGATCGTCTATCTCGCCTTGCTCGCTTCGGACCAGTTCGTCGCCGAGACGCGGTTCGCCGTGCGCTCGGCGCAGACGGAGTCGCTCGACGACAAGCTGAAGTCCGCGCTGTCCTCGGTCACCGCGACGATGGGGACGCCGGCGATGTCGGGCCAGGACGCCTACATCGTCGCCACCTACATCCGCAGCCGCGCCGTCGTCGACGATCTCTCGAAGACGCTCGATCTGGGCGCGATCTTTCGTCGCCCCGAGGCCGACTTCTGGGCTCGCCTGAAGGACGGAGCGAGCGCCGAGGAGCTGCTGGCCTATTGGCAAGGCATGGTCTCGGTCTACGTCGACGCGCCCTCGGGCGTGCTGACGGTCACCGTGCGCGCGTTCCGCCCCGACGACGCGCTCGCGCTTTCCCGGGCGGTGATCGCGGCGAGCGAGGCGCTGGCCAATTCCGTCTCGGCGCGCGCGCGCGCCGACGCGATGACGCGGGCCGAGGGCGAAGTGCGCCGCGCCGAAGGCAAGGTCGTCGCCGCGCTCGCGGATCTGCGCGCGTTCCGCGACAAGCAGGGACTGATCGATCCCGTGGCGTCGGCGGCCTCGACCGGCGAGCTGCTCGCCGGCGTGCTCGCCGAGCGGATCAAGCTGCAAAACAACCTGTTCGTCGCCACGCGCGCGATGTCGGCGGACGCGCCCACGGTCCAGGCGATGAAGACGCGGCTCGAAGGGCTCGATCATCAGATCGACGACCTCAAGGCCAAGCTGACCAGCAACGCCGCGGGCGCCGCCACCATCGCCGGCGTCCTCAGCCAATACGAACAGCTCGAAATGCAGCGCGTCTTCGCCGAAAAGCTCTACGAGATGGCGCAGGACAGCCTCGAGCGCGCCCGCCAGAAGGCCGAGGCGCAGGCCATCTACGTCAGCGTCTTCGTTCCCCCGGCGCTGCCGCAGGAGGCGAAGTTTCCGCAGCGCTTGGCGCTTTCGCTGCTGATCCCGATCGGCCTGACGATCCTTTGGGGCATCTTCGCCCTGATCGCGGCGGCGATCGACGATCATCGCTACTGACGGGGGCGGGGCGAGAATGGCGATGCAGACCGATTACGCGCTGAACACTATCGGGATGTTGAAGACTCAAGGGCGGATCATCCACGCGCTGATGCTGCGGAACTTGAAGACACGTTTTGGCGGCAATGAATTCGGGTTCTTCGCGATGACGGTCGTCTGGCCGCTCTCGCATATCCTCATCCTCATTCTCATCAATACCGGGCTCGGTCGGACCGCGCCCTATGGCGATAGCGTTGCGCTGTGGTTCGCAACCGGCCTCGTCCCCTACCTCGGATTTCAATATATGTCGCGGTTGATTATGCTCGGCGTCGTGTTCAACCGGCCGCTCCTCGCTTTCCCGCTCGTGAAGTTCACGGATATTCTCTTCGCTAGCGCTATCGTCGAAGTGCTCAACGCAGGCCTCGTCGTGTTGATCGTCTGCGCGATTTTCTGGGCGCTGGGGATCAATTTCATGCCACTGGACGTCGTGCAGGCGAGTCTGGCGCTGCTCACTATGATGTTGCTCGGGCTCGCCTACGGCGTGATCGCCGCGATCGTTGCTACTGCCGTTCCCGGCGCGATTATGTTCTTTTTCGGCTTTCAGATTGTCTTGTGGCTATCTTCAGGCATCGTGTTCGTGCCCGACGCTCTGCCCGAATCCGTTCGCGTGCCCCTCTCCTATCTGCCGACCTTGCAAGGCGTAGAGTGGATGCGATCGGCCTATTATGAAGGCTACGGCGCCACGATTCTCGACAAGACCTACATGTTCTCATTCGCGATCGTTATGTTATTTGTCGGACTAACGTTAGAGCGCCTTGTTCGTGGGAGAATACTTCACTGGTAGAAGGATGCCCGTTCGGCAATCTGGATCACCACGGCAATTCGAAGGCGATCCGACGGTTACCAATGAACGTCGCGAAAGGCATTGAGAATCCTCGTATCAGGCACGCCCGGAGCCGCCGGGTTGTAATGGGGAATAAGGCAGTTCCCGCCTTCATCGCACTCGTCCCAAGCATATATTAGGACAACCTTGCTGTCGGCAATCTTCGGATTGTTCGTCACATACGAAACACTGCTTTGCAACTCTACTGTCAGCTCCCTTGGAGTCGGTAGCACGTCGTAGACGCTCAGGTCTTCATTGGGTGGCCTTGTTGCCACTTCCCACGATACCACATTTTGCTTTCGTGGCCTCGTATCCCATCCTGTCGCCGCGATCGGAACCACCTTAATTCCGTGCGCTGAAGCGGAGCTTCCCAGCCGCTTCCAGTAAGAGGAAATCGAGGCCGCAACCTTTGCCCAGGGCTTGGCGCGCGCCTCAGCTCCAAAGTCCGGTATGTAATTCGAGACGGCGTCCGCGCCGAGGCTAGCCGCAGTCGCTGCGTTTCCGTCCGCTCCTCCGTCCAGCATTACGATATATGGGTTCGGGAGACCGGCCGCCTGGACCGCTGCCCGAAACCTCAATAGCGCCGTCGCGAATTCCGCCGGGTTATTCCCCCAGTAACCCGGCAACTCTGTCTTGTATCCGCCGTCATCGAACAGAAACCACAGAGGTCGATCGTTCACCACCCTTTGATAATTCTGCTGACGCATGTAGCTTATGATCTCCGGCGTCAGTTGACTAAACCCGCCCGGTCCATGTATTGCTCCAAACGGAAGCATTTGTGCCCAGTTTACCTCATTTTTTATCGAGCTTGCCTGATGCAAACGCCACGCGTTCTGCATGGGATGGTTTACGCCGTACCAGAGATATACCCAGCAGGTAAGACCGGCGTCGTGGGCGTACCTGATCTCCTGATCCATGATCGCCTGAATGTCGCCGTCAATTATCATGCTATTCGCGCCGTTTGGCACTGAATACCATGGCGCGCGCGACCAATATATCGCTGGAGAAAGGGTGCGCGTGACGTCCTTGTTAATAGAATTACTGAGCCCGGTATCAAATGCGTCCCACCGGATTGCGCAAGGGATCGTGTCGTTGCCCGCAAGGGCCACCGAAGCGAAGAAAAACTGGGCACATACAATCGCGGCAGTCAGCCAGCGACAAGAGTTCGTGACTCTGGTCACTTGTGTCTCCTCATTTGTTTCGCTTATCCGCAGCCCCAAAGCGCAAGAGAACCCGGGTAATATCCAAAGCGCCGAATCAATTTTGTCGCTTTGTCGATCTGATCGGGCGCATACATGGCGGCCTTCTTCTTAACAAAGGGGGCCCGCATCAAAATTGTCTCAGCGGGTTGGCAGTAGGTGGCGTTGAATTCGGGATCACGGGTATTGCGTTCTTGCATAACGAACGTTTCCGGCAAGTAACAATCCCATCGAAACCCCGCCTCGGAGAGAATACGAGTAAGCTGGCTCTCGTATTGAGCTACTACCGCGATGAGATCAACTTGATCCTCAACCTGACTCCAAAAACGAGCAAATGCGTCCGACCGCAATACCGATTTCCTGAACGCCATAAAGTAACTCTGTAGGTGCAATGGTATGTTCCTCCCCGGCAGCAGGGATGCCTCTGCTCTTGGCGAGTTGCGCAGAGACGGAAATCCAGTAATCGCCCAAAAATCACAACATCTATCAGTCATTGCCGCGAACATTTCGCGCAACGGAAAAATAGGCCCGTAGCAACTATTGTTTGCCAAGACGAGTTCATCGTACGCCCTCAGTCGCGTCCAACCGATCGTGTCAATGCAATCGCGCCACGCGCTAAAATCAAATCCGACGTTGCTTCGTTGCAACAGCGATTCGACATAAGGAGTTACCGACGCCCGTTGTTCGCTCGACAGTTCGCAATTTGAAACGAAAACGACATCGCTCTCTGCATCCTTAAGCGATTTCACATAGAATATGTCTGAATCGCTAATCACGTTCCGCTTGTCGTAGTGAGAAAATATCGTTAAGCGCCGGTAGCTAGCGGCCATCGCCACTTTCAGCGCCCTATCTCTGAGCAACGCCTCGCGTGTCTCGTAACCGGCGCTCGATGCAATATAGCGCCAAAGCCGTTCGACGCAGTGCGCGGTTGTATTCTCAACTTGTCCCTCTTCGGCCTCGAACTGGTCGTAATGCCACGTGCGCCCCAGAATCGATCGAATTGCGGCGGTCCGAGCCCAAAACATGTTGCCAGCCGGGAACCTTGGACGCTCGGGAAGCCAAATGTCGGCGCCTATCTCGCTCAGTAAGGCGCGGCAACGCTCCTTCATGCCACCCCAATCGGCATGCGGCGCGACAAGCGGATACGTCGGAGGATAAATTAGCCCAACTTGCCTCGCACGACCAAATTCCTGAAAGACGGCTCGGACCGAGCTGCTGCTGCCGAGAAGGTTGTCAAGCAAATACCGGCGCCAACGATCCCCCCAATCAACCGTAGTCGATTTTTTCGTGTGAAAATGCCCAATATAATCGTAGTTGGCGAGCTTTCGTCCGAGCGCCACGAGCAGGGGAGCTATATCCCGTCCAACATTCGCTGTCTGGATGACTGCTAGTGAAGCCTGGCGGCCGTCTTTTTCAAATTTCTGCCTAATTAGATCGCGTTTGCCACTCGTGTCAGTTGTTATATATAGATCGAACGGATAGGGTATATTGTTTATATATCGCAATAGTTCGTCGGCCACATCCTCGAAGTAAATATGCGCATGGACGGCAATTGTTCCCGGATTGCATTCACCCCGTCCTTCCGAATGCGCCAGCACTTGTGGGAGCGGTTCACGAGGAAGATCGAACAGGGCCCTCGAAGTCGTATTTATGTTCGCGTATCCGCATCGTTTATCAGGTTCCAGATACGTTCCTTCGGCCCATTCATTCCAGGCATTAATGAAAACAAAGCGCTGGTCCGTCGGAAACGCGTTGCGCGTATACGCAATGACGGTGCGAAGCCACTCGTAGTATGCGTCCAGTGAAAATCCATACCAAACCGACCATCCTTCGCTTCGGCGAGCAGAATTGTCCCATCCCAGCATTACAGATCGGTAGAATGCCGACGACGGGTTCTCTGTTCGCTCCGTCCCGGCAATGATATCCGCCACAAGGTGTTGATAATCATAAAAGCGACCAGTTGCCTCTATGCCCAAATGCCTTTGATCTATCTCGTATGGGACGACGTGGGGAGGAAACTCCACGACGGCGTCAATTGCGGGTCCCAACTTTCTAACGCTGGTGTCTTCGTGGTTCGTTCGGTTGCACCAGATGATCAGTTCACCGCCGGTCATTTCCCGCCAATGATGACGCCATGAATCGAATACGGCGCCTACGTTGGGAATCAAATGCGCCTTGTATACCATGATAACAGGCTTGTTATCTATGCGAATATAGCGCGGATCAATGAGGTATGGGGCTATGTCTTGTATGAAACGCGGTGGGTCATCCTCGCTGTAATTTTGTTTGAGAAGGATGTCCGCATCCAAGCCATCCCAGGTTCTAGTCCAGTTCTCGTTGGCCCAGCACAAACAGAAAGGAATCTCTATATCCGGTGTCGCGATAAGAAGGTCGACCGGCTTCTCTAAGACACGTGTGCCAGAAAACCAATAGTGATAAAAACAAAATCCGTAAATCCCGTGCTCACGAGCCAAGCGCGCCTGCCGTCTCAGCGTCGATACATCTGAAAGGTCGTAGTATCCGATGTGATCGTGGGGTTCTCGCGGCTGATAGTGTTCGATAAAACGTGGGCGTGATCGTCGTGTATTATTCCATTCCGTAAACCCGTGTCCCCACCACCTATTATTTTGCTCGCACTCATGGAATTGTGGCAGATAAAACGCGATCGCCTTGATATCGGTAGAGCAGTGACCGAACTCTTCATTGGCCTGATACTCGGAATCGTAGGAAATTGGGAATGCTTCGCTCCGAGCGCGGTGACTAGAGCGTCGCCGACCCCAGGAATATGCCGCGCGACCCTCTGTCTTGCCAACTGTTGCGTAATGCTCATACGGGTCGACGCCAGCCGCGGCGACATCTGGATTTTCGCGCAAGTACCAGTCCCTGTTGAACGCGGGCTCGCGGCCTTCGGACCTCCCGTTCTGCAAATAGTGCTGGTATGGGTCGACCCCAGCTGCCGCAACGTCAGGATATTCAGCGAGGTACCAAACCCTGTTGAACGCAGGATGGCGGCCTTCGGACTTCCCGTTCTGTAAATAGTGCTGGTATGGGTCGACCCCCGCCGCTGCGACATCAGGATATTCCGCCATGTAGAAGTCTGCGTCGAATCTCGGATGACGCATTTGCGCCTTGCCGACGCGCAAATAGTGCTCGCAAGGCTCGAAAACCCCACCAGCAACGTCCGGATTTTCGCGTAAATACCAGTCCGCATCGAAATCGAGGCTAGGATCAATCGTGCCGCTTCGGCCTAAAGCCGAAGAAGGGGCCGGGAGTCCCGATTCCTCGCCCACAAAATGGACGCTTTGAGCTTCCTTGGCGCTATGCCGCAAGAAGTGCACAAGCGGATTTGCGCCCGAAGCGGCGACATCGGGATTTTGTTGCAGATACGCCTTCGTGTCGAAGAGGGGACTCGGATTGCGTCCTTCAGACGCCCCGTACTCGAGATAATGCCGGGCGACATCGATTGGCGCGTCGCGGAGGTCGGGGTAGGTTTGCCGGTACCATACCGGGTCGAGCAGCGGCGACTTGCGGAGGATTTCGATTTCTTCGGCCAAACGACTGATGGCTTTGGACTTCCTTGAAGACAATCTTCCGAAGATGCCCATGGGTCTCTCTAAACAGCCGTTCGATTTGGCCCTACTAGAATTTGCCCAAGCAGTGGATGACGAGGGGCGATTGATCGGAAGCGTCGACCACCGATATTCCGATATGATTACAACTACGTGATGGCCGAGGGCACTGCCGCTTTAGCGCGATCCGCGTCCGGCGTTTGCAATTCCGGTACGATTCGCGCACGGTCCCCGCGCCGCTCACGAAGGCGCTCCAGGACCGACGAGGCGTAGGAGTTCGCCGCGGTCGCTTTCTGTTCAGAGGCAGGCGCTGTGGGCAACACCCACCGCCGGCGCATGCGATTTTCTTTGTAGCCAAATATCTCGAAATGGGCGCGGCCGGATCGAAACTGCCCGCGCTTTATAGCGGCCGCTACCTCTGGATTGGAGTATAGATAGGCCTGCTCGTCGAAATTCTCGAACGTAAAGACTTGACCCCCCAAGAACGCAGGTCGGAAGGGGCGGCGCCCTTCGGCAGGCCAAGAGGCGCGGCGGACCGCGGCGTAAAGGCGTTGATCGTGTCGGTGATGGTAAGCGAGAAACTCGCGCATCTCGGGGCTGTCAAAAATACGGGCGTCGAAATGAGGCTTGGCGACATTTTCGCGGATTTCGTCAACGTTTTCGGGAAGCTGCGCGAAACCGAACGTCCGATACAGTTTGGGCAAGTCGGTGTCGTTCGCCACATACGTGTACGTCGCCAGTCTGCGTGCGAATTCATCGTCCGAAATATAAAGAAAGTCAGCGCCGAGTACGTACAACGATTGCGTATTCAGAAAATATTCCGCGCGTCGCAGAAGAAGAGACTTGACAGCGGCAAGATCGGAGAAATCCGTCGACATCACCTCGGCATCGACCTGTTGCTGGCGCAAGGTATGCAGATCGTAGTAGTGATCTTCGCCGGCTCGCTTCCAAGCGAAATTCAAATTGGAAACGAGTTGGATCGCAGGTTCGCGAACGGTTGAGAAATATTCGATAGGTCGATCGATCCAGATCAACCCGCTCGCCAAGTGGTCACGTGGCACGTGGCCGCCAATCCAAGCGAACTTACGCGCAAGATTGAGGAATGAAGCAGGATCGTCAACGACATCTCCGCCGAACGCGCAAACATTGAGAATTTTCTTGACGGTCGTCCCCGCTGTCTTGGGCACATGAACATAGGCGATCAGCGGATACGCGCTTACGTCCTTCTTGTCGGCGTCATCACGGTTCTTCATCTCAAACGTCCACGCTCGCGGAAGAACAACGCATCCGCTTTGCAAGCCCTAGCGCAACCCGCGCGGTCCCGCAATCGGCGCGGCGCCGCGGAAGAAAACCGCCCCGCAAGCGGTTGAAATTCCCCGCTCGGCGGAAATCGGCGCCGGCCCGAAGCCTCACCCGGGCGGCCGCACGGCCGGCCGGCCTTCGTGCCGGCCGTGGCGCAGGTAATGCGCCAGCGGATTGACGCCGGCGGCGCGGACGTCCGGGTTGGCTTCGAGGTAATACTCGCTCTGGAAGCCGGGGCCGGGGTCGCGCCCCTCGCGCCAGCCGTGGAGCCAATAGTGCAGCAGCGGGTTGAGACCCGAGCGGCGCACGTCCTCGTAGCGTTCCAGGTACCAGCGGGTGTCGAACAGCGGATTGGCGCGATAGCCGCGGCAAAACCCCTCTTCGAGATAATGCTCCGCCGCGGCGAGATCGGCCTTGGCGCCGTCCGGCGGCGGCGCGGGCGGCGCGGCCGGATAGTGCGCGCGATAGAATTCGGCGTCGAACAGGCCGCTGCGCAACAGCCGCTTGGCGAGCCGGCGGCGGCTCGCGCTCGCCGGCATCAGCCAGGCGCCGACGCCTCGGCGCGCGCCCGTCGCCTTGGCGCGCGCGAGCGCCGCTTCGGCGTCGACGAGTTCGGCGCGCAGCGCGCGAATCCGCGCCTGATGGACGCTTTGCGCTTCGGCGAGCGCCCTGGCGTGGGCGGCCTCGGCCGCGTCGGCGCGCACGGCGAATGCCGCCGCGGCCGCCGCCTTGTCGGCCAATTCCTGGCGGCGCGCTTCCAGCTCGGCGACGATCCGGGAATTGGCGGAATCGAGCGCGTCGCGCTCCGCGAACGAAGCGGCGAGGCTTCGCGACAGCGCCTCACTCGCCGCCGCCGTTTCGTCGCGGGCCGCCTCCGCTCGCCGCGCGCGGGCGGTCTGCTCGGCCGCGATCGCCGTCGTTTCCGCCAGCTCTTGCCGTCGCGCTTGCAACTCGGCGGCGACGCCCGCATGCGCCGCGCTCAGCGCCTCGCGCTCGGCGAGGGCGGCGGCGAGACTTTGCGCCAGCGCGTCCTTTTCTCGCGCGGCCGCCTCGCGCGCCCTCTCCGCGGCCTGCGCGCGGGCGGTCTGCTCGGCGGCGACCGCCGTCTTCTCCTCCAGTTCCCGCCGTCGCGCTTGCAACTCGGCGGCGACGCCCGCGTGCGCCGCGCTCAGCGCCTCGCGCTCGGCGACGGCGGCGGCGAGGGTCTGCGAAAGCCCCTCCTTGTCCCGCGCCGCCTCCTCGAGCGCCGCCTCGATCTCCTCGGACAGCGCGGCGAATTCGTCCAGGTCCCGCCGCCGCGCGTCCAATTCCGCGGCGACGGCGAAGTGCGCCGCCTGCAGCGCGTCGCGCTCGGCGAGGGCGGCGGCGAGGCTCTGCGCCAGCGCCTCCTTCTCCCGCGCGGCCTCCTCGTGCGCCTTCTCTGCCCGTTCCGCGCGCGCGGCGAGCTCGGCCAAAGCCGCCGCCTTCGCCGCCAATTCCTGCCGCCGCGCTTGCAGCTCCGCCGCGACGCCTGCGCGCGACTGCTGCAGCGCCTCGCGCTCGGCGAGGGCGGCGGCGAGACTTTGCGCCAGCGCGTCCTTCTCCCGCGCGGCCTCCTGGCGCGCCTTCTCCGCCTGTTCTGCGCGCGCGGCGAGCGCGGCCAAAGCCGCCGCCTTTCCCGCCAACTCCACGATTTGGCGGGCGCGCAGCCCGTCCCGTTCGCCGATCGCCGCTTGCGCCTGGCCGCGCGCATCTTCCAAGTCGACCTCGTTGTCGATGAGAAGGCGGCCGAAGATCTTGCTCGACTGATCGAGCAGCATACGAACGTCGTCGAGCGTCGCCAGGGCGGAATTGGAAAGGGGACTGCGCGCCAATTCCAGCAGCGCCTCGTAGGCGCGCACCGCCCATTCGTGCACGTCGGCGTGCGCGACGAGCGCAGCGTCGTCGGTGTCGTGGTGGACCAATTCCTTCGTTAGAAAGCGGTCGATTTCGCGCGCCGCCCGATCGGACAGACGCGGCCAGGAGAGATGCGTTTCGGCGGCGATCTTGTCGCAGGTTCCGCGCCAATCCGAGCGAAAGTCCTTCCAGGCGAAAATCGATCGAGCCACCGACCGGCTGTGCGACTCCGCGTCGAGAACGTGCCGCAGCCAAAGCAGCAATCCATGGGTCAGCGAAAGTCCGTGCACGGTCTTGAGCGATTGGGCGACGTCCAAAGGCGAGCGGATCGGCATCACGATGTGGGGCTTCGCCTCGATATCGCGCAGGACGTCGAGCCAGAATGGCGCAAAACGGCAAGTTCGCGGGTCCTTGAGAACCGGCAGCGCCGATCCGTTGAATTCCTCCGCGAAAAGCTCCTTGGCGCGCCGGCGAAAATCCGCCGCGACTGGCGATTGGCGCCATTCGGGATTGAACAATCGCCAATCGCGCCAGTTCGAGCCTGCCGACTCCAGCAGTTCATCATGAAAGCGCATGAAGGCGACGGACTCGAAATAGCCCCGAGCATTGCCTTGGTCCGCCGCCATCAAGTGCTTGGGCATGCCGCCGCCGAGTTTCGTCAGGGCGCCGGCGACCGAGCTCGTGCCGCTGCGGTGCATCCCCAGAACCAAGACGACGTCGGTCATTTTCTTATCGTTTCCCGTCTTCAACCGGCTCGAAACCGCTCTGGCCATCGCGTTCGCCTATTTGCCCGTGTCTCGACGCGCGACTTCGACATCCCCAGACGGATAAGCGCGAACGGCCTCGCATCCTCAACCAAGAGCCGGAGAGAGCGTATCCAGCGAAAGCGCCGGATGGAAATAGGGATCGTCGCGAATAGCATCGCTCCAGCGCGCCCGAAAATAATCGTGTTGCGCCTTGTAACGATCGTCAAGCCGAACGTTCGCGCCGCGTGTGGCGGACTCGCGGTGGACCAGTCGCACCGTGGGTTCGCATACCGTGCGCCACCCGCGCTCCGTCAATCGCTGACAAAGGTCGACGTCGCAAAGATCGACCGGGAGATTGCGTTCGTCGAAGCCGCCCACAGCGAAAAACTTTTTGCTTTCAATTGCTAGGCAGGCCGCCGTCACCGCGCTGACTTCGTGCGGAGAACGCAATCGGCCGAAATATCCGGAAGATGAAGCCGCGAGGCCGCGTTGAAAATGGCCGGCGAGCCCGTCGATCCCGACGACGATGCCCGCATGTTGGATGCGTCCGTTGGGATAGAGGAGTTTCGCACCCACGGCGCCGATGTCGGGCCGGCCGGCAAAGACCAGCAAGCGTTCCAGCCAAGACGCCTCGACAATTTCGACGTCATTGTTGAGAAACACGAGAAATGGCGTGCGCGCTTTTGTCGCGGCGCTGTTGCACAGCTGAGAATAGTTGAACGGGCCGGGCAGCGGCAGGACACGGCAGTTTCTTTCTTTCGCGAGCTTCGCGAGATAGGCTTTGGTCCGCGCCTCGACACTGCCGTTGTCGACAACGAGGATCTCGACGCTTTCCGCGCGCGCATGCGTTGTCACGCTTTCGACGCAGGCCTCCAAAAGGTCCAGCCGATCGCGCGTCGGGACAATGATCGTCGCTAGCCGGTCCATCGACGAGACGCGCCCGGAGTCGAGCAAAGTGCGGCGTTCGAATCGAGAAGGTCCGCGCTGGTCTTGCCGCGTAGATCGACGCGTCAGCAGAATGCGACGAATGTGGCGGACCTTGCTGGCGCTGGGATCCAACTTGGCCCCGAGGTTTGCAATGTCGCCGGCGCGCGACATCGCGCCGACGCTCCCCAGCCCCTTGATCACCTTCGCCTTGACTGCGATCGCGGAATCCAAATACGGCGTCGATTCACAAAGCCTCGGACTCCAGTCCGGCTTGAGCCTTGGCGAACAATGGACTCCATGGCCGTCCACACGGTCCTCATCGCCATAAAAAGCGTCGGCGTCGCCGTCTCGAGCGATTGCGCCCGCCAGCGCTTCGAGCGCGAGAGCCGACAGAAGATCGCCAGAAGTCAATTGGATTACAAAATCGTCGTCATCCAGCCGCGCGATCGCGTCGCCGAGCGGCGCATGCGCGTCGACGAACATCAGCCTTTCGTCCGCGGCCGATTCTTCGCCCCGGGCCGGAGCGCCGACGACGCCAAGCGTCCAATTGGGGTAGGGCTGCGCGGACAACTGCGAGAGCAGGGAATTCAGGCCCTCCGGCGCTTCGCGATCCCTCTGCGCGAGAATGCGGAAATGAGGCTGGCGAATCGCGCGGCCTTCGCATCGGTCGAACGTGGCGGGTTCAAAAGGGCGCAGTCGCGCCTTGCGCCACGCGTCGTAGCGATTGAGCCGCGTTGCGCACAAAGCCCTGCGGAGATGAAGGCGGGCAAGTTCGCGATGTCCAAAGATGCGCGCTGCGACGCATTTTGCAGCGCGCCATGGACTTTCGCGGAAAAGCCGCCAAAGCAGCGCGACACGACCTACAGTTTCCAGTTCTTCAACTCGAAATGAAAAAGCGCCGCACCGGTTGGTCGGCGAGATCCAAATTTCTGTGCTCCCTTTCGGAATGCGGCCGAGCCAGAACGCTCGTCCAAAGAGAGCGGCCGGCATGACTTGATCATAATGCGCGTCCGCGGAAACGCACCGAAGCACCGGCCGCGCCAGCGGCTCAAGCAAGCCAGACGCGTAGGTCATTCGAATCCACTGATCCGCTATCGCTAAGGCATCGACGTCGAGCTTGAGCCACGGGTGGGGGCTCGACGCCACGAAGCGGCCCTCTTCTACGACCACGCCGTCAACAAGCGACAACGCGATCCCCTTCAAAGCCGGCCCCCATTTGCCGCGCCCCGGTCTGCAACCGCCTGGCGGTCGACGATCCGTCGTCCGGCCTCAAACAGTCCCCGCGCTGCCGAGTTTATGCGCCGACGAGAGCAAGCGTTGCAAGCGCGATTTCGTGGCTGGGGCTCGCCGCCGAGCGCGCTTTCGCGCGCCGTTTCAACCCCTTCGATCCTCGCGCAGACAATCTCCGCTCGAAAACATGCGGGCGCTTGCTCGAGGATCGTGACATCGTATGAATATCGCCGAGTTCCGGAACCGCGAATTGAGGTCGAGCCGCATGGGAGATTCCATCCTCGCCCGGCTGTCGAGCGTGCCGACGCTGGGCAGGGCGGCGCACAAGGCGAAGTTGCTCGCCAGGAGGATGTTCCTCTGGCCCCTGCACGCCTTGAGAAAGTCGCGATTGCGCAAGTTCGGCCTCGCGCGGCGATCGGCTCTTTCGATCGCCGAACTGCGCCTTGTGCCCGATTGCCCTTGCCCGCACGGCGCGCATTTCGTGCCGCTGAGCTGGGGCGCGGTCAAAGCCTTCGCCCGCGCCGGAAAACCGACCGCACGGGCGCTGACGCCGACCGCTATGACGATCGACCTCGAGCAATTTCCGGACTTTGCGTCTTGGCGCAAGCGCGTCTCGACGCTCACGCAAGGAAAATATCATCGCTCCGCCAACAAGGCGCGCCGGTTGGGTTACACATCGCGGTTTGTAGGCACGCATTCGTACGAGCGGAGCCTCTATGAGCTCACAGGTTCAAAGTCACGGCGTTCGAAGGGGGTCTTAGTCTGGGCGGCGATCGCCGGCCCTCGCTCGGATCTCGTCGATTCAAAAGCGCCGGCGCCTTGGCCGGAGTGTCCCAGGCATTGGCGATTGAACTGGGGGGCGTTCCAAGCCGACGGGTCGGACGAACGGCTGGCGGCCTTCGCCATGCTCGTGCGCGCCGGCGACCTCGTCTGGGTGCAAAGCTTCATCGGCCACGGCGCGGCCTTGACCGACGGCGTGACGAAAATGTTGATGTTCGACGTCATGGAGTGGCTCCTTGCGCGCCGCGACCCCTGCGCGCAAGGGGTGCGCTGTCTCGTGCACGGATCTTTGGAGGAGGGCGCGGTCGGCCTGTTCGACTGGAAACGCTATCTCGCTTTCAAGCCGACGATTCTCAAAGTCGTCGACCATCCGCAGAACGCCCGGTCGTGACAGCGCGGCGGTGGCGCGATCCAACCGACAGCCGCGTCGGCGAACGATCAGCCAGCAGTCTAAGGCCGCGGAGAAGGCGCTGCTCGCCTCGCGTCCGTACCGCGCGAATCACTCCCTTCATTAGAATCGAGCGATTGGATCATCTCGCGCGGTGCAAATGCCGATCGAAACGGGACCACTGGCGCACAGCTTGATCCCGCCCCGACCCTGATCGCCGCCGGTTGAAAATTCGGCGCCAGACCAAGCGGTCAGAAGGAATATCGGGGCCCGCGAACGCATTGATCGGATGCGCGCGCCGGCTTGCCGGGGCGAATTCGACCGTAGGCCGAC
Source organism: Roseiarcus sp. (assembly GCA_050013275.1). GTDB lineage: Bacteria > Pseudomonadota > Alphaproteobacteria > Rhizobiales > Beijerinckiaceae > Roseiarcus. The sequence continues at coordinate 16,125 of JBEKFO010000001.1, read as the reverse complement.
CTGATTGCAGGTTCGCGAGTGAACGTAGGTCTTGAAATAGTGCGGTCGGGCTCCTAGATAAGCGGCTCGAAATTCGGCCGGACCATCTTTGCCTCGAGCGATTCAATCGGCTCAGGGCGACGCTCTTCCCCCCAGAAATCGAAAATTGACGATGATTTCGCGTCGCGAAGTCGCGTTGTTATACTGGCATCCAAGAGGGGCGTCATGGCTATAGGCACGGTGAAGTGGTACAATTCTCAAAAAGGCTTCGGCTTCATTCAGCCGGATGACGGCGGCAAGGACGCCTTCGTTCATGTCAGCGCGATCGAACGGGCGGGCATGAGCGACTTGCGCGAAGGTCAGAAGATCAGTTTCGAACTGGTCACCGACACGCGCTCGGGCAAAATGTCCGCGGATAAGCTCCAAGCCGTTTGAACGAGGCTAGGGATCATGCTGACTGGCGACCGCGGATGTACCGGCGCTGGCGGCGATGGATCTGCGCCGCTCGTCCGGCGATGGGAAGGGTCAGGATCGCTCCTGGCCCTTTTTTCATGTTTTCTTCTTGAGCGAGGCGCCAAGTCATGACCCGGCATAAATTCGCGATCGGGCAAATCGTGGACTTCGACACAAAAGTCACGCCATTGCCGAGACCCAGGGGTCCCTATGAGGTGACGCGCGTGCTGCCGGCGGAAGACGTCCGGTCGCGGGCGTACCGCATCAAGAGCAAGGCCGAGCCCTTCGAGCGCAGCGCGAAGGAATACGAAATCGTCGCCGTTAGCTCGCCAGCGACAGAACGAGCCGCGATCTTCAGTGAAGCGGGCGGCGCCGATCGCACGCGCTGACGGCGAGCGCCCATCACGAATGCGGGTTGGCACTCTCTTGTAACGAGTGCCAACGATAGCCATCTACACGACGCGTCAGACTCTTGCCGAGAGCCGAGACATCTTGCCTCGAGCCGGCTTTGCACGTCGACCGGAAACGAGCCCCATGAAATTTCGTCCGCTGCACGACCGCGTCGTGATCCGCCGCATTGAGGGCGAGGACAAGACGAAGGGCGGAATACTCATTCCCGACACCGTCAAGGAGAAGCCTGGAGAAGGCGAAGTCATCGCCGTTGGGCCCGGCGCGCGGGACGAAAGCGGCAAGCTCATTGCGCCCGAAGTCAAAGCGGGCGATCGCGTGCTGTTCGGCAAATGGTCCGGCTCCGAAGTCAAGATCGACGGCGAAGATCTCCTGATCATGAAAGAGTCCGACATTCTGGGGGTGATCGAACGCACGCATGCGGCCAAGAAGGCCGCCTGAACGACTCACGCCCGCTTCTCAACGATTGGAATGAAAACGATGTCCGCCAAAGACGTAAGATATTCCACCGATGCTCGCGAGCGCATGCTGCGTGGCGTCGAAATTCTCAATAACGCGGTCAAGGTGACTCTCGGCCCCAAGGGCCGCAACGTCATTCTCGACAAGTCCTACGGCGCGCCGCATATCACCAAGGACGGCGTCGCCGTCGCCAAGGAAATCGAGCTCGCCGACAAATTCGAGAACATGGGCGCGCAGATGGTGCGCGAAGTCGCCTCGAAGACCAATGATCTCGCCGGCGACGGCACCACGACGGCGACTGTTCTGGCCGCGTCGATCATGCGCGAGGGCCTCAAGCTCGTCGCCGCCGGCATGAACCCGATGGACCTGAAGCGGGGCATCGACGTCGCGGTGACGGCGGTGGTCAAAGACATCGAGCGCCGCGCCAAGAAGGTGCAGTCCTCGGAAGAGATCGCTCAAGTCGGCACGATCGCGGCCAATGGCGACAAGTCGATCGGCGATATGATCGCCAAGGCGATGAAGAAAGTCGGCGCCGAGGGCGTCATCACAATCGAGGAAGCCAAGACCGCCGAAACCGAACTCGACATCGTCGAGGGCATGCAGTTCGATCGCGGCTATCTCTCGCCTTACTTCATCACCAACGCCGAAAAAATGATCGTGGAGCTGGAGGATCCGTACATCCTCATTCACGAGAAGAAGCTCTCCTCACTGCAGACGATGCTGCCGCTCCTCGAGGCGGTCGTTCAAGCTGGAAAGCCGCTGCTCATCATTGCCGAAGATATCGACGGCGAGGCGTTGGCGACGCTGGTCGTCAACAAACTGCGCGGCGGCCTCAAAGTCGCGGCGGTCAAGGCCCCGGGGTTCGGCGACCGGCGCAAGGCCATGCTTGAGGACATCGCGATTCTGAGTTCGGGCGGCCTGATCGCCGAGGATTTGGGCGTCAAGTTGGAGAAGGTCACGCTCGACATGTTGGGGCGCGCCAAGCGTGTCCGCATCGACAAGGACGCCACGACGATCATCGACGGCGCCGGCAAGAAGTCGGACATCGAGGCGCGCGTCGCTCAGATCAAGTCGCTGATCGAGGAGACGACCTCGGACTACGACAAGGAGAAGCTCCAGGAACGTTTGGCGAAGTTGTCGGGCGGCGTCGCGATCATCCGAGTCGGCGGTTCCACCGAGGTCGAGGTCAAGGAAAAGAAGGATCGCGTCGACGATGCGGTCAACGCCACCAAGGCCGCGGTCGCGGAGGGCGTCGTACCCGGCGGCGGCGTCGCGCTGCTGCGCGCCAAGGCCTCGGTCGGCAAGCTCAGCGATGAAAACGCCGACGTGCAATCCGGCATCAACATCGTTCTCAGGGCGCTCGAAGCGCCGATCCGTCAGATCGTCGAGAATTCGGGCGTCGAGGGCTCGATTGTGGTGGGAAGGATCCTGAGCGAGAAATCGCAGACCTACGGCTTCGACGCCCAGAGCGAGCGCTATGTCGACATGCTCAGCGCCGGCATTCTCGATCCCGCCAAGGTCGTGCGGATCGCGCTGCAAGACGCGGCTTCGATCGCCGGGCTGATGATCACGACCGAGGCGATGGTCGCGGAAAGACCGAAGAAGGACGCTCCGGCGATGCCCGGAGGCGGCATGGGCGGGATGGATTATTGACCGCCCGATAAACTTTGGGATGCGGAATATGGGGCGACGCGCCAAGCCGGCGCGCCGCACGCTTGCGATGGGAAAGAATCCGTACTCCCATCGCCGCCGACGCCCGTACTCTTCATCGTGAGAACCGGCTTTGACGCCGACGATCCGGCGCGCCGCCGCGGTCGGGAAAAGCACTTTTGCCGGGTTCACCGCTCGCATCGCGGAAGACCCGTTCACTTCGCGGACATTTCTGCGAAAACCGCTCACGCGGGCTCATCGCGCGCTCATTGCGCGGCGGAAAGGTCAAATTGAACGCTCTTGCACGCCGCGCCTTCGAAAGCGTGAGGCCGTCGTCGCCCTGGGACAACCAGGAGCCCATTCGCGAAGAGCTGTTCGGCGTCGAGCGCCTCGAGGAACATGCGCGAAGTCTTGCGCTCGCGCAGATCGTTTCGTCCAAGACGACCAAGGGTCGGCCGCTGGCGCGGCGGCTTGCCGGCAATGGCGCCGTTCTGCTCGACGCGTATCGCGCTATCGTCAAGGCGATCAACGAGGGTCGCGCCATAACGCCGGCGGCGGAGTGGCTCGTCGACAATTATCATCTCGTCGAGAAGCAGATTCGCGAGCTTCGCTCGGACCTGCCGCCTGGCTACTACCGCCAGCTTCCCAAGCTCGTCACGGGTCCCTTCGCCGGCTACCCCCGCGTCTTCGGAGTGGCCTGGGCCTTCGTCGCCCACACCGACAGCCGTTTCGACGCCGAGACGCTGATTCGCTATGTCAGGGCCTATCAGGAGGTGCAGCCGCTCACCATCGGCGAACTCTGGGCGGTGTCGATCACGCTGCGGATCGTGCTGGTCGAAAATCTCGGACGCCTCGCGCAGCAGATCACGCAGAGCCGCGCGGCGCGCACCGTGGCGGACAGTCTCGCCGACCGTTTGCTCGGGACCGGGGGACGGCCCGCCGAGCCTGTCGCCGTCGTCCTTTTCGCGCATGAGCGCGCGCCGCTTTCCGAAGCTTTGGCGGTGCAACTCGTGCATCGATTGCGCGACCAGGATCCGAAGATCACGCCGGCGCTGACATGGCTCGACCAGCGACTGGCGATCCAGGACACGACAACCGAAGCGGTGGTGCGCGACGTCCATCGTCGACAAGGCGCCTCCAACGTCACCGTGCGCAACATCATCACCAGCTTGCGCCTGATTTCCGATGTCGATTGGCAGCAATTGTTCGAGCGGCTGAGCCTCGTCGACGCCGTTTTCGCCGCCGATAGTCCCTTTGAGGATATGGATTTCCCGACCCGCACGCTCTATCGCAGCGCGGTCGAGGACCTCGCGCGCGGCTCGAAGCGCACGGAGCTGGATATCGCCAGCGCCGCGGTGCTCGCCGCGAGTCGCGAGCGGCTCGCCGCCCCAACGGCCGAGCAAGCGCGGCGCGGCGATCCGGGCTACCATCTGCTTGCCGGCGGCCGCCGCGCTTTCGAAGCGGCGATCTCTTATCGTCCACCAATGCGAAATTGGGTGGCCCGGGCCAACCGGTCACTTGGCGTCGGCGGCTATGTGACGGCGATTTCTCTCGTCGCCGCGATACTTCTTGCGCCGCCGCTGCTCGCCCTTGCCGCGGCCGGGATCAGCCTGGCCGCTCTCGGTCTGCTTGGCCTGCTCGGCGCCATTCCCGCCATCGACGCCGCCGTCGCGCTGGTCAATCGCGGGGTCAACCTCGGCTTCGCCGCGACGCTGCTGCCCGGTCTGGAACTACGCGATGGGGTTCCCTCGCACCTGCGCACGCTCGTCGCGGTGCCGACGTTGTTGACGACGCTGGAGGCCATCGAAGAGCAAATCGAACGGTTGGAGATCCATCACCTCGCCAGCCCCGAGGGCGATCTGCATTTCGCGCTGGTTTCTGACTGGACCGACGCCGAAAACGAACATACCGACGGCGACGCGGCGCTCGTCGCTGCAGCGTCCGAAGGCGTCGCGCGTCTCAATCGGCGCTATGGCCCGGCGCCGGGCGGCGCCCGCTTTCTGCTTCTGCATCGCCGCCGCGTCTGGAACGAAGGCGAATCGCGATGGATCGGCTGGGAGCGCAAGCGCGGCAAGCTGCACGAACTGAACCGGCTGCTGCGCGCCGCGACCGACACCACCTTCATCGACGTCGGCGGCGGGACGCCCGTCGCGCCGACCGATATTCGCTACGTGGTGACGCTTGACGCGGACACGCGATTGCCGCGCGACGCCGTGCGCCGCCTGATCGGCAAGATGGCGCATCCGCTGAACCGGCCGCGCCTCGACGCAGCCGCCGGCAGGGTCGTGGAAGGCTACGCCGTGTTGCAGCCCCGCGTCACGCCCTCGCTGCCGATCGGCCGAGAGGGCTCGCAGTTCCAGCGCATCTTCTCCAGCTTGAGCGGGATCGACCCCTACGCCTCCGCCGTTTCAGACGTCTACCAGGATCTGTTCGGCGAAGGCTCCTATGCCGGCAAGGGCATCTACGACGTCGACGCTTTCGAGGCCGCGCTCGCCGGCCGGGCGCCAGATTCGACTTTGCTCAGCCACGATCTGTTTGAAGGCGTTTTCGCGCGCGCCGGCCTCGCCTCCGATGTCGAGGTCGTCGAGGAATTCCCGGCACGCTACGATGTCGGCGCCATTCGCCATCACCGTTGGGCGCGCGGCGATTGGCAATTACTGCCCTGGATCTTCGGTCGCGCGCCGACGCAAGCTGGCGGGAAGCGCGCGACGAGCGCTGTTCCCGCGATCGGCCGATGGAAAATGCTGGACAATCTGCGCCGAACGCTTTCGGCGCCGGCCGCAGTGCTCGCTCTGCTTGCGGGTTGGGCCTTGCCGTTTCACGCGGCGCTGATCTGGACCCTATTCGTCGTTTTGACGATTGTGCTGCCGACTCTCATCCCGGTCGTCGCGGCCATTCCGCCGCGACGACCGGGCGTGACGATGTCGAGCCATGTGCGCGCGCTCGGCGGCGATCTCCGCCTTGCCTTGACGCTCTCGACGCTGACCATCGCGTTCCTGGCGGACCAGGCGTGCCTGATGGCCGATGCGATCGGCCGCACCCTCTGGCGCTTGCGCGTCTCCCGGCGCCATCTGCTCGAATGGGTTCCCGCCGCGCAGGCGACAATCGGCCCTCGTCTCGATCTCGCGGGCTTCACGCGCCGAATGGCGGGGGCGATCGTCGTCGGCGTCGTCGGAGCTATCGTCGCTTTGGCGTTCGGCCACGGGTCGTGGCCCGTGGCGCTTCCGTTCGCCGCGCTCTGGGTCGCCTCGCCGGCCGTCGCGCGCCGGGTCAGCCTGTCGCCCCGCGAGGCCGCTCACCTGCCCATGTCGAGCGCCGATGCAAAGGCGCTAAGGGGGACCGCGCGCCGCACCTGGCGGTTCTTCGAGGCTTTCGTCACATCGAGCGACAACATGCTGCCGCCCGACAATTTTCAGGACGATCCGACGCCGGCGATCGCGCATCGGACGTCGCCGACCAATCTCGGCCTCTATCTCCTTTCGGTCGTCAGCGCTCGCGATTTCGGCTGGATCGGGACCGACCAGGCGATCGAGCGGCTCGAGGCGACGCTGGCGACGATGAGCGGCCTGTTGCGCTTCCGCGGACACTTTTACAATTGGTACGACACGCGCGATCTGCGCCCGCTCGATCCTCGCTACGTTTCGTCCGTCGACAGCGGCAACTTGGCTGGACATCTCATCGCGCTGGCGAATGCGTGCCGGGAGTGGCGAGACCGCCCGTTTGCGGCGCAGCGTCGCCTCGACGGCGTCGCCGACGCTCTCGACATAACCTGCGCGGAGTCCGCCCGCCTGCGCGACGGCGGCCAGACCCAGACCGTGACCCTGCGCCAGCTCGACGATGCGCTCGCCGTGGTGACGCTCGCCGTTCGACAGGCGCCGCTTTCGGACGACGATCTCGCCACTCGACTCGTTGGTCTCTCCGCCGACGCCGAGATCATGATCGACATCGCCGGAGCGCTCGCGGTCGAACGCGGCGACGGCAGCGGCGCCGACATGCTGTTCTGGGCTGAAGCCACTCTGAATGCGATCGATGCGCACCGCCACGATCTCGCGCAGTCCGCGGCGGCGGCTCGCTCCGCGACGGCGCGGCTCTCGATCCTGGAGAGCATGGCGCGGTCGATGGCGCTTGCGATGGACTTTGGCTTCCTGTTCGACCGAAGTCGCCAGTTGCTGTCGATCGGATTTCTCGCGCCGGAAGGCGCGCTCGATTCGAATTGCTACGATCTCCTGGCTTCTGAAGCGCGGCTCGCCAGCTTTTTCGCGATCGCCAAAGGCGACGTCGCGGCCAAGCATTGGTTCCGACTCGGCCGCGCGGCGACGCCGGTCGCGCACGGCGCCGCATTGATTTCGTGGTCGGGATCGATGTTCGAGTATCTGATGCCCTCGCTGGTCATGCGCGCGCCGGCAGGGAGTTTGCTCGAGCAGACCAACCGCCTGATCGTGCGGCGCCAAATCGATTACGCCGCGAAGCTCGGCCTGCCATGGGGCGTATCCGAATCCACTTATAACGCGCGCGACCTGGAGCTCACTTATCAATATTCGAACTTCGGCGTTCCCGGCCTAGGGTTGAAGCGAGGTCTCGGCGAAAATCGGGTGATCGCGCCTTACGCCGCCGCTCTCGCGGCGATGGTCGATCCGCGCGCCGCGGTGGCCAATCTCGCGTGTTTGGCCGAGGTCGGCGCGCAAGGTCGCTACGGCTTTTACGATGCGCTGGACTATACGCCGGCGCGCGTGCCCGAGGGCGAAGGCGTCGCGATCGTGCGCGCCTTCATGGCGCATCATCAGGGCATGACGATCGTCGCGATCGCGGACGCCTTGTTCGACGGCGTGATGCGGGAGCGTTTCCATGCCGAGCCGATCGTCAAGGCGAGCGAACTGCTGCTGCAGGAGCGCATGCCGCGCGACGTCGCGGCCGCCCGCCCCTGGGCGGCGGAGGTCAAGTCGGCGGCCGGCGCTCGCGATGTCGAACCTTCCGGCGGACGCCGGTTTTGCGCCGCGCATCAGGCGACGCCCGCGACGCATCTCATTTCGAACGGCCGCTACGCCACGATGCTCACGTCCGCGGGCTCGGGGTACAGCCGCTGGGGCGATCTGGCGCTGACACGCTGGCGCGAGGATGCGACCTGCGACGACTTCGGCTCCTATCTCTTCGTCAAGGACGTGCGCAGCGGCGTGGCGTGGTCGGCGGGCTTCCAGCCGAGCGGCGTCGAGCCGGACGACTATGCGGTGATCTTCAATGAGGACCGCGCCGAGGTGACGCGTCGCGACGGCTCTCTGATAACGACTTTGGACGTGCTCGTCTCGGGCGAGGACGACGCGGAAGTTCGCAGGGTCTCGATCGCGAATTCCGGCGGCCGCATGCGCGAAATCGAAATCACGTCCTATGCCGAACTCGTTCTGGCGCCTCAGGGCGCCGACATCGCGCATCCCGCCTTTTCCAAACTGTTCGTCGAGACGGAATATCTGACCGACGTCGGCGCGATCCTGGCGACGCGGCGACGACGGGCGCCATCCGAGCCGGAAATCTGGGCCGCGCATCTGAGCGTCGTCGACGGCGAAGCCGTCGGCGCCCCCGAATTCGAAACCGACAGAGCGCGATTCCTCGGTCGCGGCCGCGGCGTTCGCTCGCCCATTGCCGTGATGGATAGTCGTCCGCTGTCGAATTCGATCGGCGCCGTCCTCGATCCCGTTTTCTCGATCCGCCGCCGCATCCGCGTCGCGCCGGGCGCGACCGTTCGCGTGGCCTTCTGGACCATCGCGGCCTCCAGCCGCGCGGCGCTCCTCGACGGCGTCGACAAACATCGCGACGCCACTGCGTTCGCGCGCGCTTCGATGTTGGCGTGGACGCAGGCGCAGGTGCAACTCCACCATCTCGGCGTGACGGCGGGCGAAGCCGGGTTGTTTCAGCGGCTTGCGGGACATGTGATCTACGCCGCGCCGGCGTTGCGCCCTTCGTCGGAGACGATCGTGCGGGGTGGCGGCGCGCAGTCCGGCCTGTGGCCGCAGGGCATATCCGGCGATTTGCCGATCGTGCTGCTGCGCATTTCCGATGTCGAAAATATCGACGTCGTCCGTGAATTGCTGCAGGCGCACGAATATTGGCGAATGAAACAGCTCGCGGTCGATCTCGTTATCCTGAACGAGCGTAAATCCTCTTATGTCCAGGAGCTTCAGATCGCGATCGAGACCCTGGTCAGGGCAAGCCAGTCGCGTCCCCAGCCCGGCGCGGAACTCCAGGCGGGCCACGTTTTCGCACTGCGCGCCGACTTGATTCCGGCCGAAACGCGAATCCTTCTGGCTTCCGTCGCGCGAGTCGTCCTGCCGGCGCAGCGAGGCGGGCTCTTTGAGCAGCTCGAACGCATCCTGGAGCCTATCGAGTCTGTGAGAGCCGCGCCGAAGCGCGTTGTCCCGCTTTTGCCGCCGCCGTCCCTGCTTCGCCCTCCCGACCTCGAATTCTTCAACGGACTCGGCGGCTTCGCGCGAGATGGCGCCGAGTATGTGACGATCCTCGGGCCTGGCCAATCGACGCCCGCGCCGTGGATCAACGTCATCGCCAATCCGATGTTCGGCTTCCAGACGGGAACCGAGGGCGGCGGCTATACCTGGTCCGTCAACAGTCGCGACAACCAAATCACGCCCTGGTCGAACGACCCCGTCAGCGACCGAAGCGGCGAAGCGTTCTATTTGCGAGACGACGACACGGGCGACTTGTGGGGCCCGACGGCGCTTCCCATCCGAGACGCTGCGGCGACCTATACGGCCCGCCACGGACGCGGATACAGCCGATTTGAGCATGTCGCGCACGAGATCGCGTCCGATCTTGTGCAATACGTGCCGATCGACGCTTCGATCAAGATTTCGCGCCTCGTGCTGACCAATCGCTCGAGCCGGCCGCGCCGGCTCAGCGTGACGGCCTATGTCGAGTGGGTTCTCGGCCCGTCGCGTCCGGCCTCCCTTCCGTTTGTTTCCACGGAGCTCGACGCCGTCACGGGAGCGATCTTCGCCCGCAATCCCTGGAACATGGGCTTCGGATCGCGCGTCGCTTTCGCCGACTTGCGCGGCGCTCAGACCGACTGGACCGGCGATCGTCGCGAGTTCATCGGGCGCAACGGCGCGCTCACCGATCCCGCCGCGCTCGCCGGCGCGGCGCCGCTGTCGAAGAAAGTCGGCGCCGGCCTCGACCCTTGCGCGGCGATGCGCGCGAAGATCGAACTGCCGCCTAACGGCCGCGTCGAAGTCGTCTTTTTCCTTGGCGAGGCGGCGAGCGCGGACGAGGCGCGCGGTCTGGTCGCGCGCTATCGCGCCGCCGATCTCGACGCCGTCGAAGCCGAGATCGCGCGCAAATGGGACGACATTCTCTGCGCCGTCGTCGTCAAGACGCCGGATCGCTCGATGGACGTCATGCTCAACGGCTGGCTGATCTACCAAACGCTGAGCTGCCGCATGTGGGCGCGCTCCGGCTTCTACCAGGCCAGCGGCGCCTATGGCTTTCGCGATCAATTGCAAGACGGAATGGCGCTTGCCGCGTCGCAGCCACTGCTGACGCGCGAGCACTTGCTGCGCGCCGCGGCGCGGCAGTTCGTCGAAGGCGACGTTCAGCATTGGTGGCTGCCGCATTCCGGCCAGGGCGTGCGCACCCGTATCTCCGACGATCGCCCGTGGTTGGCCTTTGCGGTCGCCCATTACGTCGACGCCACCGCGGACGTCGCCATCCTCGACGAGATGGTCCAGTTCCTCGAAGGCCAGGCGCTGGAGCCTAGCGAGCACGACAGCTTCTTCGCTCCTGTCGTCTCGGATCGGACCGCGACATTGTTCGAACATTGCGCGCTCGCCCTCGACGCCAGCCTCGCGCTTGGCGGGCATGGGCTTCCCCTAATGGGAACCGGCGATTGGAACGACGGCATGAACCGCGTCGGCGAAAGGGGCGCCGGCGAGAGCGTTTGGCTCGGCTGGTTCCTGCACGCGGCGCTTACGGCTTTCATTCCACTCGCTCAGGCGCGCCGGGAGCAGGGGCGCGCCGTGCAATGGGCCGCGCATGCCGCCGCGCTGCAGGCCTCGCTCGAGCGCGAAGCGTGGGACGGCGATTGGTATCGGCGAGCCTTTTTCGACGACGGCGAGCCTTTGGGCTCGGCGGCGAACGAGGAATGCCGCATCGATTCGATTGCGCAATCCTGGGCCGTGCTCTCGGGCGCGGCGGCGCCGAAGCGGGCGATGCAAGCGATGGGCGCGGTCGAACGCGAACTGATCCGGCGCGACGACGGCGTGGCGCTGCTCTTTGCGCCGCCGTTCGACAAAACCGCATCGGATCCGGGCTACATCAAGGGCTATCCGCCGGGCGTGCGCGAGAACGGCGGCCAATATACCCATGCCGCCTTGTGGTCGTTGATGGCCTTCGCCGCGCTTGGCGACGGCGACAAGGCGGCCGACCTGTTCTCGCTGCTCAACCCCGTCAATCACGCGCGCACCCGCACCGACGTGCTTCGCTACAAAGTGGAGCCCTACGTCGTCGCGGCCGACGTCTACGCAGCGCCGCCCCATGTCGGGCGCGGCGGCTGGACTTGGTACACTGGCTCGGCGGGTTGGATGCAACGCACAGGCGTCGAGAGCATTCTCGGGCTGCGCGTCCGCGGCGCCTTCCTGTATCTCGATCCGTGCATTCCCAAGGCGTGGGCGACGTTCGAGATGAGCGTTCGGCGGCAGTCCGCTCGATACGAAATCGTTGTCGACAATCCCGCTGGGGTCAGCCGGGGCGTCCGATTCGCTGAGATCGACGGGGTTGAAATTTTGGAGCGACCGTTGCGACTGCGCGTGGTCGACGACGGCGCCGTCCACCGCGTTCGCGTAACGTTAGGCTGAGGCGCGCCGCCGCCGCCGCGAGATCGAAGCCGGCTTCTCGCTTCGATTTGATGCAGTGTCGGGGCTGTCCCCCCGCGCCGCACGAGTCGGCTCCGTCCTCGATACGCCGCGCCATTCCGCCGGCGAACCCTGAAGATCTCCGGTCACATCGACCTGGGCGACGTCGTTTGCGTAGCGAAGCTCCTTATCGGAGAACCGCAACTCAAACAGCCGGCCATCATCGGTGAGGAGTTGAACGCCGAGCCGACCGAAGACGCTCTTGAGGTCGGACGGGGAGAGGCTGATCTCTCCGGAGCTCGTCACGCCGCCCTGCGGTCTGGCGAAGCCGTCGAACTCGTAAGAGGCGCGGGCGACCGCCTCGCGGGCCCCGGAACCGACGCGCGTTTGGACACGCTGCCGAAAGTCCCTGGCAAAGCTGGCGCACCCGACAGGATTCGAACCTGTGGCCTCTGCCTTCGGAGGGCAGCGCTCTATCCAGCTGAGCTACGGGTGCCGGGCGCGAAAAGCGCCGCACCTGAATAGAGCATTTTTATCGGCTTGGGAATCCCGCGTTTGCGTTGGCCCGCATCTAGGCGGCGAGCGCCGCGCCGGCGCCTTCCCCGCCGAAATGGCTGATGTAGCGCGGCTCGATTTCGGCGACCGGCATCACCGCAAAAACGTCGGTGGCGCCGAAACTTTCGTCGACCACCGCTTGCGGGCCGAATTTGGCGCCGAGCCGCCAGTAGCCCTTGATCAGAGGCGGCAGGGCGCGGATCGCGGCCCGCGGGTCGAGCGGTTCGCCGTCCCAAGGCGACGGCTCGGCCGCGCGGCCGGCGATCGCGCGCACGTCCCACAGCGCGTCGCTCGAGCAACCCCCTCGCAAAAAGCGCAGCGCGTCGGCGTGCGCGGCCGCGTCGGCGCCCGGAAAGCTCGCGCAGCCGAACATCACGTCGATGCGGTGGTGGCGCGCGTAAGCCCAGATGCCGCGCCATAACAGTTCGAGCGTGCGCTTGCCGCGATAGCCCGGCGCGACGCACGAGCGGCCGAGCTCGAGCAGCCGCTTGCCGGGATGTCTGGCGACGAGCGAAGCGACGTCGAATTCGCCGGCGCTGTAAAAGCCGAAATTCGCCGCCGCCGCGTCGCCCCGCAGCAGTCGATACGCGCCCACCACCGTCGGCGCGCCGGCCGCGCGCGGCGCCGCGTTGTCGACGACGATGAGATGGTCGCAGACCCGATCGAACCGACAGACGTCGCGCCGGATCAGTCGCGCCGTCGCGTCGGCTCTGGCGCCGCCTTCCTCGAAGAACACGCGATAGCGCAGTTTCTGGGCGCGGCGAATTTCATACCTCGTGGTGGCGAGACGGACGTCCAGCGCGCCGAGCGCGCCGAGCGTCTTGGGCAAGCCCATGAGATCGCGCACTTGTCGACGCGCGAGCGTCAATGCGCCCGCCCGCGTCCTTGCGAACGACCTCTGCGACATGAATGCTCCCCCCGATTCGCCGCGGCGAAACTATGCTCAGAGCACTCCACTCGCACAGATTTATGACATACGCGCGCGCGCCGGGGAGGGGCGCGGCGCGGCGTCGGCCAGCAGGCGCTCGATCGTTTCGGCGAGTCGGGCGAGGTCGACCGGCTTGACGAGGAATTCGTCAAATCCTGCGGCGGCGCTGGCGCGCCGATCTTCGGCCATCGCATTGGCGGTCAGCGCGATCAGAGCGGCGCGCGGGGCGCCGGTCTCGCGTTCGATTCGGCGTATGCAGCGCGCCGCTTCGTAGCCGTCGATTCCAGGCATCTTGATGTCCATCAGGATGACGTCGAAGCGAGGCGCCTGCCCGCGCGTCGCGGCGCTGGCGAGCCGCGTCGCCTCCTCGCCGTCGTGGGCGCGCGCGACTTCGAAGCCGAGCCGCCGGAGCGCCTTCTGGGCGACGACGGCGTTGATGTCGTTGTCTTCGGCGAGCAGCGCCCGCATCGCGCGCGCCGGCGCGCATACCGGCGCCGGGGCCGGCGCGCTTGCCGAGGGCGCGAACTCGCTGGCGAGCCGATCAAACAGCGAGCGGGCGCGCACCGGCTTCACCAGCCAGCCGTCGAAACCTTGCAGCGAACTCTGTCCGAAGGCGCGCCGCTCGAACGGCGAGAACAGCACCAGGCTCTTGGGGGCACCGGCGACGCGCGCCGCGAGCGCCAGGCGATTGGTTGCCTCGACGCCGAGCGCGCAATCGATGATGACCAGGTCGGGCTTCGGGCCGGCGCTCAGCGCGGCGAGCCCGTCCTCGAGGCCCTCGGCGCGCGCGACCACGGCGCCCGCCTCGCTGAGCCGAGCGGCGATCGCCGGCGCCTCGAAGGGCGAGCAGGCGACGATCAGCGCGCGGCGGCCGGCGAGCGTGACCGGCGCGGCCTCCGGCGGCGCATCGGCGCAAGCCGGCAACGGAATCGCGAAGGAAAAGATCGAGCCCCCGCCGGGATTGTTTTCCAGGACGAGTTCGCCCCCCATCAGCGCAACGATGCGCTTGGAGATGGCGAGGCCGAGGCCGGTCCCCTCGTAATGGCGCGCGTTGGAGCCGTCGCCCTGCTCGAAGTCCTCGAAGATCGCGGCGCGACGATCGCCGGGGACGCCGGGGCCGGTGTCGGTGACCTTGAACAGCGCGCGGCCGTCCGCCGTCGTTTCCAAGCTGACGCCGACGCCGCCGCTGTGGGTGAACTTGACCGCATTGCCGGCCAGATTGGTCAACGCCTGCCGCAGCCGCAAGCTGTCGCCGACGACGAAACGCGGTGCGTCGGCGGCGATCGAGACAGCGATTTCGAGACCCTTGCCCTGCGCTTGCGGGGCCAAAAGCTCGACGATGCTCTCCACGAGCTTGCGCAAGTCGAATGCGTCGCGGATCAATTCGAGCCGCCCCGCCTCGATCTTGGAGAAATCGAGAATTTGGTCGATGAGATTGGCGAGCGCAGCGCCCGAGCCGCGGATCGCTTCGACATAGCTCGCGTGCTCGGGGTCGAGATTGGCGTCGCGCAGCAGATCGGCCATCCCGAGAATGCCGCTCAAGGGGGTGCGGATTTCATGACTCATCGTCGCCAGGAAGCGCGATTTGGCTTCGTTGGCCGCCTCGGCGCGATCGCGCGCCGCGGCCGCCTCCTTCAGGCGCCAGACTTCGTCACGTAAGGATTCGGCGGCGGCCTCCGCCCGGCTCACGCGCCGCTCGGCGCGGCGGCGCAGCCGCGCCAGCCCCGCCGCCATGGCGAGCGCGAGCGCCAGCAGCGGACCGGCCTCGATCGCCAGAACGCGGAGGTCGAAAAGCGCCAAATCGGCCAAGGGATCGATCATGACAATTCCCATCGCCGGCCCCCCGGGGCCAGCGCCGCGAGGATGACAGGACGCGGTTGAGAAACTCTTGCCGTCACAGCCGAAATTCGAGCGATCGGGCGAGCGGCGGGCCGTCCGCGCGGATCACGCCGCGACGGCGGCGCGTTCCTGCGCGCCCCGATAGCTCAACGCCTCCGCCAGATGGGCGCGCCGCACGGCGCCGCCGCCGTCGAGATCGGCCAGGGTTCGCGCCAGTTTGAGCACCCGATGGTAGCCCCGCGCGGACAGACGCATTCTCTCGGCGGCCTCGCGCAACAACGAAATCGCCGCCGGCTCCGGCGCGGCGACCGCCTCGACCATGTTTGCCGGCGCCGCCGCATTGCAGGCGACCCCGTCGAGCCCCAGCGAACGGTAGCGCTCGCTCTGGATCTGGCGCGCGGCGAGAACCCGTTCGGCCACTTCGGCCGATCCTTCAGCGGGCGCCGGTCGCAACAAATCGGCGGCGCAGACCGAGGGCACGTCGATCGTCAGGTCGAAGCGATCGAGCAGCGGGCCGGAGAGCCGGCCCTGGTACTGGGCGACGCAGCGGGCGTTGGGCGCGCGATGGCAGGCGTAACCCGGCTCGTCGGCTTGGCCGCATCGGCAGGGGTTCATCGCCGCGACCAGTTGGAAACGCGCGGGGTAGACGATGCGATGATTGGCGCGCGCGATCGCCACTTCGCCCGATTCGATCGGCTGGCGCAGGCTATCGAGCGCCTGCGGCTGGAATTCCGGCAGTTCGTCGAGAAACAGCACGCCGTGATGGGCGAGCGAGATCTCGCCGGGCTTGGCGTGGATGCCGCCGCCGACCAACGCCGCCATCGAGGCCGAATGATGCGGCGCGCGGAACGGCCGTCGGTCGGTCAACGCGCCGCCGGCCAGCACGCCGGCGACCGAATGGACCATCGACACTTCCAGGAGCTCGCGCGGGCTGAGCGGCGGCAGGATCGAAGGCAGGCGCTGCGCCAGCATCGATTTGCCGGCGCCGGGCGCGCCGCACAT